>DHJG01000021.1:5273-7697 GCA_002404215.1 Desulfosporosinus sp. UBA4726
GCTAAAGCTGAACATCGGAGCACCCACTTTTAGAAGTGGGTGTCTCGAAATTGATCAAAAGCTTAATGGAAGACTGCCGGGTAATTCCCGGCAGTCGCCTTATCTCGTTAAGGAGGCAAGTCAAGGTATGGAAAAGGTTATTGAGATTAAGAACCTGACCAAAGTATATGGCAATGGACGGGGAATTAAGGATATTAACTTAGACATCTATAAAGGGGATATTTTTGGTTTCTTGGGCCCAAACGGGGCAGGGAAAACGACAGCTATGAAAATTATGACAGGACTCGTCCGACCGGAGCTCGGAGATGTGAAAATCTTCGGTTATAGTGTGATGGAAGAATATGAATTGGCCATGGAAAAAGTTGGTTGTCTGATTGAAATCGCCGAGGCTTATCCCTATCTTAGTGCCTTTGATAACTTGAAGCAGTTGGCTCGCTACTACTCTGATGTGGATAATAAACGGATTGATGAGGTCCTTGAGCTAACGGGAATGATCAAATATAAGCAGGAAAAGCCCAAAAAGTTTTCACTAGGGATGAAGCAACGTCTAGGTTTGGCAGCAGCTGTATTATCCCGACCCAAGGTCGTCATTCTCGATGAACCGCTGAATGGTCTCGATGTCGAGGGCATGATTGATATTCGCAAGATGATTCAGTATTTAGCGGAGAGGGAGCAAACCACATTTTTCATCTCCAGTCATCTGATCCACGATGTAGAGCTGACCTGTAACCGCATCGGGGTGATCTATGATGGCAAGATGCTCAATGTCGAGAGTACGCCGAACATCTTGAAAAACTATGCGACACTGGAAAATTATTTTGTAAGTGAGGTAGAGAGAAATGGCCGTGTTTCAAGCTGCGCTCGTTAATGAAATCGAGAAACTCTATAAAAAGAAAAAAGCTTTGGTGGCCATTTTGCTTTCTCTAGCCGTGATTGTCATTGGTCAACTGGCTATAGTTGTTGTGAGAAGCGGCTTTGGACTCAGAGGGGCAGGAAGTGTTGAATTCCCCATGCTCGTTCTGTCGGTGGTGGTCAACACCATCTTGCCGCTTTTTACTGCCTTAGTCGCGATTGATAGTTTTTCAGGGGAGCTTTCTCAGAATAGTATGCGTATCACCTTAACTCGGCCCGTGAGCCGATTTAAGATCTTTACTGCAAAAATCACAGCCATCGTTCTATTTATCTTGGCCACGCTCCTCTTGCTACTCATCTTTTCGATGTTGGCTGGATTTATATTTAATACTAATTCAGCGACCTGGGATTCCTTGGTCAGGACAGTGTTCTCATACTTAGTGAGCTTGTTTCCGATGGTTGTATTGGCGTTAGGTATTGTCCTTTTAGCGAATCTCTTTAAGAGCGGAATATCCGTTTTTTTTGTATCCATCTTGGTATTTATTGTCTTAAAAGTGTTGGGAGTGGTCTTTTCTCAATATTCGAGTTTGCTAATGACGACACAACTTGACTGGTATAATTTATTTCTAGTAAATTCTTTCCCACTCGGAAAAATTGTGCGCCAGTTCTTGATCATGCTAGGATCTGGTATAATGTTATTTACAGCAGGGTTTTACTTATTTGATAAAAAGGAATTTTAGGTGATGTTATGAACCTCAAAAAGCGCTTAATTTTAGCAAACGCTTCGACAGTAGTCATTCCTATGCTGATTACTGTCTTAATTGCGTTGGCTTTTCTTTTTGTGTTCGGTAAATTACTGGGTAACGATATATCGTTTGAAAACTATCAACGGTTATCACAGATCAAGTTTGAGCTCCTAAATAGTGAAACTAGTATTTTGCAGCGCACTCCTGAGGTTGTAGAGGAAGAGAACTTTCAAAGGCATCTCCAGGAACAACTTGCTGAAATTAATGGAGAGCTCGTTATAATTAAGAATGAAAGGGTAATCTTTTCCTCACTAGATTTCAGTAAAATTGATGTGGCCAAGTTTCTGGAAGCAGGGAATACGAAAGGGAGAAGAGAACCAGTCGTTATTGGGGCTGTATCTTATACCGTTCAATTGGTCGGGCTGAAGTTTAAGGATGGTTCCCAAGGGAACGTGTTGCTACTTGCTCCTTTGGATAGATCATCAACGAACCTTACAACCTTCCTAGTGTTAATCAGTGTTACGTTCATCCTAACGTTTATGCTGAGCAATATTGTGGTTTCCTATCAATTTTCCCGAAGTATTTTAAAGCCACTTCATAATCTGCAAAGTGCAGCGGCCGAAATTAGTCGAGGAAATCTCGATCACTCAATTGTGGAGGAAGGCGATCAAGAGATTCAAGCATTATGTCGTGATCTTGAACTCATGCGCATCAAACTAAAAGATTCGGTTCATACGCAACTGAAGTATGAGGATAATAGAAAAATACTGATCTCCAGTATTTCGCATGACTTGAAGACGCCTGTGACGTCAATCAAGGGTTACGT
>DHJG01000021.1:7959-8158 GCA_002404215.1 Desulfosporosinus sp. UBA4726
CAACGGGCAGTCTGATTATTGAGCTGCGTGACAACGGTTCAGGGATTAGTGAAGAGGATTTACCGTACATTTTTGATCGATTCTATCGGTCAGACACGGCTAGAAGCAAAGGGAGCGGTTTAGGGCTAGCCATAGCAAAGCAAATAATAGAAGGCCATAGTGGAAGAATATGGGCGGTTAGTCACGGGGAGGAGGGAAC
>DHJG01000134.1 GCA_002404215.1 Desulfosporosinus sp. UBA4726
TAGTTGCAGATATCTGGGGGATATGCTATATTAGTATAAGGAATTTTGTAGTGATTGTTGGAAAGGAGTGGGTTCTAGCCCGCTCCTTCGTTTGTTCAAATCGTAGCTTAACTCTAGGTCATCTTTGTAAAGACTATAAAGAGGACGTTCTTTACCGCAGTTAAAGGAGCGAGTTCAATATGAATCAAGCAATGGAACATCAGATTGAGTTACTGGTAGAGCCAATCGTAAAAGAAAAAGGACTCGAACTAGTGAATGTAGAGTACATAAGGGAAGGTGCACATTGGTATTTGCGCCTTTATATTGATAAAGACGGTGGCGTGGACATGGATGATTGTTCAGCAATAAGTCATATGGTGAGCGAAATGCTTGATCAAAACAATCCAATTCCACAGGCCTACATGCTGGAAGTGTCGTCTCCTGGGTTGGAACGTCCTCTGAAAAAAGATGAGGACTTTATTCGTTTTCAGGGAAGTTTGGTTACGGTGCACACGACTTCTCCGTTCCAAGGGTATAATGAATTTTCGGGGAATCTGGTCGGGGTGATAAACGATGAAATCGTTTTAGAATATGAGGGTAAGCGCATTGCAATTCCACGTACCTTGGCGAAAAGAACTCACCTGGCAATAGAATTTTAAGGGTTTCATTATAGCGCTCCGAATGTATTACTTTCGGGACACTTGGCCAATCATGGTAATGCATAGTGCAACTAAAGGGGTTTCCGCTGGGCGCCTATAGCTTGGTACAAACCAGGTTTTCTTTATACAATAGAATAAGGAGGAAAATGGAAAAATGAATATGGAGTTCATAGAGGCCCTTCACGAATTAGAAAAAGGAAGGGGAATTTCTGCGGAGATTCTCTTTGAGGCTATTGAAGCAGCACTAATTTCCGCATACAAGAAGAATTTTGGATCATTACAAAATGTCCGAGTTCTTATTGATCGATCAACAGGGGAGTTTAAGGTGTATGCTCGCAAAACCGTTGTAGAAATCGTGGAGGATTCTCGAACTCAGGTTAGTTTAGAGGATGCGCATAAAAATGATCCTAATTATCAACTTGAGGACATTGTGGAATACGAGGTAACCCCTCGGGATTTCGGGCGAATTGCGGCACAAACAGCAAAGCAAGTCGTTGTTCAGCGCATTAGAGAAGCCGAGCGCAGTATGATTTATGATGAATATGTTAATCGTGAAGGGGACATTGTCACTGGAGTTGTTCAGCGATATGAACAAAAAAATGTGATTGTCGATTTAGGGAAGGTTGAAGCTGTTCTACCTGCTCAGGAACAAATTCCAGGTGAAGTCTACCAATCCTTTGAACGTATCAAAACGTATGTGGTTGAAGTTAAAAAGACAACGAAGGGGCCTCAAATCATGTTGTCCCGAACCCATCCTGGCCTAATAAAACGCTTATTTGAACTTGAGGTGCCGGAAATTCACGATGGCATCGTCGAAATCAAGGGCGTTTCTCGTGAAGCGGGAGCACGTTCTAAAATAGCTGTTTATTCTCGTGACTCAAATGTTGATCCGGTTGGTGCTTGTGTTGGACCAAAGGGAGTTCGTGTCCGAACCATTGTCACCGAATTAAAAGGGGAAAAAATCGATATTGTAAATTACTCAACAGATCCCCAAGAATTCGTGGCAAATTCACTTTCCCCTGCAAAAGTCGTCGGTGTCTATCCTAAACCCAATGAGAAAGTTGCAATAGTAGTTGTTCCTGACTATCAACTCTCCTTGGCTATCGGTAAAGAAGGACAAAACGCTCGCTTAGCCGCTAAACTAACAGGCTGGAAAATTGATATTAAAAGTGAATCCCAAGCTGTTGATCTAAACCTCGTTCCTCAAGGGCAAGAAGAGTATGAAAATTATAGTGAATACGGCGAATATGAAGAGTACTCGGAATATAATGAATTCGCGGAAACAGATAACTATCAGGAATACGAGGAAAGCAAACAATCCTCTGAAAATGGGCATACTCCTGAAAACGAGTACTATTACAATGAAACGAATGACGAGTTTGCCATTGAGTTAGGTAATGCTGAAAATGAAATAACCGTGCAGGGTGACGAAGAAGTAACTGAGAAACCCCCTAGTGAGTCAGTGAAGGACATTCGGACGGAAGAAGAAATCAGCATTAAGGGGAAAGAGAAGGGGTGATGGTATGAAGACACGTAAAATTCCAATGCGGATGTGTTTGGGGTGTCAACAGATGAAGCCCAAGAAAGAACTCATGCGTATTGTTAGAACTCCAGAGGGAACCGTCGAACTCGATCCCACTGGAAAACGGAATGGTCGTGGCGCATATCTTTGTCCTGACTTAATCTGCTGTGAAACCGCCGTTAAAGAGCGCCGATTTCGGAAGGCTTTTGGTGTGGATGTTGATCCTGAAGTGTTTGCACATCTGGAAGGGAAGATTTCTTCGTGAATACACGTATCCAGTCATTAATAGGGATTGCCCGACGAGCGAGCAAAATTGCTACTGGAGATGCCCAGGTTGAAGCAATGATGAAAAAAAGAAAAGGATTTCTGCTTGTCATTGCGGAGGATGCCCAAGGTGCACAGAAAAAATATGACCAGTGGGCTAGTGATTTGAAATTGCCAGTGCTTATCACTGGCACAAAGCTGGAAATCGGACATGCGATAGGACTTTCGCCGCGATCGGCAGTTCTTATTTTAGATCAAGGGTTTGCTAAGGCTATTTTATTAGCAAGGAGCTGATGCTTGGAGCATATGTGGGAGTCGAATATGTGGGGGTGGTTAAATGAGTATCCGTGTTCACGAATTAGCAAAAGAATTAAATTTTAGCAGTAAAGAAGTGATGACAAAACTAGTGGCAATGGGAACAGATGTAAAAAACCATTTAAGTACGGTCGACCAAAAAGACGCAGAGCGTTTACGTGACCAACAGAAAGGAAAGGAGATAAATTTGGATCATTCTGAAGACAAAAATACTGAGGAACCAAAGTTAAATGTATCTCAAGCGAAGCCGGATGAACAGCCAAAAGAGGCTAAACAGATAGAGAGTCAACCGAAAGAAGTTAATCAAGCGATAGAGACTCCGGCGAAGGAAACCAGTCCAGGAATTGAAGGACAACCGC
>DHJG01000234.1 GCA_002404215.1 Desulfosporosinus sp. UBA4726
ATCGCCGCAAGATGACGGTTTCCGGCATCAATTAACGCTTGTACATAAGGATCATCTTTAATCTCTTGTAGAGTGACCTTCGCCAAAATAAGTCCCTCCTGCAATTCGTAATCGATAGCAATTCATACCCACTATTCCCAAGTCATCCATTAGACTATAATTCGCCCATGCGCCCACGACAGTACCTAAGCCGGGTATGAGCTGAAGTGTTTTTCTAAAATCAATAGCATCTCGATACTCCCTCTGAAACTGCTCCCAATCGATCTGTTGTAAATAACCTTCCTCTGCAGGCCAACTCCCTATGTTCTTCTCCCAATTCAATATGACCTTAAATAATTCGGGACGTTTCTTCTGACTCGAAAAGGTTAATTGGAAAATATACAACAAAAAGAGACGTTCTTGATAATTCTTAGTCGAAAATCCATAAATGTGTGCTAACTCAAAGAGAAATTTCATCTTGATTGCAATGAGCGCTGGAAAATCGGCAATTGCCAAGGTGAAACCGCCTGCGCCAGTTCCGGCACCTTCGACAGATGCAATCTTTCTATATTTGGAAAGCAAGCCGCTGGCCAATTGATCACGCTTTTGCAAAGGAATCCCCTCGAGCGGTGAACTTTTTGGGATAAAATCTAATCCAAAAACAACAGATTTAACCAATCCTTTAACGGTTGCTGTAATAACTGTTTGGACCTTTTCAGGAATAATCTTATCATTGACTTTAGTTTGAAGCACCTTTGAGGTACGTTCCAACAGTCCTGGTCGCTTAAGTAGTCTTAGTACCCAACGGTCCAAGTCAACCCGCACAAGATCTTCATAGGTTTGCTTCTCTTGAATTGGATCATCATCTAAGGGCACAGGTGATCACCCCGATTTCTCATTTTCTGTGAAACAAGCTTAAAAAGCAAGTGGTCTGTACCACTTGCTTTTTAAATTCTAACTTTTATTAGCCTTTACTAAGCACAAGAATTCAACACTCATTTCAATTATTTATTTTGCTTTTTCGAGCTCGATGTCACGATTTTCTACACTAACAATTCCAGACTTAGCCACTTCAACCTCTACTTTATCCGCTATAAGCAATACAACGGAATTGTCCTTGACTTTTGTAATTTTGCCATAGAGTCCGCCAGCTGTAATTATCTGATCCCTCACTTTAATACCATTAAGTAAGGCCTGTCGCTTTTTTGCCTGTTTCTGTTGCGGCCGGATCATTAGGAAATACATAATACCGAAAAAAACCACAAAATATAGGACTAAAGACATTGTTGATGAAGACATATTAAACATATTCAAAATCCTCCTTTATTTGATCTTAAAACTATTCCTCATGACACAGCTAAAATCCTTCTCCAATATCCTAAATAGAAACTTACTTAGGAGAATTATCACTCGAAGTTTAGTTTAACTTATCCATTAACGTAAGTCCAATTGCTTTCTACTTACGAAACATGTTATCTGTCTTCTCAGGCTAGTCCTGTTCGTATCCGTAATCAGAAAAACACGTTTCACGATACTCGGGCAAACGGTCTTCCTTGATCGCCTCTCGGATTTCCCGCATTAAGTTCTGAAGATAACGCAAATTATGAATGGTCATTAAACGGATGCCTAAAACCTCTTCCGCTTTGATCAAGTGCCTTATATAAGCCCGCGAATAGTTGCGGCATGTATAGCAATCGCAGGTAGGATCAATCGGGCCGAAATCATGCGCCGATCCAGCGTTGCGAACAATCACTTTACCATACCGGGTCATCGCTGTTCCATTTCGTGCAATCCGTGTAGGGAGCACGCAATCAAACATATCAATCCCTCGCATAACCCCTTCAATCAACGCGTCCGGTGAACCCACTCCCATAAGATAACGAGGTTTTTCCCGTGGCAGTAAAGGTACCGTATAATCTAAGACTTTATACATCATTTCCTTCGGTTCGCCGACACTTAAGCCCCCGATAGCATAGCCTGGCAAATCTAGTTCTGTGATTTCCGCGGCACTTTGACGGCGTAGATCTTCAAACATGCCTCCCTGAACGATTCCAAACAAAGCTTGTGTGTCCGTCGTCGTCAAGGTCTCCTTACATCGTTTAAGCCAACGAGTCGTCCGCTCTAAAGAATCTTTGGCGTATTCATGAGTGCAGGGATACGGTGCGCATTCATCAAAAGCCATCACAATATCGGATCCCAAAGCCATCTGAACTTGAGTCGCAATTTCTGGGCTTAAGAATTGACGTGAGCCGTCGATATGCGAACGAAATTCCACACCGCTCTCCTTTATCGTGCGTAAATCCCCCAAGCTAAATACCTGGAAACCACCACTGTCCGTTAAAATGGCTCCGTCCCAGTTCATAAACTGATGCAGACCACCCGCTTCCCGAATTAACTCATGCCCTGGGCGCAAGAATAAATGATAAGTGTTACTTAGGATAATCCCGGCTCCAATCTCTTTGATTTCCTCCGGAGTGATTGTTTTTACTGTGCCTTGGGTCCCAACTGGCATGAACACTGGCGTATCCATCACACCGTGGGGAGTATGTAATTTTCCCAAGCGTGCTCTTGTTCGAGAATCTTCCTTAAGTATTTCCAAATGAACCGCAGTCAAACCCTTCACTTCCTTCTTTTTAGTTGCTCATAGAATGAGCATGGCATCTCCAAAACTATAGAACCGATATTGCTCTTTAACGGCCACTTCATAAGCGTTTAAAATAAGTTCGCGTCCTGCTAAAGCACTGATAAGCATAATCAATGTCGATTTCGGAAAATGGAAATTCGTCAGGAGGGCATCCACAACCTGAAACGAATAGCCTGGGTAAATAAATATATCCGTCCATCCTTCACCTGGTGCGACTCGTCCCTGATGACCCACGGATTCTAGAGTCCGCGCCGCTGTTGTCCCCACGGCGATGACCCGGCGTCCTTCTTGTTTTGCTCGATTTATTCGGTCTGCAACTTCCGTGTCCACACGGTAATACTCCGAATGCATGACATGATCACGTATCTCTTCCACTTTAACCGGTCGAAAGGTTCCTAAGCCCACATGGAGAAGAATCTCCACGATTTCCACGCCCTTCTTCCGAAGTTCATCCAGAAGTTCGGGTGTAAAATGCAATCCTGCTGTAGGCGCAGCCACAGACCCTCGTTCCTTCGCATAGACCGTCTGATAACGACCTTGATCTTCTAGCTGGGCAGTAATATACGGTGGCAGGGGCATCGTTCCAAGAGTATCCAATATGGTCTCAAAAACTCCTGAGTAGGTAAAATGAATCCTCCGATTCCCGTTTTCTAAGATCGCCTGAAGCTCACCTTCCAGTATACCATCACCGAAGCGGACCTTCTGACCCACCTTAAGACGCTTTCCAGGTTTAACTAACGCCTCCCAAACGTCAAGTTCGAGCCTTTTTAAAAGTAGGATTTCAATTTTAACTTCTGTACCTTTTTTTTCTCCAATTAAACGGGCGGGAATAACGCGAGTGTTATTAAGCACAAGTACATCACCCATTCGCAAAAGCGATACAAGATCTCGAAAGGTATGATGTTCTATCCTTCCACCATCTCTATTGACAACCATTAAACGGGAAGCGTCCCGTGGCTCCACCGGGTGTTGTGCGATCAGCGTTTCCGGCAAATCGAAATCAAACTCCGACACATTCAATCTACATGCTCCTCTTTTCAGTCAACCGTGTTCATCTGATGATCCTTCATCATTCATGAACAGAGGCATTATTATAATAAAACGATAATATGGATTTATAATCATACCCCAATTGGGCCATATGAAAGGCTCCCCATTGAGACATCCCTACACCATGCCCCCAACCCCGGCCCTCAAAAATAAAGACTCCGAACGGCTGGGAATCAGCACTCAACCCTAATGATGTACTAAGAATTCTAGCTAGCAAAGGCCCCTGTTCCTGCTGGTACAACGGTTGTCCCAGAGACTCGCGAAATATGTTCAGGCCAAATTTACCGAATGAATCTCGGTTTGGCTCGATCGCTTGGGCCTCAAATAAAGTTCCCAAAAAAGCCTCCGTTCGAATCGGCTGCCCAAAAGGGTAAAACGTTTTAACAAATGCTCGCCCGGTAACAGTCTGGGAATGCCCAAACTCATCTTCCATCCTTACACCTTTTACCCTACCAGAGGGGAATTTGTCAAGTTCAATATTTCTGACTGGCCCCAGACCAAAGGTCGAACCAAGCACAGGAGCAGAGATGATAAAGCGCCAATGATCTGCCGCACCGCCTACGCCTTGTGAATAGGGGTCAGGATGAGACACATTGTTGATATCTACCTTTCCCCAAACATTTTTAGCATCTTCTGTATACCCCCCGCTATGCGAAGAATAGAGCGCTTCGATTGGTTCCCCACTCTGAGTATCCACTAGGATTTCGTTTCGTGTAGCCTCAATTGCTGCTGAAGCTTCCCCTTCCACGATCTTCCCTGCATAAGCCTGATCAATATCAGGAGAATCCGTAATCACCTTTTTACCGTTCTCAGTATGTTTAACTAAGTAGGTCCGAGCGGCCACGGCTTGAGCCTTGAGCCCCTCTATCCCACCATTTGCCCATTCATTGCTCATTTCAATCGGCACAACGCCTTTGAGGTAGTCTTCACTGTCTACTTCATTGATTAATCGCCAATGGTTATTCTGCCAATTAAGCTGTAGTCCTCCACGATAAACAACATCTTTACCGTCCGGCGATTTAACACGAAGACTCCCCTGATCAATCTCCCTCAATTTCAAAACAGAACCACCAAAGACTTGGTATTCTGCATGGTTAATCCGCAAAACAGGAGCCCATCCCCCCCAGCCCACTTGGAGGGTAGAACCCTTGGGAAATATGAGAACTGTTTTATCTACAATTAATTGGTAGTCACCTTGTTCGACCTCTATTTCGACCCACCCAGCCTGACTCAATTTCCATACAAGCTCAACCGAAATCTCGTTTGCATGACATGGTTTAGTTTGGCTCAGCAGAAGTATAAATAAAAACATTCCTAAAGAGAGGAACCGATACACAATCCGCAGCAATCTTAACACCTACTTTCTTATGTTAAGATTGTCCTTTTCTCACCGCTAATATGCTTTAAATTCCCTCATCATGACTAGCTTATCCGTGAAAGGGCACGCCACTCCGTGCCCCTACTCATTGTCTTCCTGGAAAAGGCCACTTTCCGTCCGATTCTGGGGAAGTGAATATCCTAAATGCTGATAAGCCCTGATGGTTGCCATGCGACCACGAGGAGTCCGTTGCAAAAATCCCATTTGGAGTAAAAATGGTTCGACAACATCTTCAAGCGTTACTGACTCTTCCCCAATGGTGGCTGCGAGTGTATCCAGCCCAACCGGTCCTCCAGCAAAGGTCTCAATAATGGTCTTTAATGCTTTCTGGTCAATCTGATCCAAACCCATAGGATCGACTTCCAAGCGATTGAGTGCTTCTCGAGCTATCGTTTGCGTAACGACGCCGTCTTCCCAAACCAAAGCGAAATCCCTTACTCGCTTTAACAAACGATTGCCAATCCTCGGAGTTCCACGAGAACGGCGAGCAATTTCTTCCGCACCTTCGTCAGTTATATCTAAACGCAAAATACTCGCTGCTCTGAGGACAATTTCCTTTAAATCCTCAACCTCGTAGAATTCTAGCCGACTAATGACCCCAAAACGATCACGTAAGGGAGAGGTTAACTGTCCGGCGCGCGTTGTGGCCCCCACCAAGGTGAACGGGGGCAGGGACAAGCGAATCGAACGGGCACTTGGCCCTTTTCCGATCACGATATCTAAACATCCATCTTCCATGGCTGAATAAAGTATTTCTTCTGTTGTACAGTTCAAGCGGTGGATTTCATCGATAAAAAGCACATCACGAGGCTCTAAGGCTGTAAGAATTGCTGCTAAATCCCCAGGGCGTTCAATCGCCGGACCAGACGTGGTGCGAATACTGACGCCCATTTCTGCTGCAATAATATTCGCGAGCGTCGTTTTCCCTAAACCAGGCGGTCCATATAATAAGACATGGTCCAATGCTTCCCCTCGAGTGGAGGCAGCCTGAATAAAGATACTTAAATTTTCTTTAACTTTTCTTTGCCCAATATAGTCACCCATACGATGAGGACGAAGTACTTCCCCCTCATGATCTGTCAGTTGTTCTTGGGGAGCAACCAGCCGTTCTTCCATTTTTCAGTCCTCCTCTCGTATCCATCAATTTTTTAACAGCCAGCAAAGAAAACCTGACTTGCGCCAAGCCACAGCGCTGGCCATGAATGGCCGAGTGTCCCCGTTGCCAAGGATGGCCAAGCGCCGTGATGACGAGAAGAGAACCACCCTGAACTTATAGCTTTCTAACTTGGTGCGAGTAAACGTAATGCCTTTTTGACCTGCTCTTCTGTCGTTAAATCACCGCCGTCTTTAAGGACACGACCAAGAGTCTGACGGGCTTCTTCCAAACCAAAGCCAAGTGCTAGTAATGTTTCAAGGGCTTCAGAGTGCGAGAGCACAGATATGTCTGAGTACGCTTCTCCCCCTGCTGGGAAAGAACTATGTCCTTTAAATTTCTCTTTAAGTTCTAAGATGAGTCGTTGCGCTGTTTTCTTACCAATACCTGGTACTTTGGTTAATAAGGTACAATTTTCACTTACAATAGCACTCTGAATTTGAACCGCTCCAAACGTTGAAAGTAATGATATGGCTGCTTTAGGACCAATACCAGAAACACTCAACAATTCCAGAAAAAGCTGCTTTTCTTCCAGAGAGGAGAATCCATAAAGAGATAAATCGTCTTCACGCATAACCACATGAGTATATATGACAAGTTCCTGTCCAGGACTTGCCTTGGACAGGAGGCCATAGGGCACAGTCAGTAAATACCCAACCCCTTGTACATCAATGACCAAACGCTCTGATTGGATTTCCCACACCTTACCTCGTAACATTCCAATCAACGGAATTCCTCCATTCTCCGGTCTAAAGCATAGCTATGGGCATGACAAATCGCGATGGCTAAAGCATCTGCAGTATCGTCCGGCCTAGGAATTTCATCCAGTCTTAATAATCCTTTGACCATTTGCTGAACTTGTTTTTTATCAGCCCTACCATACCCAACAACCGCTTGTTTAACCTGCAATGGAGTATACTCATACACAGGAATGCCACGCTTTGCACCAGCGAGCAAAATAACACCCCGAGCATGGGCGACAGATAGCGCAGTCGTAGTATTGCGGCTAAAGAAGAGCTCTTCCACAGCCATGTGGTCCGGGGGATGTTCTTGAAGAAATGGGTCGATCTGTTCATATAGCATTAACAAACGCTCAGCTAGGGGCGTATGAGCAGGCGTTCGCCAACAAGCATAAGCGATTGCGCTTAAGTGATTACCTTTTTGTTCAATTAATCCGTAGCCCATAATGGCCGTTCCTGGGTCGATTCCTAAAATAATCATGCACGTCTTCCTTTCAACATTATATATTTCGACAGAAGACGGCTGATTCCCTTTCTTCGTTTTACCTTTCTACTCTCGCCACAGAGGTTCGTTGACTGTATCAATAAACGATTGCACTTCATCTAAGGAATAAAACTCGACCTTGGGTGCCATTTCCAACATTTCCTTTGGCCAAGCCTCAACATCTAATCCGGTTATGATAACTTGACCACTCGCTCCGGGTTTTCCTTCGATTACGGAAAGCACCCCTTGCTCCAGTCCAAAATGATAGGTCTTTGCTGCTTGAGTCGTTGCAGCGGTCTCTGCCTGTAAAGCATTTAAGGCGATACCGGCACGGTCTCTATCGTACCACCAAGACGTTGCAACCGGTACGAGAATGCCAATACCTAATCCGATAACAAGCACTAGATTTATGAGTTTCAATCTAGACATAGTAAAAAGCCCTCCTGACATAGTCCTTTTTGATATAGTCTTGCCAAGAGGGCTTACTTTAATCGTTATGCTTTCATTTGATAAATTTGACTTAAAATTCTTCATCCGCCAGGGCGTCCGCTAATTCGAAATTGGAATATACACCTTGCGAATCCTCATGACTCTCCAGTGCCTCCAGCAAACGAACAATCTTCCGAGCCTGGTCTGCATCCGCAATTTCGGTGGTGTTTTTCGGAGTCGGTCCAACCACAGATTCACTAATGGCAACTTTTTGTTCCATAAGAGCCTTCGTTACCTGCTCCATATCGTCAGGAGCGGTAAATACGACAAAACTGTCCTCATCAGTTTCTAAATCCTCAGCCCCCGCTTCTAAGGCCATCATCATGAAGTCGTCCTCGGTTAACTTCATCCCCTCACGCAGGACCGTCAATTGGCCTTTTTCTTCAAACATCCAACCGACACTACCCGTTTCGCCCATGTTCCCACCATTTTTAGAGAAGATATAGCGGACTTCACCCGCGGTACGATTACGATTATCCGTTAAAATATCAATCATAACTGCAACCCCCCCCGGGGCATAACCCTCATAACGCAACTCTTCGTACGTTGTTCCATCTGCTCCGCCAGACCCTTTAAGAATAGCCCGCTGAATATTTTCATTGGGCACATTTTCTGCCTTGGCGTTTTCAATGGCAATCTTTAACCGATAATCGTTAACGTCTCCGCCACTGGCCCGGGAGGCAACAACCAATTCCCGACCTAGTTTTGTAAACATTTTCCCTTTATGGGCATCTGCCTTGCCCTTTTTATGTTTAATATTTGCCCACTTTGAATGTCCTGACATGAAAAAAGCCTCCTTACGCTAGTCCACTATCAAATAGTTTAGCATAGGGTAATTTCTCTTGTAAAGAAATATATAGAAAACTAAACTTCTGAGGAGTTATTAACTTCATCAGAAGTTTAGTCGAACTTACCCAGGAACTATTCAATATTCAAACCACGAACATTGAATTAGCTTTGGCTAGTGAATAGGTCAGTACTCAAATAACGCTCTCCAGTATCTGGGGCAATGACAACCACGTTTTTACCCTCTCCTAGGGTTGCCGCTACCTGAAGTGCCGCGCTAACCGCAGCTCCAGATGAGATGCCTACCAAAAGCCCTTCTTCGCGAGCTAAACGTCTGGCTATCTTATAGGCATCCTCATTACTCACTTGAATAATTTGATCTATAAGCGTTTGGTTTAAAACTGCGGGAATAAACCCCGCGCCAATTCCTTGGATTTTATGTGGACCAGGCTTTCCACCTGAGATGACTGGAGATGCTGCTGGTTCCACCCCAATGATCTTTACTTCAGGATTACGAGCTTTTAATATCTCGCCCACCCCAGTGATTGTTCCTCCGGTACCTATCCCGGCAACAAAAGCATCTATATCCTTCAACTGGTCCAGAAGCTCTAAAGCCGTGCTCCGACGGTGTGTTTCAGGGTTAGCAGGGTTTTCAAATTGTTGAGGCATATAGTAATCCGGGTTTTCGCTAACTAATCGATTTGCCGCTTCAATCGCCCCTTTCATGCCCTCTGCTCCAGGCGTTAGCACAAATTCGGCGCCATAGGCGGCCATTAGCATCCGCCGCTCAACACTCATGGTATCCGGCAGAACGACAATTAAGCGATAACCACGAGCTGCCGCGATCATAGCCAGCCCAATCCCCGTGTTCCCACTTGTCGGCTCGATGATAGTCCCCCCCGGCTGAAGCAGCCCTCGTTTTTCAGCATCCTGTATCATCCCCAAGGCTATGCGATCTTTTACGCTGCCACCGGGATTAAAATTTTCCACCTTCACATAAACGTTGGCCATTCCTGGCTTAACCACTCGTTGTAGACGGATCAAAGGAGTCTGCCCAATCAAATCCGTAATAGAATCAACAATTTTCATCTTTAATCCCCCCTAATTCTTATAAGTTTAGTAATAAAAATACTAACAATTCTGTACCTTTATGTCAAATAAAGAATAAGCCAACTGGCTCTTTACTAAGGCAAGTTATCTATATATGGATAACTTGCGGCATCCTATAATTATAACCCAATTCACTGCTGATAACTCATGAACAGTTAACCTTTAGTCGTTCTTCCACTTCGGTCACTAGGGCTTCAATCTGGTGGGGTAGAGGAATTCGGACAACACCTATGAGTAGAATATTCCCGCGTTGTATGGGGAGAAGTAATTTGTCTGCCTTACTTGCCGAAATGGCCGTAGCCATGGCAGGAGTTATTTCCCCCAACAAACCATAGACTATCATAACCGCAATTGATCCTACGATAATGTCTACCCGGTCTACATTATAACAAATCGCGGACTCCCCTGAAGCCCCCTCTGTGGCCCCGGCACGCAACATCGCCCCGGTAGCAAGAGCATTCGTACCCAAGGCAAGGATATCCAGCTCAGGAATTCGTTTGCGCAACTGCTCTACAATATGTCTCCCAATTCCTCCACCCTGTCCATCAATAACCGCAACCCGCATAATACCCTCCTCTTTCTCATATCAAATACCTAGCAAGTATGCGTGGCCTAAGTGCAACTAAACTGCCACCTTAGCTAAGGGTCCCTTCTCCTCATCACGGCGCACAAGCCATCCTTAGCGATGCTCTAACCACGTCTTGTTCGAGTCGTAGACAGCCAAGAAGTTTCTTTAACATATACGGGGTAGGTGTTCACCTTCCAGCATGCTCACAATACGTTTTCCCCCAAGAGGGGTTTCTATAAGCACAAGTCCCGGCTTTCCTGCTTGGACTCTCCCAATCCGAGTCGCAAGGCGTCCTCGTGGGTGAGCTTGCATGTTTGAGAGAACTTCATCCGCGACCTCCGGCGCTACGATAACTAATACTTTTCCTTCATTGGCTAAATAAAGGGGCTCTAACCCTAACATTTCACAAGCCCCTTCTACGCTGGGAGAAAGGGGCAATTGCTTTTCGTCCAAAAGCATACTCACTCCAGCTTGCTCCGCTAATTCATTTAACGTCGTCGCCACACCACCACGGGTAGGGTCTCTCATACATTTAACTCCGGGCAGATAAAAGGCATCTATAAGTCCATTTAAAGGCGCGCAGTCGCTAACAACTGGGGTTTTAAATTCTAGCCCTTCTCGCTCGGACAAAATTGCAATCCCATGATCTCCAATCGTCCCTGTAATAAGGATCTCATCGCCGGGACGAATCCGCTCAGGACCAACAAAACGATCTGTAATATACCCAATTCCCGTTGTATTAATGAAGATTTTATCCGCGCTCCCGCGTTCAACAACCTTCGTATCCCCGCAAACGATCACGACACCTGCTTCAGTAGCGGTCTCCGCAACACTCTTAATAATCCGTTCCAAGTCATCGATAGGTAAGCCTTCTTCTAAAATAAGTGCAAGCGTTAAGAACTGGGGAATTGCTCCACTAACTGCTAGGTCATTAACCGTACCACATACCGCCAGCTTACCGATATTTCCCCCGCGAAAAAACAAGGGAGAAACTACAAAAGAATCTGTGGTTACGGCAATGTGCCCTCGTCCCGGCAAAAGTGTGGCATCATTCATCTGGTCTAGGTAGGGATTTCCTAAGTGTTTCTGGAAGAGAGTTCGAATTAATTCATGGCTGAGACGCCCACCGCTACCGTGAGCCAACATGATGCGTTCCATTAATCCACGCTCCTTTGTCCATATTGGTAGTAAGTAGCACAAGACCCTTCGGTAGACACCATACAGGGACCCACTGGCTTCATCGGCGTACAACGTCTGCCGTACAAAGGACATTGAGTCGGATAAATGAGTCCTTTCAAAACATCTCCACAACGGCAACCCGGTATCTCCTGCGAATCAAAAACTGGCAACGAGAATTTCTTAGCCGCATCCCAAGGGCTATACTCTTCCCGTATGCCCAAGCCACTTTGGGGAATCAGTCCGATACCACGCCACGATGCATTAACCGGCTCAAAGACCCGTTCTATGAACATTTTAGCATGAGGGTTTCCTTCTACTTTAACGACGCGTTTATATTGGATTTCAATTTCTGAGCGCCCCTCGACACGTTGACGCAGGAGCATAACAATCGCTTCCAAAATGTCAAGGGCTTCGAAGCCAGTCACAACGCTTGGTTTTCCATAGTCCTCGGCCATAAACTTAATCGGTTCTATACCGATAATGGCGCAAACATGTCCCGGGTCGAGAAAGGCATCGACCACCAGTTCATCATCCTCCGCCAAACGTCTTAAAACTGGGGGAACGACCTTATGCATAGCTAGTACGCTGTAATTTTCTATTCCTTCAAGTTTCGCTGTTTCTAAACTTACCGCCACTGTTGGAGTTGTCGTTTCAAATCCAATCCCCAGAAAGACAATCTCTTTGTCCAGATTTTTACGCGCTAACTCCAACGCATCTTGGGTCGAATAAACAACTCGAACGTCCGCCCCTTCTGCTCTCAAGACCTGTAAATTCTTCTTTGTCCCTGGCACGCGAATCATGTCCCCAAAGGTTGCCGTAATAACCTTTGGTTGGGCAGCCAGATATAGATAACGGTCAATATCACTGCTATCGGTCACACATACAGGACAACCTGGTCCTGAAATTAAGCGGACCGCCTTGGGCAACAAATCTCGAAGCGCATTTTTGGCAATGGCTACAGTATGCGTTCCACAGACTTCCATGATTGTAAACGGGCTCTGGGCTAAAGCCTTGATTTCCTCAAGATACTCACCCGCCTTAGCCAAGAGATTCTTACTCTCCTTCTTCATAGGCATTGGCTACCTCCAACAAAAGTTCTTCCGTTTCCTTTGCGCTTTCATCGTCAATAATTCCAATCGCAAAGCCCGCATGAACTAAAACATATTCACCAATTAGGACCTCTGGAACCAAGAGAACACTGACAACACGAACATTACCCATCATATCCACTTTGGCCATGGATCCCTCCATCGTAACAACTTTAGCTGGAATGGCTAAACACATTCATAACACCTCATTCGCAATTAATAGTTGTCCAAAGGCCAGTTCGCCATCCCCTGAAGGGAGCATTCGAGAACGCAGGACTTCAATTCCATTTTTCCGACAGTTTTGAAGGACCGCTTCGGTCAAAAGCTTATTTTGAAATACCCCACCACCAGAACCAAGGGGCCACGATTAACCCGTAATCGCAACGCTAAATCCACGAGTGGACGACCACTGAGGTTGGCACTCGTCATCACCAAAAAATCATACGGTCCTTCGAACAAACGATAATGGAGCGGTGTATACGCTCCACGGATCGTGAAGTCAAAATTCTAGCTAAGGCGGGGCTTCTCTAAGCAAACGATGATAGAACAAATCCAGCTTGTCCCCTTCGGCATGGATAGTTACACCATGGCTCGAGTTATTAACCCACCCTTTAATACTTAGTTCTTCTGCCAGTTTAAAAACAAAAGGCCGAAAGCCTACCCCTTGAACGATCCCATTAAAGTAAATAGCCTTTGCTACTTGATTCATATTAAACGACCATTCTTTCAAAGCTTACCTGTTAAAACTTCCACCTAAAGTAAGTTTTCCTATATCTACCGCTAAACCTAATACCTTATTGTACACGCCATGCTCTATATTCTTCAAGTAGAGGAAGGAATATTTCCATTAGATTACAATTAAATTAAAAATTAAATTTTCTGAAAATATACTATGATCAAGCAGGAAATTTCAAACATATCCTAGAATATAGGATGCATACAAGTTCTCGTAATCAAATATATTTATACCTACAAAGAGCCAACACATAGGAGGTGGACTACAATTATGGGAAATTTTGATTTACTCAAGGTCAAAGGCGTTTCTCGGCGTGATTTCATGAAACTAATTGCAGCAACAACCGCAGCACTTGGCTTACCTGAACTTTTTGTCCCTCAAGCGGCTAACGCCCTAGAGCAAGCACTTAAGAAGCCACCTGTAATCTGGTTGGAAGGTATGGATTGTACTGGGTGCACGGAATCGGCCATAGCCACCTTAAACCCTTCGCCTGCTGAGCTTATTTTAGATATGCTCTCGATTCGCTATCACGAAACCATTATGGCAGGATCTGGCAATAAATCTGAAGAGGCCTATCAAGAAGCACTCAAGGAAAAGTATATCCTCATTGTAGAAGGTGCAATTCCATCCAAAGAAGACCGTTTTTGTATGGTCGGAGGAAAACCCTTCCGTAAAATTCTTATTGAAGCAGCCCAGAAAGCCCAGGCAATCATCGCCATTGGCAGTTGCGCATCCGAGGGGGCTGGAATTCCAGGCGCTTGTGCAACTGGTGCCGTCGGGGTGGGGGAAATCCTTAAAGCCGAGGGGATTAGCACACCACTTATTAATCTTCCCTGTTGCCCTGTTAAACCCACCACCTTAATCGGCACACTCCTTTATTACTTAACGTATCAGAAGGTTCCAGCGCTTGATTCGCAAAAACGACCTGTAGCATTCTACGGAACTTTATTACATGATAATTGTCCACGGCGTGGTCACTTTGAACATGGGGAATTTTTAAAGGATTGGAACGATCCTATTCAAAAGCAGTATTGTCTTCTTTTAAAGGGATGCAAAGGTCCAAAGACTTACACTGACTGTGCGCAAGTATGGTGGAATGACAATACCAACTTTTGTATTAATGCCGGCTCCCCCTGTTCAGGGTGCTCTGAGAAAAGTTTTTATAAAGAATTCAGTCCGTTATATGCCAAACAAGAAAACTTTGATATCCCAGGCCTAGGCCCGATTAATGCAGATACCGTCGGACCGGTTATTGGAGGCGCTGCTGCAGTGGGTTTAGGTATTCACTTGGTCGCAACAGTCGCCAGCGGAAGGCTAAAGAAGGACCATAAGGAGGGACTGTAGATGACCAAAATTGTTATCGATCCTTTAACTCGCATTGAAGGACATTTAAGAATTGAAGTAGAAGTCGAGAATGGCAAAGTCGTCGATGCACATGTCATAGGCACCATGTACCGGGGGATTGAAGCAATGCTCCGTGGTCGTGACCCTCGTGATGCTACGTATGTTACAGAACGTGTATGCGGGGTTTGTGCTGGTTCCCATGGTTGGGCATCTTCTATGGCCCTGGACAAAGCCTTTGGCGCAAGTGTTCCAGCTGGTGGTCGGATTATCCGCAACCTAATTATTGGGGCTATGTTTCTACATGACCATCCGTTACATTTTTATCATCTGAGCGCCCTAGACTACTTAGATATCATGGCTGTCGCCCAATATCAAGGAAAAGACCCTGGACTTCTAGCTGTTAAAGAAAAAGTTGTGAAGCTCGTTGCGGCCGGAGATACTGCTCCTTTAACCCCTCGCTACAAACCGGACGAATTCAGTGTCACCGATCCAGAGTTAGTGACAATGGCTGTTGGGCACTACCTTAAAGCTTTGGAGATGCAAGCAAAAGCCAAGAAAATGTCTGCACTATTTGCCGGGAAGCAGCCTCACCAATCTTCTATTGTCGTCGGTGGCGTAACCATGCTTCCCAACATAGAAGTGGTGGAACATTTCCGTTCCATGCTTCTTGAACAGCTCGATTTTATTGAAAAGACCTATCTCCAAGATGTGTTAACGTTCGGCACTGGTCCTCTTCTGCCGTTAGCCCAAACGGGTGTCGGGGGAGGGAGTCCCCACTATATGTCTTATGGCGGATTTGCCCGTGACAATGCAGGTAAAGATTTATTCTTTAAATCGGGCCTCATCGCGGATGGCAATTTGAGCAATATCGTAGCAATCGATGAAAAGAAGATTACTGAGGATGTTCAATATTCTTGGTACAAGGCCAGTGCTAATGGTAAGACGCCCTATACTGAGGATACTATACCTGATCTAGCTAAGCAGGGTGCCTACACCTTTGTTAAAGCCCCTCGCTATGACGGTAAGCCTATAGAAGTTGGACCCCTGGCGCGAATGCTTATTATGCAACCTAAAGGTTTCATGGACATCATCGCCAAGTATAATATTAAACCAGGTGCTGTCGCACGCCATGCTGCCCGGGCTTATGAAACTCTTCTACTCGTCAAAGATATGTTCACTTGGTTAGATGCATTAGAGAAGGAAATGGGATCTAAGGATTTCCGCATCCATGATACTGATCATTGGGAAGCGCCAGCTACTGGACAAGGTGCTGGCATGACAGAAGTACCCCGAGGCGCACTCGGCCATTTTATCAAAGTAGCCGGTCATAAAATTGAGAACTATCAGATGGTAGTTCCGACCACCTGGAACTTCTCGCCAAGAGATGACTTAGGTGTACGGGGTCCGGTTGAACAAGCCCTAATTGGTGTTCCAGTTCCCGACCTTGAAAACCCCATAAATATTGTCAGAGTGGTTCGTTCCTATGATCCATGCCTAGCATGTGCTATTCACCTTATTAATCCAGTAACCAATGACGTTCAAAAATTCCAAATCGGCTGGTAAAGAAAACTTGGCTGGCGGCTGCTTAGTTGCACTGATAACTTAAGAATTAGGCTACTTAGAACTTATATCTGTATAAGTATAAAAAAGGAGGCAAGGACATGGTAAATCCACAGGACCACCCAATCTTCCAACGTGTAAGTCACTGGATTAATTTAATTAATTTTGTGATTTTAGGGATTACGGGTTGGTTTATACATTCCCCTTATCCCGGAATGCCAATGAATCTCGTCCGAAATCTCCACTTTTTCTTTATGTATTTCTTGATAATTAATGGAGTGGTACGTTTTTACTATTCCTTTTTAGGAAAAAATAATGACTATAGCGACTTTTTGCTCAATTCCCAAGATCTTCAAACCTTTTGGCCTCAAATCAAGTACTATCTGTTTATGGGCAAACATCCAAAAACGGGAAAATACAATGCACTTCAAAAATTAGCCTATATATCCTTCCCCATCATGGCTATGGTGCATGTTTTTACCGGAGCCATACTCTACTGGCCTGAACAATTGGCAGGCTATGCGGGCTATTTTGGCGGTATAGCAACAGTCCGCGGACTCCATTATCTCTTTATGTGGTTATTTATTGCACTCGTAGGCGTTCATATTTATATCGTCTTTACTGAAGCCTATGAACAATTCTTATTTATGTTCTT
>DHJG01000233.1:0-7167 GCA_002404215.1 Desulfosporosinus sp. UBA4726
AGGCCCGTACTCCCGGAAGGTTATCATCAGTCTGCTGGCCGTACTCCGGGAGTAACTCACGGATTCAGTCAGCCTTTACATTATTAGAGGCATTTTTTCCGGCAAGAGAATGTGGAAACATATTCTCTTGCCTTATGGTAACCTTATAGTAAAAGGAGGCAAGAGAAGTGTTGAGCAAAAGTAAACGCGTTTTGATTTCTATCGGCATAGTCTGCTTGGTGTTGCTTGCATATAGCAGTTGCTAAATAATAATCACTTCCTTTTTAGTCTTTTGTTTAGAGACACTTTCATATTTTCGGGAATCACCTTGCTACGGAAAATTGACGTAAGCAGGAGCAAGAACGAGATCCATGGTTTTGAACGGTAGTATATTAAAGGTGAAAATTGAGAATTGTGTCACGAGTACTAGTTAGGCGACAGACCGGGCGCCTTTGTCAAGATTTGCAAGGGAGTAAATTTGAGTTATCAATGTATATTTTTATATTACTGTGCACAAAAGGAGGAGTGATAATTTCATGAAAAAGATGATTTATTTACTATTAATCTTCTGTTTGCTTGTTGCCTATACAACGGGATGCAGTAAAAAGGCTGAATCAGCAGTTACTAAAGTGTCTGTTGGCAACACTTCAACTTCTTCAGAGACTACATATAAGGCGCCTGAACATTCAAACGAGGAACTTTACCAAGATACTTTTGTCACGCTTCTTAACCCCTATATCCAAAAAGCGATAAATGACTACTATGGACAGTTCTTAACCATTTCTCCATTTTATACACCGGAAGATGTTGAAATCCTCGATGCCGAAAGACCTATGGGTTATCGTTCATTTTCATTTATAATTAAACTTCAATTAAGACCATATGTTGGTCCGCATGTTGAGGTTGGCGTTGACCAACTTACAATTAGAGTAGGTGCAGGAGAAGGCGATGTTAAAGTTGAAAAGTTTGAACATATTAAAAGTTATTATGATGAATTACCTCCAAATTTGAAGGATATTATTAAAAATGTAAATTAATCATTTTTTTATTTTCACTTATGAGACTTTAGGATTAATCCCGTAATTGCGATGTGAGGCGCCGAGAGGTTCCTTTTTTCTTTGTTTCTTTGGATAACGGTTAAAAGTACATTTGACAGATAAAGAAGATTTGCGATGACCGCAATGTAATTGCGGTATCTTGCAGTACGATTTTCGGTGCAGAAGTATTTAGAATATAGTAAAGTAATATGTAGAGAGTAGGCGTAATTTGCTGAAGAAAGATGAAATTGATACTCTGAGGGAGGGGTCTATATCGGACCGGATTTTTTAGTGACAGCTATCATCTTTTCTGTTTTGGGGTATGGATTATGTTACATTACTCTTTCATGTAATTATAAAGTTAAAGATGTAAACGATAACATGGAAAAATTAGCTGAAAGAGGGCGAAACGAAACTAAAGTTTAGTTTCGTTTCGCCCTTTTAATAACAATCAAGTTCCTGCAACTCTATAATTTGCTTAACCTAGATTCAACAAAACGGGTGATCCTTTTAAGGGCTTCCTTAAGTTGATCGGTGGAGTAAGCATAAGAACAGCGTATATGTCCTTCGCCGGAAGGCCCAAAAGCGGTCCCTGGAACGACAGCGACGTTTTCTTCCTTCAAGAGTGCTTCGGCAAATTCTTCAGAGGATAATTTGGTCTTTGTAATATCCGGAAAAACATAAAAGGCACCTAAGGGTTCGAAACATTCGAGACCCATCTGCCGAAAGCCGCGAACCATTATGCGACGGCGTCGATTATAGGCATCAATCATTTTCTGCTTAGCTTCTGAGGCAGAGCGTAAGGCTTCTAAGGAGGCGATTTGCCCCATGATGGGGGCACAGAGCATGGTGAATTGATGAATTTTTGTTAGTCCGCTGATGAGATCAGCATGTCCAGCAACATAGCCAATTCTCCATCCCGTCATGGCGTAGGATTTGGAGAAGCCACTGACAAACAGTGTGCGGTCGTGCATGCCAGGTAAGCTTGCAAACGAGACGTGTGTTCCTTCAAAGGTGAGATCAGAATAAATATCATCGGCAAGCACGAGAAGATCGTGCTTCTCCACAAAGTCGGCGATGGGGAGAAGGTCCTCGCGACGCATGATCGCACCAGTCGGATTATTGGGGTAGGATAGAACCAGAAGTTTGGCTTTGGGTGAATATGCTTGCTCTAAGTCTTCGACACGTAAGCGAAACTCTTCTTTGGCATGGGTCGGGACGAATTGGACAGTTGCTCCGGCCAAGATGGCGCACGGGGCATAGGATACGTAGGATGGATCGGGAACTAAAACAACATCGCCAGGTTCGAGCACGGCGCGCATCACGAGATCAACGGCTTCGCTCGCTCCGGCAGTAATAAGAATCTCTTCATTTGGATCGTAGGAAAGGTCCAACGTTTTCTTTAAATGATACGAAAGTTCTTCACGCAACTCAAAGAGGCCGGCGTTACTGGTATACATGGTCTGTCCTTGTTCCAAAGAATAGATGCCACTTTCGCACACGGTCCAAGGCGTCACAAAGTCGGGTTCTCCGACTCCTAAGGAAATCACGTCTTTCATGGTTGCGACAAGATCAAAAAACTTGCGGATCCCTGAGGGGGGGAGACTAACAACATGGGCGGCAAGATAACGATTCATGGTGAAACCACGAGACGTTGAAGTATCTCATCCTCTCCCATAAGCGCGACCCCGTCTTGCTTATAGCGGCGAAGCACAAAGTGGGTGGCTGTACTCTGGACGTGCTCGAGAGGAGCTAATTTTTCAGCTACAAAAAGAGCAACGTCTTGCATTGTTTTACCTTCGATGAGCAGGGATAGGTCATATCCGCCAGACATAAGAAAAAGTGATTTGATCTCATCGAATTTCTGTATCCGTTTGGCGATTTTGTCAAAACCATAACCTCGTTGAGGCAAGACTCGAACTTCAATAAGGGCAGATACTTTTTCATCACCAGCTCGGTCCCAGTTGATCAACGGACGATAATCGACAATAATCTTTTCCTTTTCCCAGTGGCTTATTCGCTGGGCGATGTATTCAGGTGTCAATCCGGTTTCAATGGACAGGTCCTCATGTGTTAAGCGGCAATCTTCCTCTATGAGCTTGAGTAGTTTGCGATCTTCATCACTGAGCATAAAATACACCTCTTCATAAATCATTATAATATTAGCAATTATAACACGCTTTTATACAACAGAACAAGATTTAGATCTTACGCCTCGATGGACGCTTTTGTGGCATTCAGAAGTCCTCCGGCAAGAAGGATCTTGGCTTGCCGCTCTGTGAGATCGTGTCTGACCAAAATTGGGTTTGAGTCCTGATCAGAGGTAATGGCAAAAGAGCCAGCGGTTTGAATGGCCTGATGCAGATCTGAAAGGTGGAGAATCATCCCTGGGTTTAGGCGGGCAAGATCTTCCGGATTGGCAAAGGTGAGAGGAAGAATGCCAAAATTAATGAGGTTGGCGCGGTGGATACGGGCAAAACTCTGAGCTAATACCACGCGCAGTCCCAAGTACATCGGGGCAAGGGCGGCGTGTTCACGGCTTGAGCCTTGTCCATAATTCTGGCCTGCGATAATTATGCTTTGCTTTAGGGTCTTAGCTTTAGCAGCAAACTGAGAGTCTATTTTGTGAAAGACATAGTCGGAAATGGCTGGAATGTTCGAACGAAGCGGGAGTATTTTGGATCCTGCAGGCATGATATCGTCAGTCGTGATATTGTCCCCAAGTTTTAAGATGATGGGTAAATCCAGTGTGTTATCCAGTGAGGGGGCAAGGGGAAGGGGTTGAATATTTGGACCACGCCGAATTGGGGTAGTAGGATCGCCCGGCGGTAAAATCATACTGTCATCGATGCGAAACTGCTCTGGAAACTCTATAATGGGTGGGAGCCCTAATGTTCGGGGATCAGTTAAGTTTCCTGTCAAGGCACAGGCCGCCGCAACTTCCGGGCTAGCCAGAAAGACCGAGGCATCTTGCGTTCCGCTACGCCCTTTGAAATTTCGGTTAAAGGTCCGGACGGAGACAGCTTTAGATACCGGTGATTGTCCCATTCCAATACATGGACCACAGGTGGATTCAAGCAGTCGTGCCCCGCTGTCTAGGAGATCGGTCAAGGCGCCATTGCTGGAAAGCATGCTTAAGACTTGCCGTGAGCCGGGAGAAATCACTAAGCTCACGTCTGGGTGAACGTGTTTTCCTTTAAGGATCTGACTAACACGCATCAGGTCTTGATATGAGGAATTAGTACAGCTACCAATGGCAACCTGCTGTACAGACGTGCCTGATAAATCACTAACTGGAACTACATTGTCTGGGCTATGAGGCTGAGCGACCATCGGAACAAGCAAGGAAAGATCAATTTTCAGTTCTTCATCATAGGTGGCATCTTCATCGGCTGAGAGAGCAACCCAGTCCTGAGCTCGTCCTTGTGCTTCTAAAAAGCGGAGTGTTTGTTCATCACTGGGAAAGATTGAAGCAGACGCTCCTAATTCTGCGCCCATATTTGTGATAGTTGCTCGCTCTGGAACCGTGAGAGTTTTCACGCCTGGTCCGGCGAACTCGATTATTTTACCAACGCCTCCTTTTACGGAGAGGATGCGGAGAATTTCTAAAATGATGTCTTTAGCGGAAACCCAATCTGAAAGTTGCCCGGTTAGCCAAACACGAAGTACTTTTGGGCTAGGAAGGTAAAAAGGTCCGCCACCCATTGCCACGGCAACATCAAGCCCCCCTGCACCCATGGCAAGCATTCCCATTCCGCCGGCGGTGGGGGTATGACTGTCCGATCCTAGTAAAGTTTTGCCAGGTTTAGCGAAGCGTTCAAGATGGACTTGATGACAAATTCCATTTCCCGGACGGGAAAAATGAACACCAAACCGTGCAGCCGCACTTTGCAGAAATGCATGGTCATCCGCATTTTCAAACCCTGTTTGGAGAGTATTATGATCTATATAACTTACCGAGCACTCGGTTTGTACTCTAGAAAGGTTCATAGCCTCGAATTGTAAATAGGCCATGGTTCCTGTGGCATCTTGGGTTAACGTTTGATCAATGCGAAGCGCGATTTCATTTCCTTTTTCTAAATCACCCGATACAAGGTGTGATGTAAGTATTTTTTGGGTCAGACTTTGGGCCATTATACATTCCTCCTTTGAAGTAACCTTAACTTTACCAAAAATATGAGGGAACATCCAGAGCTTTTGGTAAAGTATACAGAATAACAGTTTGAGACTTGATAGGTTCTTTAAATGCGATTGTTGAGAAACTATCTTTAAATCGACATGCTTCGATTTTATAGGTTGGGTTTACAATAATTTCAGGTTATAATAGTATAACTCATAGAATTCAAATATGTTGTGTAGATACTTTACGCTTGGGAGGAATCTTTTATATGCCTATGTATGAATTTCAGTGTCCAAACTGTGGTGTTGTGACAACGGAATTGTGTAGAATGGGAGAAAATGGTGAATCGTTGTTGTGCTCAGCATGTGGGCTTACTGGACTAATGAAACAAATCTCTGGGTTTGCAAGTCTTGGCCTCTCCGGTGGGTCCGGGGGCGGAAACTGCTCAGCAGGATGTAGTGGAAATTGCGCATCGTGTCATTGAAAGGGGAACAAACGTCTTGAATAAGCGCCTGAATATTGTCCTAGTTGAGCCGGAAATTCCTCCGAATACGGGGAATGTGGCTCGGCTTTGTGCTGCAACTGGGGCAACACTTCATTTAGTAAAACCATTAGGATTTAGTATCGATGACAAGCAATTAAAACGTGCTGGCTTAGATTACTGGCACTTACTTGATATATTTGTCTATGAAAACTTCGAGGATTTTGAGGAAAAGAACCCTGTAGGAACCCGATACTTAGCGACCACAAAAGGTGGACGAGGGTATACCGATCTAAGCTATGACCCTGGGGGATACCTGCTTTTTGGGAAGGAAACTAAAGGATTAGCTCCCGAAATTTTAGCGCGTTACCCGGATACGACCTTTCGGTTGCCGATGCGTGCGGAAGCCCGTTCCTTGAACTTATCGAATTCTGTGGCAGTTGTTGTCTATGAAACATTAAGGCAATGGGGTTTCCCTGGTCTTATATAGAAAGGAGGTCAATCATGACCTATGTGTTAACCTTTTTCATGGCACTTGTGATAGCGGTCATCGCTACGCCAGTTTCTATGAAATTGGCGGCTAAATGGGGAGCAATTGCTTATCCAGGCGGTCGGCATGTTCACACTAAACCAATTCCCCGTCTCGGCGGGTTGGCAATATATGCTGCATTTTGGAGTGCAGCTTTGATCATGCAAGTGTGGGATGAACAAATGACGGGATTATTCCTGGGAAGCACGATCATTATGGTGGTTGGAATTTGGGACGATATTCGGGGAATGCGACCGTTAGTTAAGCTTTTTTGGCAAATCGCAGCAGCGTCGGTGCTGGTCTTCTTCGGCTTTTCTATGAATAATATATCGTTACCCCTGATCGGACCCGTTGATTTTGAATATCTTGGGCTAAGCGCCATCGGAATAGTGTTAATGCTCTTTTGGGTTGTCGGATTGGTGAACACCGTCAATGTTTCAGATGGACTTGATGGACTAGCCGCCGGGATTTGTTTTATGGTGGCTCTGTTACTGTTTTGGTCAGCGAATCGGATTGGTCAACTTCCTGCTGCCCATCTTACCCTGGCCTTGGCCGGAGCGCTCCTTGGCTTCTTAGTTTTTAATTTTCCCCCGGCGCGTGTTTTCATGGGAGATTCAGGAAGTATGTTCCTTGGATATGTTATTGGAGGGCTTTCCATAATGGGTTTGCTTAAAACGGCGACGATTCTGGGATTGGTTTTTCCACTCTTGGTTTTAGGCATGCCGGTTACTGACCTAACCTTTGCCATTATTCGCCGAAAACTGCGAGGGCAGTCGATGGCAACAGCTGACCGAGGGCATCTTCACCATCGTTTACTGGATGCAGGTTTGAGTCAACGGTCAGCAGTGCTTTCAATGTATGGGATAAGTGCTTGCTTTGGTGTGGCCGCTGTACTTGGGGCCAAGGGACAATGGATTTGGGCCCTCACTATTCTCCTCTTAGTCTTTGCTTTACTTATTATCATTCTTATGCGCAGGACATCTATGCTGGCTGTCTTTAGTCGACGTCATTCCAAATAATC
>DHJG01000233.1:7323-10795 GCA_002404215.1 Desulfosporosinus sp. UBA4726
ATACTACACCTCTTATTCGATCAATGCATATGATGGTCGGAAAGGGGGTATAAGTATGCCATTACAAGTGTTTGCCTTTTATAATGGCTTAACGAAACAAGCAAATGGTTATACATATTTTAAACGCTATGGGAGTATCATCAAACAACTGGCTATTTTCGAAATTCCCATTCAGAATAACGGGACGCTTCTTGGGCGTCCAAGTCGACAGTTTATCAATGAGGCCCATGCTATGGGGATCAAAGTTATCTTGGTGGTTAGCAATCTAACCCCACAAGGTCAGTTTTCCACTGCTTTGATTGGACGTTTGGTACGTGATCAAGAGTTTGCCAACCTCGTTTGGCAAAACATTCGTAATATCTTGGTCGAATATCAATGTGATGGGGTTAATTTTGATTTGGAGAAAGCAGCACCTGCTGATCGACCCCTGTTTAGCAAGCTTATCATAAACTGGTCTGCGCGATTTCAACGAGCAAAATTCCTCGTCTCGATAGACATGCCTGCTAAGACTTCCGATGACCCGCTGAATGAATGGCGGGGGTCTTTTGATTATATGGCGATTGGCCAGGCTGTCGATGAGGTGATTATTATGACCTACGAAGAGCATTGGGCAGAAAGCGAACCAGGATCCGTCGCCTCAATACCTTGGATTACCAGAGTTTTGAATTATGCAGTTGCTAATATTCCACCCCAGAAAATTTACATGGGAATTCCAATCTATGGATACGATTGGCCGGAGAAAGGACCTGGTCGTGTAATTGGCTATCAACGGGCTGTAGAGCTTGCACAACGCCATGGGGCACCGTTGCAATGGGATGCAAGGCAACATAGCACGTACTTCCGTTACGAGACTATGGGGGTTCGACATACTGTATATTTTGAAGATCTCAGTAGCTTGAAAGAGAAGCTGGACCTTGTGTTGCAGAAGGGTATTCGTGGTGTAGCACTATGGGAAATGAACCTTAGTTATCCTAGTTTCTGGGATATACTTCAAACATACGTTAAGCGTCAATAAACCACATAGGAGGTTTTTAGAATGCGTATCCATTTTCATGGACATGCTTGCTTCGAAATTGTTGGGAAATCAGGAAGAATCATAATTGATCCCTTTTTGACAGGTAACCCGTGCACAACAGCTAAACTTGAAGACTTTACTCAACTTGATGCGATACTGGTCACTCATGGACATAGTGACCATTTTGGTGACGCGATACAGTTAGCTAAGCAGACAGGAGCTCCTATTATAGCTGTTTTTGAGTTGGCGGCTTATTGTCGAAGTCAGGGCGCTGAGACGCATGCTATGCATATTGGAGGAAAGCACCTGTTTCCCTTTGGCTTGGTTAAGCTTACGCAGGCTTTGCATGGTTCTGGGATTGAAAATCCTGAGGGAGGAGGCATGATCTATGTCGGCCCGCCCTGTGGATTTTTGCTTCAGATCGAAGGGAAGTGGCTTTATCATGCCGGAGATACCGGATTATTCGGCGATATGGAACTCATCGGACGAAGATACCCCATCGAAGTTGCTATGCTTCCGATCGGAGATAATTTCGGCATGGGTTTTGAAGAGGCAGTTCATGCTTCACAACTATTACGACCTAAAGTAGTCATTCCGATGCACTACAATACGTTTCCACTCATTGATCAGAACGTGGGAGAATTTTTGCATCTTCTTCAACGCAGAGCTCCAGAAAGTCAAGGTAAGGTGCTAAAACCTGGTGAAACGCTCGAAATTTAAAATAAAGAAGCGATTGAATATCCCGCTTGGTTTTCAAGCGGGATATTTTTATGTAAAAACGGTAAAACTTTTATATAGAAAGGAGATGAGGATCATGACAACTAGTAAATGTTCGACACGTTGTCTTTATTCGGTTGAAGGCCACTGTCGATTAGAACACCTTTTAGGAGAACGGCGAGGAGCGAATTGTCCGCATTATGAAGAAGATTTTAACACTATGAGTAGGGGGCGAATCTAAGTGAAAGAACGGTCAAAGCCAAAGGTAAAGCGGATAGACCCATTGGAACCCTTAAAAATGGAGATCGCTGCTGAATTGGGTTTACTTGAACAGGTAAAGAGTGTGGGGTGGCATTCTTTGAGTGCTAAGGATGCGGGAAGAATCGGAGGGCTAATGACCCAGCGGCGAAGAAGAAATGGCTAGCAAAAGGATAAGCATGGCTGAAAAATCATTCTTATGATATAATATAACTTCATAATGATTCTTAAAGTAACAAGTGGGGAGCGTTTTTAGTTGACAAAGCATCAACAGATTTTAACTTTTATTGAGGATCTGGCAATTGGTAGTAAGGTGTCAGTGCGCTTTATTGCCAAAGAGTTGGATGTCAGTGAAGGAACGGCTTATCGAGCTATTAAAGAGGCAGAAGCCAAAGGATTTGTTCGTTCGATCCCTAAGGTAGGAACGATTCGAATTGAAGGGGTCAAAGAGCGGCAAATTGAAGATTTGACGTTGCGTGAAGTTTCACAGATTGCCGAAGGGGTTGTTATCTGTGGTTTTGAGCATTTAGATCGCTCCCCAAATAAATTTATTATAGCGGCAATGGAATTAGATGCTATGGAACGTACCTTAGAAGAAGGCACGTTGTGTATTGTTGGAAACCGCCGGGACGTTCAGATTGTAGCCTTGGAGCAGAATGCGTCACTATTGATCACTGGCGGATTGGAACCGGACGAAGAGGTAGTGGCCTTAGCGCGAAAAAAAGATTTAGTGATCATTCAAGCCCCCTATGACACATTTGCTGTCACGACGATGATCAATCGGGCTCTCTATGATCGCCTAATTCAGAAAGAACTCATTTTAGTTGAAGACATTATGGTTAAAGAAGTGAGTTATTTGGTAACAGATGCTACGGTTGGAGATTGGCGTGAACTCTCGCATAATACGGGTCACAGCCGTTTTCCTGTCGTTGAGGAAGACATGACTCTTGTTGGGATCGTCACGGCAGTGGATGTTGCCGGAGAAGATGTCACGACGCGGATCAAAGACGTTATGAATTTGAAACCTTTTCTGGTAGGAAGAGATGATCCAGTAACCCATATTTCCCGGATCATGGTGTGGGAAGGATGGGAAATCGCTGTCGTTGCGGATCAGGGCAAATTGATAGGAATCATTAGCTTGCAAGATGTCATTGAAGCCTACCAGCAAGTTCAGAAACAGCCTCAGTTTGGTGAAACAGTGGACAACCTTGTGTTAAGCGGCTTCCGATTTGTCGATGATGCTGAGCATCTTACCATCGAAGGGGAAATCACCAATTCCATGGTTAATGATTATGGTTCAGCAAGCTGTGGAGTTCTCGTTACGGTGATGAACATGGCTGGCTATATTGGGCTACGCAAGAAGTATCGACTTGATGCGATTACTGAGAACTTTACGCTTTATCAACTTCAACCTATCCCGGTGGGGACAGAGATCAAAGTCACAGCCAAGTTGCTCTTAGTTGCCAAGAAACATTGCAATAT
>DHJG01000233.1:10930-11181 GCA_002404215.1 Desulfosporosinus sp. UBA4726
ATGATTCTTTATCGGAAGTGCTAAGCTTTGCTGTATAGGCATGCAAGTTAGGTTTTCAAAATGCGTTTTGAGGTAAACATAACAACACCTTCGCATTAATAGCTGCATCAATAACCCAAAACTGGTTTTCCATATAATAAAAATCTATGGTCAAGTTCATATTCAAACCCTTAATGATACTAGGAAGTAACCCGATTTTTGTTTATATATGGTTTCAATAGTCTCTTTAGGTTATCCCGTAGTGAATTCAA
>DHJG01000136.1:0-1049 GCA_002404215.1 Desulfosporosinus sp. UBA4726
AGCTTCTTGCCCAGAATGGTTTTTATGCAGATCTTTATAACAGTCAGTTCAGCGGAGCAAATTTGAACGAAGAGGTCGTATAGGAAAAGCCACGGCTTAGTTTATCTATAGATATGCTCGCAGGCATACCATGGACAACAACGTATCGACAAGCTAGACACGCTTGAAGGCACATTTTCCTCCCAAGAGGTAATGTGCCTTCAAGCGTGTCTAGCTTTATATTTAAATTTCGGAAAACACATCAGACGGTGCCTTGCGCAATTCGGGTTTTACATCAAAGCATACTTCAATCCCGAGGCGAACGGCATTCTTAAAATCAAATATTCCGTTTAAGGTACACCATAATGAAACAATACCTAAAAGTTGCACTTGCTCAATGGCAAGTAAAAGGCATGGATCAGAGGTATTGCGAATTTCGCCGGATGCTTGCGCCCGCCTTATAATTGTAGCCTGAACCTCAGGAATATTCCGGTCAAGTTTCGATGAATCGAAGGCTTGAAGATTTTCATTTGTGAGTGCATAAAGTATGCGTTTTGTAATCTCTGTTCCACTATCTACAATGAAGTCAAGCATTGGCTCGATTGTTTTCCAATATTGTTCGATACTATTTTCGGCCATGAGTATTGAGGCAAGGTTTCTCGTCGCCATGTCGGTGGGAATGCTGTAGAACTGGAGCAACAAGTCTTCCTTGGACTTAAAGTAATAATAAAAGGTATTCTTCGAGATGTTAGCAGTAGCGCAAATGTTGTTGAGTGTTACCTCATCATACCCTTGCTCTTTAATGAGGGTTAGTGCCGTTAAAAGTATCTTTTGTTTGGATTCATTATCTCTTGCACTCACTTATATAACTCCCTTTACAAATGTAATGCGCCGACATCTATATACAAGAGCAAATTAAATATCGGACTTTGGTTTTCTGCTAATTTGTAAAAAAACTATTTTTTGAAAGATAAAAGTCATTGAAAAAGACTGAGGGTCTGAAGGAGCTCTGGCGACTAGAGATGCTAATTAGAATACATAAAGAGAACTGAAAAATCAATAGCTGTTCT
>DHJG01000136.1:1240-7552 GCA_002404215.1 Desulfosporosinus sp. UBA4726
GGTTTTTTCTTGTGAAACAATCCTTTGGCATCATCCAAAAGTGTATAAATTACAGGTACAACTATGAGTGTTAAAAAGGTGGATGTAATCAATCCGCCAATAATGGCATAAGCCATAGGTGAACGTCCCTCAGATCCTAAGCCTGTGGAGACTGCTGTTGGTAGCATACCAAAGATCATCGCTAACGTCGTCATAATGATCGGCCTAAGTCGCGTAGAAGCTGCCTGTAGAAGCGCTTCACCTCGTTCTTCTCCCTCTTCACGCTTTTGCTTGGCATAGTCAACTAACAAAATCGCATTTTTGGTGACCAGTCCCATCAACATAATGATACCAATAATAGCCATCATGCTTAAATTGCTGTCGGAAAGAAACAGAGCTAACAGTGCGCCAATGATACCGAACGGCAAAGCGAAGACAATCGCAAAGGGATCAATAAAACTTTCAAATAGAGCAGCAAGGATCAAGTAAATGAACAGAACTCCCATCAAAAGTGCTTGCATTAAGCCGGGGATAGCTTCTGCCATCATTTCCTGATTTCCTCCGCTAACTTGGCTTACTCCGGCTGGCATCTTCGCTTCATTTTTCAGGGCTGTGGTAAACTGGGTATCCAAGTCAGTCGCCGCAACTCCAGAGGCATTTGCAGTTACCACAATCTCTCGAGCTTTGTCATACCTGTTAATAGACGTGGAACCGGTGGCGAAAACTTGCTTTGTGACCTGATCAAGAGGAACCATACTGTTATTTGAACCAGGCACATAAATTCCTTTCAAGCTGTCAAAATCCGTTTTTTGATCATCTCGGAGCAATAGTTTAACGTCATAACGATCCTTTTCTGTTTCATACTGGGTTACGAGAGAACCATTAAAGAGTGTTCCTAACGTATTGGCAACGACCACGGGACTAACACCGAGATCAGCCGCCCGATCACGATCCACGTCAATTCTTGCTTCTGCTTTTCCAGTTTTATAGCTTATACCTACGTCAACGGCCCCGGGAATTTTCTTTAAGACTTTCTCTGCTTGCAGCGAATAGTCTAAAAGTTGATCAAAGTCATTACCGGTAAAATGGTGCTCAAGGTCCTTGCCTCCCGTCATACTTGAACCAGTCGTCATAGAAAGGCTAATCCCCGGAATCTGCTTTAAACTCTCTCGCATTTTATTGGCTGTTTCACTTATAGATTCTTTTCTGACATTCTTGTCTGGAAGCTGTACGCTAATGTTGATGTTGCTGGGTGTAACAGTCGAGTACAGGTACACTACTCCGGGATACTTATTAAGAATACTTTCCATCTTTTTGGTTGTTTCTGCAGCGTTAACCAGTGTTGTCCCTCCATCTGTCGTCGCTGCTACTGTGATCTTTCCGTTGTCTGAGGAATCTAAAAAACTAGTATTAATGAAGTTAAGAAGGAGTAAGCTGCCCAAGAACATTGCCGTGGCAAGAGCTATGGTTTTAATCCTGTGTTTCAGTGCGGCCCTGAGGATACCTGTATAGACTCTGGCAAGTTTCACAAACAAGTGATTAAACCATAATAGGAATTTACCCAGAGGACCGTGCTTTTTAACTAATTCATCGTTCTCGCTTTTTACGTATTTAGACGCCATCAACGGCACTAAAGTAAAGGAGACAAATAACGAAATCAAGACACTGACAGCAATCGTTAGACCAAATTCCTTGAAGTAGGCGCCAATCATTCCATCAACCATGGTAATGGGGAGAAAGACCGCAACAATGGTAAATGTTGTAGCCGTCACGGCAAGTCCAATCTCACTCGTACCGTCTTTGGCTGCTTGAATCGCAGATTTCCCCATATTTAAGTGGCGTACAATGTTTTCAACGACAACAATCGCATCATCAATCAGCAACCCAACTGCTAAGGAAAGGCCCATTAAAGACATGGTGTTGAGTGAAAAATTCATTAGTTTCATAGCAGCAAAGGTAGAAATAATCGATGTCGGCAGTGAAAGGGCACTGATGGCCGTACTTCCCCCATTGCGCAGGAAGACGAAAACAACGAGAACCGCCAGGACACAACCTTCCAACAAGGTTTTCTGAACTTCAGTCACGGACGCCCGTATGACCTGTGAATTGTCATCGACAATGTCAATTTTTACATCTTTAGGCAGTAAAGCTTGAATTGCCACAATTTTTGCTTTAAGATCATCCGCCACTTGGGTCGTATTTTCCCCGGATTGTTTGACAATATTAATACCAATGGATTCGGCACCTTTGTAATAAGATAAGCTGTCCCGATCCTTAATAGTATCTTCCACTTGGGCAATATCCTTGATTCTTAGTTCAGTCCCTTTACGATTGGTGACCAAAATATTCAAGAAATCATTGACTTCTTTGACCGTACCATTCGTTCTGATGGAAACTTCTTTATCATCGTTGGAAACTTTACCACTTGACCGATCGATATTATCACTTTGTAGGCTCTGTGTGATTTCGGCCGTTGTCACATTAAGAGAGGCCATTTTTTCTTTATCAAGCGTGATATGTATTTCCCTGACTTGCCCGCCGTAGGTGGTAACCGAGCCAACGCCTTTAACGGTATTTAATTTTTTGGTGATATCATCTTCGACTATTTGTGATAAGTCCTTGTTGGAAAGAGGGCTAGTGACCACGAAGGATATAATGGGTGTTGCTGCAAAGTCGAATTTTTGAATAATGGGTTCGTTGATATCCTGCGGCAAAGTGCCTCGAATACCGCTTAGTTTATCTTTGATATCTTGTGCTGCAACATTGACTTCGGTTCCAGAATTAAACTCAATGACGGTCTGGGAAACGCCTTCCGAGATGGTGGAGGTAATGTGTTTCACTCCCGAAATTTGTCCGACAGATTCCTCAACTCTTTTTGTCACTTTCGATTCAAGCTGTTCTGCTGAAGTTCCCGGTAAGGAAATGGCAACCGCTATATAAGGAATCTCGACCTCAGGATTTTCGTTGATGGGTAGTCCTATGTAACTTATAGCACCCAAAGCAAGCATAGCAATAATTATTACAATGGAAAATACAGGCCGTTTTAGGCTGATATCTGTTAAAAACATTAATTTTCTCCCCCTATTTCGTCACTACCGAAATTTCATCGCCATCTTGGAGGGTATTCACATTGGTAATAATTACGCTGTCACCTGTTTTTATGCCATCTTTAATCTCTACTAAGCCTTTTGTAATTTCTCCAATACTTACAATGTGTTTACGGGCAACTCCTTTATCATTCAAAAAAACGGTATAGTTTCCTGGATTTCCGCTCAAGGCATCGGTTGTCACGGCAATCACTTCTGACGTCTCATTACCTATAATATCCACGTTAGCATAAATACCTGGTTTCAATGCCTGATCCGGATTCGCAACCTCAACTTTGCATTTGAAAACTCTTGATGTAGTATCGGCAGCTGCTTCAATGCTCTTTATAATCCCGTCATAGCTTTGGGCATCATTACCTCCAACGTTTACTTTGGCACTCTGTCCAACTTTCAAAGAGCTTATAGCGTTTTGATCCACCTCTATTGCGGCATAGATCGGTGATATAGTTTTAACTTTCCCTAAGGCAACTCCCATGTTGGCATATTGTCCCACACTAACACTTTTTTCATCTAAAATGCCAGTAATGGGCGCAGTGATGGTCGTATCCGCCAGAGAATCTGTGAGATTTTTTAAATCAACTTGTGCTGAGGTGACATTAGCTTGCGCTGTTTGAGTATTGGCTTGTGCAGTTCCAATACTGGTTTTCGCTGTTTCGATACTGGCCTTTGATGACTCCACAGTGGCGTTTGCAGAAGCAAGATCGCTTTTTGCATTGTTGAGCGCTGTTTCTGCACCTTCCAATTCAACTTTGGTAACTGCTCCACCGTCAAAAAGTGTCTTCGTTCTATCGTAGGTGCGCAGAGCATTGTCTACATTTAGCTGCATTTTCTGTACACCAGTTTGTGAAGAAACCAATTGACTTTCAGCGGATTTCACCTGACTTGCAGCGGAATCTGCCTGACTTTCTGCGGCAGTCACCTGACTTTCTGAAGCCTTCAGCTTGGCCCCAGAAGACGCTATCTTGTTTCTAATGTCCTGATCATCCAATTTAATCAACAGGTCTCCTTGGGAAACATATTGACCATTTTCGAACATGACCTGAACTACTTTGCCACCGACTTTGCCACTTACAATACCCTCTTGAGAGGCTTCTAATGTTGCCTTATAGGAAGCAGATGCGTTCTTTAGAGTGCTTTTTGCCACACTCACTTTAACAGAAACCTTATTGGGAGCAGCTACGGCAACTGTATCTGCTTTCTTGTTCATGAAGACGGTAACTCCAGTAATGAGAACCAGTAAAATAACTATAATCGCAACTGATTTTTTTGTAAGTTTGAATCTCCTAATAGCCGGAACTATTTTTTTAAACATTTGGAATCCCCCTCGTACTTTGATTGCTTTGTACTTTGCAGTATGTATCTAGGTCTTAAATTTTTAAATAAGCTCCAGTTTCAATCTTTTCACTTTGAGTAACTTTAATAATATTTGGGTTTTAGTATTTTAGTATGATTGTCATCTTCTACGCATCTTAGGTGACTCCTTTACAAAGGTAATTTGAATGTATTACTATAGTACTATAGGTAGCATTTAAATATCAAGATAAATATAATTAGTTAATACTAATATAGTACCAGAGTAATATAGACGTATAAAATTGGTTATAAATTATAGTTCAAAGTAGGGGATAGGAGTGCTGGAGTTCGCCTTCCATCTGCTCATCGTTCATTATAAATTTATCCACAAGGACCGTTTATCAGCAATTAAATGAGTCTCCATTAGAACAATTAGAATAGGAATAGTATTTAACTTGCTATAGATTAGCATCAGGCATCAGAAAAGCGTATAAAAAAGTGGCACGAGAGTAAATCTCGTGCCACTTTTAGTGATTGCGGGTGCTACCCACTACTTTTTGATAGGTAATTCTTTGCCAGTAAATACACCCAAAAATCGCAACTCTTTTTGACTGTAAGCACTAAGCACGTTAATCACCATAACAGTAAGGATACCTTCACTTATGGCTAAAGGAATTTGCGTGAACGCAAAAATGCTCATGAATTTAAGTACGGAAGCCATTACTCCACCTGTTGCTGCTGGGAAAGCTAATCCCAACTGAATTGAGGTGGTAACGTAGGTCATTAGATCTCCGAGAGTAGCGGATAAGAAAACTGAGAGCCATAGGGGAGCACCAAGTTTTTTAGCACCCTTATAGATAGCATAGGAGACAAAAGGACCAACAACTCCCATAGAAAACGTGTTTGCTCCGAGGGTTGTTATTCCTCCATGGGCGAGTAGCAGAGCTTGGAAGATTAAGACAATCATGCCTAATACGGTCATAGCAGCTGGTCCGAAAAGAATCGTACCCAGACCCACGCCTGTCGGGTGCGAACAACTACCGGTTACGGAGGGGATTTTAAGAGCCGACAAAACAAAAGCAAAGGCTCCGGCCATACCGAGCATCATCTTTAGACTAGGGTGTTCAGTCACTGTTTTCTTAATGGATAGTATCCCGACAATAACAAACGGAATCATGGCAATCCACCAGAAGGCTGCCCAGTTGAAAGGTAAAAATCCTTCCATGATATGCATAGCATAAGCGTCGTTGGGGAAGATGATATAGATAATAAGAACGTAGGCCATTAATAGACTGATATGCTTAATCTTACGCTTAATCTCAAGCGGGCCCATAAGCTTAACACTCCTTTTCATCTTGACTGTCTGAACAAAAGCTACGGTTATCATAAAACAATGTAAGTAGTTAATAAACCAAACATCACCCCATTCGAAAGTAATGTGACTCAGACAGGTGGCTAAAATTGTTCGGATGTTTGAAAACGAAAATAAAACTAACCTCCTGCAGGGATGCAGGAGGTTATAAATATGCTAAAAAACATAAATATCCTTACCTCCCATCCTTCGTGGGTACCAAAGGTGAATGCCAAAACGAGCAGGTTTCCTGGCTTTAGTTCATCATAACCTTACGTCTTCCCGGATAAGTCCAGTGACATTTTATAAGGCTACTCCCTATTACAGTGGCGGGACCGCGTCAGAATTAAACTGACTTCCCTTTTAAACACTTTCCTTGTTACTCAAAAGGAGAGTGTACTCGTTTTTAATGGTATTAAATTACTTTTTAAGCTTAGCACAGGTAATATTTTCTGTCAATAATGATATAGAGTTCATGTCTCAACTGACTGTCCAATAAATCCAGGCAGTTTTAGTCCGAACTTTCTCTATCACATATCCATTGAGAGAGATCCCTTCAAGATATCTCCTAATTAAACGGCT
>DHJG01000136.1:7734-8141 GCA_002404215.1 Desulfosporosinus sp. UBA4726
ATTCGGACAGTTTCACGATCCGTATCGACATAGGTAATAACGGGATAATAGCCAGTTAACCAAAGGATGTTGAAAATGCTGTAAACTGTATTGCTGTAAAATCTGACCTCTTCAAGCTTTAGAATTTCTGTGCGAAGAATGTCCTGAACAGAGTCGGAGCGCTCAACAAAATTGGATAAAAAGCAGTATCCCTTGCTAGCTGAGATCATCTTCTCTAGGGTGATTAGATCATGGATCCCTGGGCTGTTGATCGCGGTAACCAAGTCAAACCTTTTCTTCCAGCCGAAGTCTTCAAGGTCGACTTCATCCCAGTTCAAGTTTTTAAAGGAGGTATTGGTGAGGTTCTCTGCTTCGGAATTTTTCGCCGCATAAGCTAACATTTTTTCAGATATGTCTAGGCCGGTAAC
>DHJG01000171.1:0-955 GCA_002404215.1 Desulfosporosinus sp. UBA4726
TGCGTCTTTGACGCAAAAGCGCCACACCTGCTACACTTGACTTACTTTAGCAGTCATGGTAATTTTAGCTTAATCAATACCTAGCGGTCCTCAAGACTTGATCTTAGGCATGGATTATGTCTACTAGGTTATATTAGCGGACATTATATTTTAGGAGGTTATGCCTCATGGTTATACGGAAAGAAGATATTCATAACTTAGTTGAGCGCCTTCCTGAAGACGATCAAAAAACGGTTTTTGATTTTATGCAGTATATATTAAACCGTTCCACAAAAAAATCGGATGGTTGGAAAACAATCGATCAGTTAGATCCCGACGATGAACCTTTAACTGAAGAAGAACTTCGCCAGCTTAATAGTGATGCTGGTTATGTTACGGGGGAGGAAGCCAAGCGTGAGTTCGGGTTACGAGTTGATCTACCATAAGGACGCGCTTAAATTCCTGGCTAAACAGGAAGTAGCCGTTCAAGAACGTATTGCGAAGGGACTTGCTGGTCTATTAATAATTCCCCCGAAAGGTGACATCAGGCTGCTGAAGGGATACCAGGGCTTATATCGCCTCAGGATTGGTACATATCGCATTCTTTTTGAAATTAATCACACAGAAGAGCTCGTGTACATTCAGGCTATAGATTCCCGTGGCGGGATATATAAGTAACCGAAAGCTGGTTCTCCTTAAAGTAAAGGAAACTAGCTTTTTGTCTCGCAAGTGTGCAAATGGGGACGGTTCTTGTTTGCATGTAGGAGGGTTTTGGGTGCGCGAGACACGTCCTTTCCAGAATAACAAGGGGTGGACAAACTATCTTCAGACCTGTAAAATAGTGACATATAGAGGAAGGTGAGATTCAACCTAGGGGGGATTAAAGGTATGGATCAGGAAACTAGAGAGATGTTTGGAAAAGTTCTGGGCTTACTTGAGGTCGTGAAGACCGATATAGAGGTTATGAAGACAGACA
>DHJG01000171.1:1089-3453 GCA_002404215.1 Desulfosporosinus sp. UBA4726
GGTTATGAAGACAGACATTGGGGTTATGAAGACAGACATAAATGTACTGAAGATAGACACTGATGTATTAAAGTATAAAATGAATGCTATGGAATCTCGTCAAGATGAGATCTATCTTATGCTTAAGGGTTCGGAAGAAAGTCGTCAACGGTTGAAGATTTTAGAAGAGAAAAGCTTAATCTCCGTAATAGAGAGGGATCAATTAAAAATGGAGTCAGCTAAAATAGTTGGAGCTATACGCCGTGGCGCGCATGAGATTTTAAACTGTTTGGCAGATGAAGATGTTTCTTGAGTCTGAGTCATTGATAAGTTAGTCCCATAACTGTGCACATACGCATGGCTATGGGATTTTTATTTGGGCAAGGTTCGTCAAAGTATGATACAATAAGATGTTCTACAGCTTGTGATAAGGAGAAGGGGAACAAATATGAACGTCTTGACGGCTGAGAATCTAACGAAAAGTTACGGTGAAAAGGTACTTTTTGCTGATATTTCCTTCGGGATTGAAGACGGAGAAAAGATAGCGATCATTGGGGTTAATGGGACGGGTAAGTCTACTTTGCTAAAGATCTTGGCAGGTGCTGAATGGCCGGATCAGGGCAAGGTAACTAAGGGAAATAGTGTGAGCCTAGAGTATCTCCCTCAAAATCCGGAATTTGAAGATGAGGCGACGGTTTTACAACAGGTATTCAAAGGAAATTCTCCAGTGATGCAATTGCTCAGGGAGTATGAAACGGCCTTGGAAAAGCTGAACGATGATTCTGAGCAACCGAAGCTTCAACAAGCGTTGATCGCTCTAGGGCAGCGGATGGATGAGTTGGACGCTTGGCAACTGGAAAATGAGGCTAAAGCGATTCTGATGAAACTGGGGATTTCTAAATTTGATACTCTGGTTGGGACCTTGTCGGGCGGACAGAGAAAACGGGTGGCTTTGGCGAGTGCGCTCATTAACCCTACAGATATACTGATTCTGGATGAACCAACGAACCATATTGATAATGATACAGTGGATTGGCTGGAGCAGTACTTGAATAAACGCAAAGGTGCCTTGGTCATGGTTACGCACGATCGGTATTTTCTGGACCGTGTTGTGGGTCGGGTCTTGGAGCTGGATCAGGGAAAGCTGTATCCTTACCCTGGGAATTATAGCCGTTTCTTGGAATTGAAAGTGGAGCGGGAAGAGCAAGTCGAGGCAACCGAGAGGAAACGCCAAAACCTCTTTCGCAATGAACTGGCCTGGATGCGCAGAGGTGCTAGAGCCCGTACGACCAAGCAAAAGGCCAGAATTGATCGCTTCGAACAGTTGCAAGCTGATAAACCAGCCGATTACGGGGACCGGATTGAAATGCCGGCTGGGTCGTCCCGCTTAGGAAAGAAAATCTTGGAATGCAATCATGTGCAAAAAGGATTTCCGGACCGAGGTGTCTTGATCAAAGATTTCAATTACATTCTCTTAAGGAATGATCGGATTGGGATCATCGGCCCCAATGGTAGTGGTAAGTCGACTTTGTTAAACTTGATTGCCGGTCGATTGACACCAGATGAGGGGAGTATTGAACTGGGTTCTACGGTCAATATGGGGTATTTTACTCAGGAAAATACCTATCTAAATCCGGATATTCGTGTGATTGATGAGATTAAAGCGGTGGCTGAAGTGATTCCGACCTCCGATGGCGGCTTTATTACTGCATCCCAAATGCTGGAGCGCTTTTTGTTCCCACCGGCTGTGCAATGGACTCAGATTAGTAAACTCTCTGGCGGGGAAAAACGCAGACTTTATCTTTTGCGGATTTTGATGGCTGCCCCGAATGTCCTCTTATTGGATGAGCCGACGAATGATTTAGATATTCAAACGTTGACTATTTTAGAAGGTTATCTCGATGAATTTCCAGGCGCAGTGATTGCTGTTTCCCATGATCGCTATTTTCTGGACCGAATTACGGATAAGATCTTTAACTTTGAAGGTGAGGGAACTATTCGGTCGTACGTGGGTAATTACTCGGACTATCGGGAACAAGTCTATGCGGCTGAGCAAGAGGTTGTGCAGGCTGCTAACTTAGCCTCTTTGGCAAAAGCTTACCGCGAAACAGGTGGCCGGCCGGAAAAGGGAGAACCTGAGAGGAAGAAAGAGCGCCCGCTGAAAATGACCTTTAAGGAGCAGCAGGACTTTGCCCAAATTGACGCTCAAATTGCGCAGGTGGAAGAGGAACTTCAAAAAAATAATCAACTAATGCATGATATGGGTAGCGATTTTGGCAAGCTAACTGAGTTGGTTGCCATTCAAAAGGCTCTAGAGGAAAAACTAGAAGACATGATGGACCGCTGGACGTATTTAAATGAACTGGCGGAAAAAATAGCCCAAAA
>DHJG01000171.1:3555-3930 GCA_002404215.1 Desulfosporosinus sp. UBA4726
TATGAGCATTTTAAATGTAGAAAGCGTTAGCCATGGTTTTGGGGGACGCAAGATTTTTGAGGATGTTAGCTTTCGCTTATTAAAAGGGGAGCACGTTGGTCTGGTAGGGGCGAACGGGGAAGGGAAATCAACCTTTCTAGATATTATTACTGGCAAACTTATGCCTGATAAAGGAAATGTCGAATGGTCAAACCGAGTGACCGTAGGATATTTAGATCAGCTTACGGCTTTGACTAAGGGGAAAACGATCAGGGACGTTCTCAAAGAGGCGTTTCAAACGATGTATGATCTGGAAGCGGAGACCTTACAGATCTATGACCGAATGGGAAGTGTCACGGAAACTGAGATGAACAAACTCTTGGAAGAAGTGGGAGA
>DHJG01000171.1:4107-5144 GCA_002404215.1 Desulfosporosinus sp. UBA4726
CTGGGACTCGGAGAAGTAGGACTGGACAAAGATGTCGAGGATTTAAGCGGGGGCCAACGAACAAAGGTCTTACTCACTAAGCTCTTGCTTCAAAATCCTAGCATTTTAATCTTAGATGAGCCGACCAACTTTTTGGATGTCGAGCACATTGAGTGGTTGAGGCGCTACCTTACTCAGTATGAAAATGCATTTATCCTCGTTTCCCATGATGTGACCTTTCTGAATTCTGTGGTGAACCTCATTTATCATGTGGAGAATGCAGGTTTGACTCGCTATACCGGAAATTATGAACAATTTATGGCGCTCTTTGAAACCCAAAAGGTTCAGGAGATTAAAGCCTATGATAAGCAGCAAAAAGAAGTGGACCGCATGGAAGACTTTATTGCTAAGAACAGGGCGCGGTTCTCAACGACTGGGCGGGCAAAGAGTCGACAGAAGCAACTGGAAAAAATGGAATTGATTGATAAGCCGAGGGAGAGAATTCAACCAAAGTTTAAATTCCATGAGGCGCGGACACCGAGTAAATTAATTTTTGAGGCCAAGGATATTGTGCTGGGCTATGATGAGCCCTTGACCCGTCCGTTGAACTTGGCTCTGGAGCGGGGGCAAAAGGTGGCCATACGTGGGGTCAATGGATTGGGTAAGTCCACCTTGCTCAAGACGTTGCTCGGGTTTATTCCCCCAGTATCTGGTGAAGTAGAACTCGGAGATTTTCTCTTCCCTGGCTATTATGAGCAAGAAACTAGCGGGAAGAATTATAAGACAGCGTTAGACGAAGTTTGGGGCGAATATCCCGGACTCTCGAATTCTGAAGTGCGTTCAGCCTTGGCCAGATGTGGTTTGACTAAGGAACACATCTCGAGCAAGATGATGGTATTGAGCGGCGGAGAGAACGCTAAAGTGCGACTCTGTAAGCTCATGCTGAAGGATATCAACTGGTTGGTGCTCGATGAGCCGACCAATCATTTGGACGTGGATGCTAAGGAAGAGCTGAAGAGAGCGATTACCGAATATAGAGGGACTGTGATTGTCGTTTC
>DHJG01000171.1:5302-5739 GCA_002404215.1 Desulfosporosinus sp. UBA4726
GTCTGGTATAATATTCGTATCTACTTTACTTTTCATTTCCACAGTCTTGATATTTTATTCATAAGGAGAATACCTTATATGACGGACTTGAAACGGGTAGCTTCGCTGGAAAAACCTCGCTTAGGGATTATGGGCGGAACCTTTGACCCGATTCATTATGGGCATCTGGTTGCTGCGGAAATGGCACGAGGTGAGTTTAATCTAAGCAAAGTGATATTTATACCGAGTGGGACGCCGCCCCATAAGATTACAAGAAACGTCTCACCCGCAGAATTGCGTTATGAGATGGTAGAGACCGCTATTCGGGATAATTCTGCTTTTGATATTTCTGCTCTAGAAATCGAGAGAGAAGGACTTTCTTATACGGTGGAAACGTTACGCATTTTACGTCGCGCTTGGCCCGATCATGAGCTTTATTTCATCACGGGAACAGATGC
>DHJG01000205.1:0-7854 GCA_002404215.1 Desulfosporosinus sp. UBA4726
TTAGCCAAATGGGTATATGGATTTTGCGAAGTTCATCCTGTCCATTGCACCAGCACAAAATAATAATAATTAGAAGCTAGTCCATGCATAATTTTCACTAGTATGGAAAATATAGTTGTTATTTTTTAGCTTTAACGTATTCAATGGCTTCCTTGCCAGTTATGTGCTCGACGTCAATTGCAATAATATAAGTTTGCGTACATCTGGTTATTTCCTTATGTTTGGCTTCTTCGGGTTGGTCTCCTGAATACTTTTCAACTAAAGCCTCAAAAGCTTCTAGCCATTCATCACCTTCTACAATTCTTGTTTTACCAAAAGCAATAACGCTACGGAAATGAGTAGTATATTTTTCACTTACTATCGTATCTTCATCTATTACTGAAAAAGATACCTTTGGTTTCTTCGTAATAGCATCGATCTTATGTCCAGCTTTTGCGGAATGAAAATAGATTTTCTCATTGAAATAGACATAGCTAAGTGGAACTGCGTAAGGATAATCTTCATCACCCAAGCACGCCAGGACACCATTTGTGCATCTGTCCATTACAGCTACGGCGTCTTCCATTGATAATAATTGCTTACCTCTTCTCATTTCTCTAAACATCATTTATTTCCTCGCTTTCATCGCATAATCATTAAATATTGGTGCTATGCAAACAACGCAAATAGACATTTCTACTATAGCATATTTGGCCAATAATTTGACTAACTTCCATCCCACTAAGCTTTAGGTGAACTGGATTGCTCTTCATTAGAAATTAAGAATCTTAGTATCAACAAATGGTGAAGCGTTATGAATCAGTATGTTTCTAGTCTTTATGGCATCCTTTTCTCTGCTAAAACTCTCAACCCATTTATACCAAGATAAGTAATTTGCAAATACTTTGTTGAAATGCCTTCCTAAATACTACCCATTTACTTCCCATTGGTACTACGAATGCCGTCCACCTACATAGAGGTTGGACGGCATTTATACTGATGGGTTTAAGAATGCGCAGTTATCTCATCATAACACCTAAAACTGAGTATACATTTATCCCTACTAAAACTGCTCCACCTATTGTATTAAAAGCAATATCCTTTTCATCTTTAATCCTCTTATAGAGGAACACCAAATCGATAAATAAAGCCATGGCTGATACTATTGCCGTTATAAACAATGTTGCACTCACCATAATTCCCAACTCCTTCACATTGAATTTTATCCTTCAAATGAGGTGCTAAATAAGAATAACTAGAAGTTTACTTATTTTGCAATGTCAGATTCAATAAAAATATAATAATCATGGAAGCTGTTAATACACGGGATATCCTACGCTTAATAAGAATGTTTGGCACTAAATTCCAATCTGCTATTGGCTAAGACTTATAGTTTCTTCTGTTGAAACTTTTATATCTGTAATGAATGGTTCAAGTTTAACAATATCTGGTTTCCCTAATCCCTTTGTGTCAAAAACTATTTTCCCGTTAATCTGAATTGTTTCATTAGGTTTAATACTTTTGTTCACAAAAATAACTGTTTCCATACTTAGAATTCTATTATTTATTGATTTGTTAATCAATGGCTGAATAGAGTTAATTAAAATCTCTTTTTCATAATTATTAGTTAAATTGAGTGTATAAGAAAATACCGACTTATCTAAATCACTCTCACTAACGCTACCTAATCCATAACTCCAACTGTCAATCTTCAATCCACCTTTTGGTTTGATTTGAGCACTTGTAGGAGGTATCCACTTAATAAAGAAAAACGAGATAACAATAATCGAAATGACAGAAGTAATTGTTATTAAAATTAACTTCTTTGACAAATTATTTCCTCCCTTTTCATGAGTTAAGACTTAAAATCCTACGACAGCTTCAAATTATGGATATTGTCACCTATACAGGATACCTCGCCTAATAAGAATAGAACTAAACCGCTAGCGCGGTGGCTCTTTTTGCTGAAATCTTCTTTTGCCACGGTATCCCAAATCCAAGCTTGTGCCTGTGTATGCAGCGGTAAATCCATATTCTTGAATGATCCCATAGAATCACTCTCCTGAAAAACAACCAATCCATTTGTTTTCAGGTGTGGCAGAAGACTCTTAACACTGTGAGTTGCATCTGATTGATACATCAGGACTCTGCGTCCAACGATCGCATCAAACCACCCAATGTCTTGCGGCAACATGCTAATTTCGGCCTTAATAAATTTTGCATTAAGGATGTGCCTTTCGACAGCGGCATTCCGAGCTATGTCAAGTGCTGCATCGTTTGTATCAAAACCAATTACTTCGCCGTCATCGCCCACAATTGCTGCTGTCAATAAAGTTACATCTCCGGAACCGCAACCTACATCCAGTACCCGGAACCCTTTTTTAATACCTGCATCCATTAAAAGCCGATAAGTAAAATCTTCGCGCTGATTTATCATAAATGCATTCAATCCCTTCGTATTTCTTCCATACTGAAACACATATTAAGTTGGAACGGCATTAAACTTATGAGTTTAAGAATAACTAGAAATTCAGAAAGTACTGTCACCTTGATTGATAATCAACATACTGATAAACGTACCGAGACAATGGTTCGTTTTTTTAGTTTAAAAAGCTCGGCAGATTCTTAAATTCAGCAGCTCAGCCTTTGATCTTAGCTCTCGATAACCATTCAAGGCTGCGAAATATCAACAGAATAGTTCTAATCGTTGGTGGAATAAAACATTACGTTTTGGGTTTGCCTTTACGCTTTCTTAGAGTATCTTGCACTCAAATACAACTACATGCAGCATTTCAATGGTTGAAATTTTTTATACTCTGTTCTGTTTGATTACGCACTATTCCCATTATTGCTAGTACACCAAAAGAAATCCCCAGTGGCCTGGCTACTATCCTGCATCATGGGGATTGGTATTGCCTTTTTGTTCAAGCTCCCAGCACTGCATTAAACAAATTTGCTATCTATGTCTTGGGGTATTATTCCATTTAATAGATTAATAATGACAAGCATTTTTGTAAATGCTAATTTTAGGAAGATGAATATTTGAATATTAATTTGGAGGTTTAGTATGGAGACTCAACAACAGGACTTAACACAACCCCAACCATACAATGCTGCCAACGATGCTCCATGTGATGAAAGGCTCTCTGCCTTTGAACTTGGCGAGCTGTGGGAAGCTTATATGGCGGATAGTTCATCAATGTGTTTGTTGCAGTATTTTGTAGCCAAAACCCAGGACCCTGAAATCCGTTCCATTCTGGAGTATGCTTTACAGTTATCGACGGGTCACGTAAACACAATCACTCAAATCTTCAATTCTGTTAATTTTCCTATTCCTCAAGGGTTCACTGATGAAGATGTAGAGCCAAATGCGAAACGACTGTTTTCTGATGGCTATATGCTGCGCTACGTCCACTACGTAACTAGATATGGGGCAGTTAAGTATACTAAGAGCCTGACAACCTCCACCCGACCGGATGTACGTGAATTCTTTAATCGTTGTATCGATGATATTCAGGATTTGGATAAGAAAGCCCGTGAAGTGCTGACTAAAAAGGGTTTTTTCTCAGAGGGAGTCCATATCCCTATACCAGATAGAATAGGGTACGTTTATGACGATAGAAGCTTTTACAAGAGTATATTTGGGGACAAACGTCCGATTAACGCACTGGAAATTGCTCAAGTGTATAGAAGGTGTGAATCAAGGTTAATCGAAAGAGTCCTTGTCTTAGGTTTTAGTCAGACTTGTAAGTCGCAGAAAGTCCAAAAACTCTTTGTCAAAGGGAAGCAAGTTCTGGATAAGCAAATAGAGCGGTTTAGTACAATACTGCGGGACGAAGAATTGCCGATACCAATCGGTTTGGAAAGTGAAGTAACTGATTCTCTGGAGTCGCCTATTTCTGATAAATTAATGTTGTTTCATACCCTTTCTATTATAGGCTATAGCTTAACGGCTCTTGGAATTTCAATAGCGAGCTGTACCAGAGCCGACATCGTAACTGCAATGAATCGTACTATACTTGAAACGCAGTTTTGGGCCAAAGACGTGCTTGATCTTATGATTCAAAGTGGTTGGATGGAAAAGATTCCACAGGCTGCTGATCGCAAAGAACTAGTTGGGTTACAACATTAACCGATACTTTCACAAGGTCTAAGCCATGATCGGATATAGAGATACTGAAATTTTGGAGGTTAAAATGGAAAACGTTCAATCCAGAACCGGAAACGCAAGTGAACAGCCCACTCCTTTCAACGTGGTAAAAGATGGTCCTAATGACGAACGACTTACCGCTGACGAGATGGGCCATCTCTGGGAGATGTATTTGTATAATGCTGGGTCAAAGTGCAAACTTCAATTTTTTGTAGCCAAAGCTCTGGACCCGGAAATTCACGCAGTTTTGCAATATGCCTTGGAGATAGCAACGACTCGCATAAACAAACTAACCCAAATCTTCAACACAGTTGGTTTCCCGATCCCCCACGCATTCAATGACGAAGATGTGGAACCCAACGCCAAGCGGCTTTTTTCCGATGGTTTAATGTTAGTGTATGTCAATAGTTTAGTTCATTTTGAAGTGATAGAGTCCTTTATGGGCTTGATTGGGGCGCTTCGCGTGGATGTTGCAGAGTATTACAATGCGTGTATCGACGAGAGCCAAGATTTCCATAAGAAAGCTTATGAGGTCATGCTTCGCAAGGGATTGTTGATTAAACCGCCGTATATTCCTGTGCCGGATAGGGTGGAATATATATATCAGGATACCTTCTTCGGTGGCTTGATTGGAGATAAGCGTCCTATCAACACGTTGGAATTATGCCATGTTTATACGCGATTGCAAACGAAGATGTTCGAGAGAGCTTGGATTTTGGGTTTAAGTCAGGTGACTCATTCCCAAAAGGTTCAGGATTTTTTGTCAAAAGGGAAGAAACTAATAGATAAGCAGATAGATGGGTGGAGTAAAATCTTACAAGATGAGGATTTGCCTATTCCAGTTAGTTGGGAGCATGAGGTTACCAATTCTGCCGAATCTCCCTTTTCAGATAAGCTTATCATGTTCACTATGCTAACGATGTTGAGAAACAGGATAACCCAGAACGGTATTTCGCTTGCTAATTGCGTGCGAAGCGATATTGTAACCGCATTTGGAGGAACAATAGTTGCACTTCAGGCTTATTCAAAAGATGCTCTTGATTTAATGATGAACAGCGGTTGGTTGGAAAAGATTCCCCAAGTTGCTGACAGACAGGAGATTATAGCTAAAAGTCATTAGTAGTTAAGACTACCAACCTTACTTCTGATCAATTATATGAGAAACTTCCGTCTCCCCAGCTAACGCGAGGGAGACTTTTTCTTATTAAGCACAGGATAACATCGTTATCAATAGCAAAGCAGTAATTTCCCCTTTCTTCGGTTTATTAGGCAGTATATGGTCTCGGCTAGGGTTTGCATTATTTGGTTGGCCTACCCCAAGGTTAATTTTGTGGTGCGTCCTGAAAATATCCATATGGGTTATATTAGGAATCTTAAGCTATAATACTAGGAAAGTGCTGGGTAAGGAGAGAGGTTGCTTGGGATTCGTTCAACTGGTATTACTAGAAGAGCTGTTACTTATCTCATCCGGTATGATTTTTTTTGGAGGGATTTGGAGAACAGTTGCGGCAACTGTAGTTTTAAGTGGAATTAACTATTTTAGCCATGATCTAGCATTGTTTTGGCGATGGGAAATACCTCTTTTGCTTGGGGGAATGGCAGGAATGTTGCTCCTGCTTGTTGTCGGGCGAATTGCAAAGAAAAGTAAGGTTATAACCAGCTTGGCTGGAGGGCTGATCGGCTTAGTTATCTTTGGAGCTTTTGTCACGCCCGTTTTAGCAATAATCCTTGCAGCCTTAGTGTTCGGAACCGGTATTGTTCCTAAAAACGAAAAGAGTCATGTTCTTTGGAGCTTTACTCCAATGATAGTGCGTTTGATTTTAGGTATCGGAGGGATTATCTACGGGAACATCTTAACACTCTAAGCCGTGTGAAATCGTTCAGTTAAGGTTATATAGCGTGGCTTCGGTGACGAAAGTCTCCTATCCCAAAAGAAATACTTCGCGACGAAGGGGGTCCTCACCTGTTATGACTTATCTTATTTTTGTCTTTAGTCAATAAGTGGGATTTTGGTAAACTCCCATTTAAAGAATAGCTTGGTCAAAGCCATTTGTTGCAAGGTTGAAGGAAGGATATGTCCTAAACGTTGAATTTGGTATCGATTCGCTTTCAGAACAAGAACGGCGTTCGATGTTAGACTATTACATCCGTAAAATAAACGTTATTATCGAAACACAGAGCATATAGGAGGCAGAAGGCATTAGTAATAGACATTATCTGCAGTATGCAAAACCCTCAATTTCGACTAGTCTTTAGCTTTCAGGCCTTGCCATCTACAAAAAACACCTGACAACCTCAACGCCACATCAATGCCCTCAACAATGTCCTAACAACCCTTTTGGGATCCAAATTTTAGAATTCGGTGGTAATGATCTTGTCTAAGCCTTAGATAACCTCTTCCTATAATACTCCTCCAGCTTCCCATCACAATGCCCAACAATCCTCACCTTCTCCTCCCCCGTCAACTTCTTCCACACATGCCTATTAAACTCAACATACTCAATATCCCTACACCGACTCGTAAACCGCATATCCTCAAACCGCTTAAACGGATTCATAAAGATGTTTCTTTCGACATCCTTATTTGAATACCCATCCTTACAATAAAGACTTTGTTTCTTTTCAACGACCAATCCTTTTTCTTTTCTACCGCTGTAAAAATCCATAAAGTAATTCACGATATCCTCGACCAATACCCTGCCACTTTCATCAACATGTTCAAACATCGCTTTGAGAAGTACCGGTTTGTAGGAGAAACTCATATCCATGCTCCTGACCATATCCATAAACTTGTCTTTCATATTCGCAGGGGTAATAAGCTCCCAGCCATACTGTTTTGCATAATTCTCAATGGTTACTTCCTTAAAATACTTAAAGCTTCGTTTGTCCCCAAATGGGACCTCTAAATCAGCGATTATCTTCCCTTCCCGCAAATATCGTTCAATGGTTTCCGTCTGAATATCGACCATTCTCACCAACTCCAGCTGGGAGATCATATCCTTAACTTCATCCTGCCAGTTAAATAGATCAATCAACTCATAATCAGCAACATCCACCGGAAAGTCTAGAAAAACAGAGGGTTTCTCCCCTCGGGCTATTAAATCCCAATCAAGCTGAAACTGTTTCTGTGAAGCAACAACGTACTCCCCTGTCTTATACTCTTTGAGATTAAACATCCTATGTAAGGAGTAAGGCACGTTAAACATACTGGCATTATCNNTGCGCATCCCTCTGCCCAGTTGCTGAACATAAAGTGTTTTGGACAGCGTTGGTCTGGCCATAAACAGGACTTCTGTTTTCGGGCTATCCCACCCTTCGTTTAAAAGGTCACAAGCACATAAAACTTGGATATCCCCATTTTCATACTGATCCAGTATTCTTGATCGTTCTGCTGACTTCATGGAACCCGATACTGCCTCACACTCAATTCCCTTCTGTTTAAACAGCTCAGATATTTCATTGGCATGGCGGACGGAAGCACAGAAAACCACGGTTTTCTTGTCTTTCACAAACTTCAAGTAGGTTTCTGCTAAGATATTATTTCTCTCTGGCACAAACAGTTTGCTTTCCAGGTCTTGAGCATAATATTTAACCCCATTAATTCTTACCGTGGAAAGATCGACATTGGTCTTGACCCGGATACACCGTATGGGAACAAGCACGCCTAGTTCAACCGCTTGTTGCAAATCCAACTTATGAGCGACATTCTTAAAGTCTTCAAGGAT
>DHJG01000205.1:8072-11039 GCA_002404215.1 Desulfosporosinus sp. UBA4726
GCCTGGGTTATGAGTTCCTTGGTATGCGCCAAAAACAAGGTTCTTTTCCCAAGTTGTTTGGCATCACTGACAGCGGTCACTGTTTTGCCTGCTCCGGTGGCATGATAGAGCAGAGCGATGCTCTCCCCCTGATCACGCATTGTCTGTAAACTCGCCAAGGCCGCTTGCTGATGCTCATGTAGTTCAATGAGCTTTCCTTTTTGCTGGAGCAGATAATCCTCGATCATTTTAAAAGCTGGGATCTCTCCCACAAAAATACGCAATTCATCCTTAACCTTCTCAGGATGCTGCTTCAACTGATTATAAACCCATCGATAAACCTTCCAGTTTTGATAAATAAGACTGTTTTGCTTAGTGAGATCGTCATAATATTTGTTGGAGGATACCTTATTGGGGTTGTGATAGGTTTCTCCATCAATTTCTATGGCAAGTTTTAAGTTCTCACTTTCCAGTGCAAAGTCAATGGAGCGCCTGTTTCCATAAATATCTACTACTGAATGCTGTAGGGAAAGATATTTTGATTGATCCGGGCCAAAGGTGTCACAAAACAACTCGACAAAGAGATCTTCAGCGACACTACCAAGACTTCCCTTCTGCTTGATTTTAACTGTCATTTATTCAGCTCCTCAGATGTCGATAACTTCTTTAAGCAACAGTTTCTTCTGGAAAGCGCCTCTCTCCTGAACTTTTTGCTTCCTGATCAATTCGAACTCTTGTAAGGAGATCTTCTTATCGTCTAAGATCGCATAGACAACTTCAACTAAGTCAGCCAGCTCTTCAACATTCTCGCTGTCTAGATATTCCTGTAGTTCTTCACCCAATTTTGCGTTTAATGATTCTAAGTAGACCTTACCTGAGACCTCTTCAATGATCGCCTGTTTTCCACTTTGCTCGATGATCTGGGGTATTTTATCTCGTATAAGTTTTATTGTAGACTTTTACACCCCTTGATCTGACTACATGTACGCTATTCCCGTCTATGACTGGTAAAGCTATAAAACCCTCCTGATCATCGCCGAAAACTTTCCCTTCATTTTTTGCGAGCCAGTTAGCTGCGTAAGCACATAAAAAGGCATCCAGCTTGTCCTCCAAGTTCTTAAACTCTTTCTTTGACATAGCTTGGATACCCAATGAATCATTAAAGAAATCCGTAGCATTATGAACGGGAGGATTGAAATCACTCAATCGTTTTAAAAGGTCTACCATACGACCCAGCTCAGATTTTGTTACTCCAAATTCAATCTTACTTTTAATTTTATATTTAATTGGGGACGCGTCAGGGAAAAGTCCTAACGTTATACCCGTTGGGAAAGTTTCCATAATTACGTGCTTTTTATTGCGCGGGTCACAGTTAAGCGAAAAATCTGGCATTCTATTTCTAATAGCGCTTATAACTTCTTCTCCTCGAACGATACCGTAGTGTTTTAGCATAAAACTCCTACTGCAATTGAAAAGCGACAGATTCTTGTCGTGAATTTTCTCTCTCATCAGAGCTCCGTCACAGTATCTAGAGCCTTTTTCGTTATTCACAATTAGTGGCGCATCAATCGCAACGATTACCCCATCTTGGGCATATTCTTCAACGATTGAAGCTATTATCTCATCAGTGAACAATTTGGCTTCACAATATACGATTTTGCCAAAGTCATCGATAATACAAATCCCGGATTCTTTGNNGATTAACCTCCGATAGCGCTCGGCTTTCCTTGTGACAAACCCTATTAATAAACCTAAATTCTTCATAATTATGTAAATCCCTGCCAACAACTGTTTCTTTTTACAATATTCTAGAAATTATATAACTATTAGCACGAACTTTCTGCTTGATAGTCTTTCTTGCCTTGCATACTCTGCGTAAATCATAGCACTCAACTCAGACATTTCTATGTTAAAAAGACAATAAAACGATCGAAGCTCAAAATCAGAAGGAGAGAGCTCGAGTGCTTAATTATACTCAACTCTAGGTTTCCTGCTGGTAGGGACGCAACTCGCCTTTAAGGGTTTGGGGGATTTGAAATTCCAAAGGTAGCCCATGCAACTGGTCTTTCCGAAGAAGAAGTTAAGAGATTACGAGATAACTAGAGTCAAGTAGGAGACAGCCAGCGCAGTCAAACAAGGTGCTCCGCGTTAAACGCGAAACACCTTGTTTTTTATCAAAGTTTCGATAGTTTCCCCTTTCTTCCTGAGCCTTTAGGCCCTTGTCCCAACAAGTCCGATGTGTTACCATAGTGATAGGGAATAACTGGAATTAGAGGGGAGATGAATCCTTGAGTGAGAGTGCACAGCGTTCTGAACAGTTGTTTACATACCAAGATTACCTTACATGGCCATTAAATGAGCGCTGGGAATTGCTTAATGGACGGGCCTACAATATGACTCCAGCCCCTTCGCGCAGACATCAAGAAATTTCCGGCCAACTACTTACTCTTTTTAACAACTATTTAAAAGGTAAAACTTGCCGGGTCTATGCAGCACCTTTTGATGTCCGCTTACCACAGTTGCAAGAGAGCGATGAACAAACTTCTACCGTGGTTCAACCGGATTTAGTTGTGGTATGTGATAAGACCAAACTAGACCACCATGGTTGCAAAGGAAGTCCTGACCTGGTGGTGGAGATTACTTCACCCTCTACTTTTCAAAAGGACCTGAAGGAGAAATTCAATCTGTACGAAAGAGTAGGCGTACATGAATACTGGATCGTTTACCCAGAGGAAAATACCATATGTGTATTTCATCTTACACATGAGGGTAAATACAGCAGACCAGAAGTGTACACCGAGCAAGATTCAATTAATGTTGGCATTTTTGCAGATTTTACTATAGAACTTCCAGAAGTCTTTGCCTAGGTGCCCTTTTCAAAGGGAGAATTGGGAAATGCGAAGAACCATTCCAGCCATGGGGGACACAAAAAAACCACGCATATTAGTGTGGTTTTTTTGTGTCGTTCTGATGAGCCAAGATATACTC
>DHJG01000129.1:0-377 GCA_002404215.1 Desulfosporosinus sp. UBA4726
TCTATATGAGATAGCCTTTTTGCTTGTTTAGTATTGCAGGCCAGTATTGGGTCCCACACTGCAGGAGCATGCGTTACGGGACGCAGTGTGGCGAAAAGCTCGTCCGCTTTTCGTGTTCGGCCCACACTGCTGAAGTGTTCGTTTGAGTTGCCCGTTAACTCATTAATTTTAATGCAACTATATCGCTCGATAATTAGTCTAATATAATAGAAGCACAACAAAATGAGCATTCTGGAATGCCAAAGAAAAGGGGTACGATGTGGAAAACTTATTAAGAAGGCTCAAAAAGGCGGTGAAGAAGCTTTTATTCAAGCTATAACGGAGTACATGCCTGTATTGGTGAAAGCAATTAATTAATTCCCTAAATTATTCAACTC
>DHJG01000129.1:548-1980 GCA_002404215.1 Desulfosporosinus sp. UBA4726
CTCGCTAATCAAAAAAGATTAGCGAGATTTTAGATTCCAAGAGCTATAGATTAATGGAACTAATCTTCTAAACCAGAGAAATCCAAGGTGGCAAAAAGGTCTTCAAGTGTCTCCGCTCGTCGAATTAGCTCGACACTGCCATCTGCCTTGAGAAGTAGCTCTGCTGAGCGTAATTTGCCATTGTAGTTGAATCCCATTGCATGACCATGTGCGCCAGTATCATGGATTACAGCAATATCGCCAATATCTATTCTGGGTAAAGCCCTATCTATGGCAAATTTATCGTTATTCTCACACAAACCACCTGTTACATCATAAATATAGTCACACGGCCAATCCTCTTTTCCCATTACCGTTATGTGATGATAAGCGCCATAGAGGCCGGGGCGCATTAAATCAGCCATACAGGCATCTAAACCAACATAATTTTTATAGATTTCTTTCTTATGCAATACTTTAGTAACCAAATAACCATAGGGACCTAAGATCATCCGACCACTCTCCATAGCGATCTTCAAAGGGTCCAAATCCTTATCCACAATTAATTTGTCGTAAGCGTTCTTTATTCCCTTACTTACTTCGTCCAGATTAACTGGTTCTTGCTCTGGACGATAAGGAATACCAATACCTCCGCCCAAATTTACGAATTCTATTTTGATTCCTAACTTTTCATAAATTTCTCCTACAAGCTTAAACATCATACTTGCTGTCTCAACAAAATATTTAGAATCAAGCTCGTTGGATATAATCATCGTGTGAATTCCGAAGCGTTCTGCTCCTTTTTCTCGGGCAATTTGATAGGCTTCGAAAAGTTGTTCTTTAGTTAAACCATACTTGGCATCGTGGGGTTTACCTATAATCGAATTTCCACCGTCGCGTAGACGACCTGGATTATAGCGAAAGGAGATGATTTTAGGCATACCGATATGCTTTTCTAAATAATCGATATGGCTTATGTCATCAAGATTAATGATTGCACCTAAGTCTTTGGCCATTTTGTATTCGTCAGCAGGTGTATTATTTGAGGAAAACATTATATTCTCGTCAAGAATTCGAGCCTTTTCTGCTAAAATAAGTTCTGACATTGAACTGCAATCTGCTCCGAATCCTTCCTCACGTAAGACCTTAAGGATATATGGGTTAGGTGTTGCTTTAACAGCAAAGTACTCTTTGAACTCGGGTGCCCAACTAAAAGCTTGGATTAATTTACGGGCATTTTCTCGGATGGCCAATTCATCATAAATATGAAACGGTGAACCGTATTGCTCGATCATTGTCTCCAATTGTTCCTTGGTAAAAGGTAATGTTTTCTCCGTCATTCTGTTCTCCCCCTATTGTGTATAATATGCAAAAAAATAAAAGCAGTTTAAGAGAGCACCCTTAAACCGCTACGAATCTCAAAGCGAATCTTTCAGAGATAGTGCTAAAACCA
>DHJG01000129.1:2118-6942 GCA_002404215.1 Desulfosporosinus sp. UBA4726
CTTTGACAAACCCTTTGACATGTTTCTGAAATACACCTAATTACGGCTAAATTGATTCACCATCTAATTATACCAAAAACTTCGTGTTCATGTGGAGTTATATTGTTTTTTAATTCGAGAAAATATAATATAACTCACAAAAAGGGAGAAAATATAAAAAAATTAAAGTCAGGGTGAGGTAAGTTTGACTAAAAATTGTCATGAAGATGATTTAAATGATCGATTGGCTGAACGTGAATGGATGGTCCAAACACAACTCATGGGTCGGGGCATTACGGATGAGGCAGTCATAAATAGTATGCTTATAGTTCCACGACACAAGTATGTTCTGGAAGAGAAACAAGAGTATGCCTATTATGATTCTGCCTTGGAAATTGAATCAGGGCAGACGATTAGTCAACCGTATATAGTGGCTCTTATGGCTCAAGCTTTAGAGTTAATGGCGAGCGATAATGTTCTAGAGATCGGAACGGGATCAGGTTATTCCGCCGCTATTCTATCTCGCATGGCCGCATACGTCTATACAATTGAGCGCCATGGCATATTGTCTGATATTGCAAAGGAACGCTTCATGATTCAGGGTTATGAAAATATTGAGATGTATGTTGGAGATGGTACGCTTGGATGGCCTGAAAAAGCACCGTTTGACGCCATACTTGTCACCGCGGGAGGTCCTGTGATTCCAGAGTCATTAATCGATCAATTGGCCATCGGCGGTCGATTGGTTATTCCGGTAGGGGACAAGGGAGAGCAAAAGTTGATGCGTGTTAAAAAGGTAAAGACCTGTCAACTAATAAAAGAAGATTTGGGGTCAGTGCGCTTCGTTCCACTGATTGGGACAGAGGGGTGGGGTGAGTCAAACATCAAGAACTGACAATATATTATAGAATCCCCGTTAATGTTAGTTTGGGTACTAATTGATTTTATGGTAAAGTATAGATAAAACCGTGTTAAGCGAAAGCCTAGCCGGTCTTTTTTTGTTATAATGAATATAGGTTTTAGTTTATATTACTTAAGGAGATGTTCGTAATTATGATCGAAAAAGCCTTGGAGGTACTGCAAAGGTATTTCGGGTATACTCAATTCCGCGATGGCCAGCAAAAAGTAATAGAAAGTTTACTCCAAGGCAAGGATACATTAGCCATAATGCCGACAGGAGCAGGAAAATCTCTAGCTTATCAGATCCCAGCCTTGTTGTTTGAGGGAACGACCCTTGTAATATCACCGTTGATTTCTTTGATGAAAGATCAGGTAGACGCTCTGCAACAATACGGGGTTCCGGCAACGTTTATTAACAGTTCACTATCCTTAAAAGAGGTCAGGTCACGAATTGAAAGGGCCGCATGCGGAGAATTTAAGCTATTATATGTTGCGCCTGAACGCTTGGAGGCGGAAAGCTTTCATAATCTTCTCGAGTCCCTGAATGTCTCTTTCATTGCGATTGATGAAGCCCATTGTGTCTCTCAGTGGGGGCACGATTTTCGACCGAGCTACCTTCATCTGGGTCCGTTTCTTAAATCATTTCCTCAGCAACCGCTGATCGGAGCTTTTACTGCGACGGCAACTGAGGAGGTTCAGTCAGATATCGTCCGGTTGTTGGAGTTAAACGAAGCCAATGTTTTTGTGACAAGTTTTGACCGTCCGAACCTGACGTTTTCAACGCTTCGAGGGGAAAATAAAAAAATTTATGTTCTAGAGTATGCTAAATTACATGCTGATCAATCCGGAATTATTTATGCAGGTACTCGCAAAGAGGTGGATGCCCTTCAGACCTTTTTATCAAAGAGTGGCTTAAAAGCAGGAAAATATCACGCGGGGATGAACGATGAGGAGCGCAAAAAGAGCCAAGAGGATTTCCTCTTTGATGAAAAAACAGTCATGGTGGCGACCAATGCGTTTGGGATGGGAATAGATAAATCGAATGTTCGCTATGTAATCCATTATAATATGCCGAGAAATATGGAGTCTTATTACCAGGAAGCGGGGCGTGCTGGGCGGGACGGAGAACCAGGGGAGTGCCTGTTGCTGTTTTCTCCTCAGGATGTAGTTTTGCAAAGATATCTGATTGAACAGACCATTTTTCAACCAGAGCGTAAAATGAATGAACTCAAGAAGCTTCAGGGGATGGTCGATTACTGTCATACACCACGCTGTTTACGGAAAACGATTCTGGAGTATTTTGGGGAAGCCGACGTACAAGAGGAGTGCGAAAACTGTAGTAATTGTAATGACGATCGAGAAATGGTCGATATTACTGTGCAGGCTCAAAAGATATTTTCCTGTATTTATCGGATGCATGAGCGGTTTGGTATAGGTATGGTAGCAGAAGTGTTAAAAGGATCGCGCAAAGCTAAGATTATTGAGCTGCGCTTTGATGAACTATCCACGCATGGAATTATGCGCGAGGTCTCGCTGCAGGATATCAAAGATCGCATCAATTATTTGGTGGCGGAGAACTATTTGCAATTATCAAATGGCGAGTATCCGGTTGTAAAACTTCTTCCTAATGCAGTTTCCGTGATAAAAGGGGAAGTAAAGGTTATGCAGAAAGTGACACAACAGCCTTCTCGTGAAGAAGTAGAAGAGGTCGGTCTCTTTGATCGTCTGCGGGCACTTCGTAGAGAAATAGCCCTCCGAGAAAATCTGCCTCCGTATATGATCTTTGCAGATAGCACCTTGAGAGAAATGGCTCAGCTCTGTCCTACAGATCAGTATTCAATGATTCGCATAAGTGGAGTTGGAGAGCGGAAACTAGAGAAATACGGAAGTGCGTTTATTGAGGAAATTAGGAGCTTTGGTCCTAGATTGGTGCAACGTAATATACTGGCAGACAGCGTACACTCACCGCAAATTCGTAGTACAGCGAAAGCTTCTAAGGATAAAGTGCTGAGTCATCAGCAAACGTTTCTGCTTTACCAAGAAGGCTATACCTTGGAAGATATTGCGAGAGTCCGGAATGTTACTGCGCTGACAGTACAGCAACATCTCGTGCGCTGCGGTCTTGATGGACAAGCAATTCCCTGGGATGATTTCATTCCCATTGAACAGGAACCCCTTATCTTAGACGCTATTCGGCAGGTAGGTCGAGAGAGATTGCGTCCAATTAAAGAACTTCTTCCTGAAGAGGTCGAGTGGTTTACAATCCAGGCAGTTCTAGAAAAATATAAAAGTCCGGATGAGGGAAAATAGAATGTCGAATAAAACAAACCGTAAAATTGTATTGGTCAGCATTATCTTAGCGATGTTCATGGCCGCCATAGAAGGGACAATTGTGGCAACTGCAATACCTAGTATTGTGGCCGATCTCGGCGGCTTCTCCCTGTTCAGTTGGGTTTTTTCATCTTTTCTGTTGGCGCAGGCAGTGACTATCCCGATATATGGAAAACTGGCGGATTTGTACGGGCGAAAGCCGGTCTTTACCTTTGGAGTACTCGTTTTTTTGATCGGGTCGCTGCTTTGTGGCTTTGCCAAAACAATGAATATGCTAATTTTCTTTCGCTTGATCCAGGGTCTAGGAGCTGGAGCAGTCCAACCTATTGCCACAACTATTGTGGGAGATATTTTCACAACGACAGAGCGTGCCCGTATCCAAGGATATATTTCGAGTGTGTGGGGGATATCGTCCATCCTTGGACCAGGTTTAGGGGCTTTTTTTGTGCAATATGTCAGATGGTCTTGGATCTTCTGGGTGAATATTCCGATTGGTGTGCTTGCGATTGCTGGAATCTGGTTTTTCTTGAGAGAGATGGTTGATAAGCAAGAACATAAAATTGATTACATCGGGTCAGCACTTATTTTCATCACCATCAGTGCGTTGATGGTTGTATTTATACAGGCAGGAACAGTTTGGTCTTGGTCTTCCGCACCTGTGCTACTTCTACTAGGAGTGTGCTTAGCTGGAACTTATTTGTTTATCAGGCAGGAAAAGCGTGCGGTAGAGCCCATTATGCCCCTGGAAATTTGGACGGACTCTTTAATTGTTGTTTCTAATTTGGCGACGTTGACGACAGGTGTGGTGCTTATTGGGGTCTCCTCGTTTTTGCCAACCTATATTCAAGGAGTAATGGGCAAATCCCCAATTACTTCGGGCTTTGCTCTTGCCTTTATGTCGATGGGGTGGATAGTGGGAGCAACTGTGGCGGGAAAGGCCATGTTTAAGTATGGGTTCAGACGCATTGCGGTCATCGGTGGGATCTGGATCCTTATAGGTTCAGTATTCTTTATTACACTACGCCCGGAAAGAGGATGGCTTTGGGCAGGAGTAGGTTCATTGTTGGTCGGTTTGGGGATGGGACTTGCGAGGACTGTATTTATCGTGGGGATACAAGACCGTGTGAAGTGGGAGATGCGTGGAGTCGCAACAGCCTCTAACATGTTTATGAACATTTTAGGAAATGCATTGGGAGCAGCTGTATTAGGTGGTATCTTAAACGTATATCTCACAAGTTATCTAAAGGGCATAAGAGGGGAGACATTAAACGTTAACGTTATCAACGTTTTACTTGATCCGATTAAGAGAGGAACGCTATCCCAAGGTGTATTGCAAATAATGTCGTCAGGGTTGGCAACTGGGCTTCAAGCTGTCTTTTGGGGTTTGTTTATATTGGCGGTATTGAGTTTCATTTTGATTATGTTCTTCCCAGCAAAGGCAAAAGATGCGGCGTGAGTTTGTCACCAATGCGTCTAATTATGCTAGAAGGGATCACAGATTACGGGCATATGATCCCTTTACTGAGGCTAATAATCTCTGAGAAAACCGAATTAATGACAAATAAACTAATAGTTGTTGACATTGTTTGTTGAAAATGGTACTATAACTGAGCG
>DHJG01000049.1:0-249 GCA_002404215.1 Desulfosporosinus sp. UBA4726
GGCGCTCAAAGTAATGCCATTTTCGATGTCATATTGATTTTCAACGATTTCACACTAGAGTAGATTTTACTTTGAAAACTATGAACTTTCCAGTACGCTCGTTGGAGATTTCACTTCCATAAATACAATTTCACCGTCTTTAAAAGTATAAAAACAGAAGCAACTTCTGCTGTCGAAAACGCTCTCCAAAGAAAGAAATTATAGCGCTAAATATATAGAAATATATACAGTATGTTCGATCTGGGCAAC
>DHJG01000049.1:495-3391 GCA_002404215.1 Desulfosporosinus sp. UBA4726
TGGGCAACTAAATAGCATTTATGCATTCTCTGCATAAAACCAAAAACCCCGCAATCACTTGCGGGGTCTAAGTTTCCTATGGAGCCGATGGTCGGAATCGAACCGACGACCTGCTCATTACGAGTGAGCTGCTCTACCTCTGAGCCACATCGGCATGTGTAAACCTAGGTCTCAAGCCTGTCTCCATTTACAACAGTTTATTACACTGGTAAATAGGGCAGTTCATTCGACTTAGCCAGTATAACATAAGTCAGTTAGTTTGTTAAGAAAAAAATAAAGAAATTTATAATAACATTAAAACCTATTCATACGGACAGATGGTCGAGGCCATCCAAGTGAATATATTAGTACTTGGTTCCATGGTTCATCATGGGAGAATGTTCCTTTCTATAACAATGGATGTCTGTTCCAGGCCGTAACTTAAATGCTGTTTAAGCCTTTAAGCTGATGCAACGTAACAATTTAAGATATTCACTGTTTTCAGTCATAATCACTGTTTACGAACGGAAAATTCGCTAAAATAACTGCCAGTAAAAATTTTCCTTGTATATTATGATACCTTTTTGCTCGAGTTTGGGTATAATGGAGGGTAGAGTTTTATACACGGAAGGGACGATTGATCTTGACATTACATATTCATTTTGTTGGAATAAAGGGTACTGGAATGAGCGCTTTAGCTCAAATTAGCGCTCAAATTGAAGGTGCAACCATTACTGGGTCTGATGTTGAAGAGTGCTTCTATACTGACAGCGTCTTGAAACGTGCCCAAATTCCCGTATTAGGTTTTTCCCCCACCAACGTAGAAAACGCAGATCTGGTGGTCACTTCTGCAGCTTATACAAATCAGCATCCAGAAATCGCTAAGGCTTTAGAGCTAAACATCCCAGTATTAACTTACCCCCAATATCTTGGACGCTTGCTTTCCAAAAAACGCGGGATTTCCGTTTCCGGAACTCACGGCAAAACCTCGACAACTGCCATGATAGGCCTCGTTATGCTCCAAGCCGAATTAGATCCAACCATCGTTGTCGGTAGCGATGTCCCTAGCATTGGCGGAAATGCACATTCTGGAAAAGGGGAATTTTTCTTAGCAGAGTCCTGTGAATATCGACGCCATTTTCTTAATTACTCTCCCGAGCATCTGATTATTACCAATATTGAATTTGACCACCCTGATTATTTTCACGACCTAGAAGATGTTATTTCGGCATTTGCAGAACTAGCAAAAAAAGTACCTGCTCTCGGGCATATTTACATTTGGGCCGAAGACCCAAACCGGGAACTCATTGTGGGAGACGCGCCAATCACGACCTTCGGTCTCTCTGAATCTGCGGATGTTCGTGCCACGGAGATTCTATTCAAAGACGAAAGAAGTTCTATGAAGATTCTACTCAAAGGGCAATATGTTGGGGATCTCGATCTTCATGTCGCTGGAAGACATAATATCATCAATGCCTTAGCAACGATTGCCGTATGCCATGAAATCGGTATCCCCATTGAACAGATTTTAGCTAGCCTGAGCCTGTTCAATGGCACAAAACGTCGCTTTGAACATATTGGTAGTAACAAGAATGGTGCCTTGATCGTCGATGACTATGCGCACCACCCGACAGAAATCCGTACCACTTTGGAAGGGGCCCGGCTCTCCTTCCCGGATCGTCGCATCCGCGCCATTTTCCAACCTCATACCTTTAGCCGAACGGAAAAACTCTTACTAGAATTCTCGCAAGCTTTTCAAGGAGCTGATGAAGTTGTTGTCGCTGACATTTTTTCTTCAGCCCGTGAACAAGAGCATCACACCGTTTCTGCTGTGACTTTAGCTACGTTGATCCAGCAGGAAGGTATTCAAGCTCGTTACATTGGAACGTTGGATGAAATTATGGTTTATCTTGCCGACACAATCGCCCCTCAAGATCTCGTTCTTACTTTAGGAGCAGGGGATATTTATAAGGTTGGGTTAGGCATCGTCAGTTAGCTTGCTCTATAAAGGAAACTTGGCTAACACTAAGCCTTCAGGCGCTGAGCAGGGCGGGACGCAGGACCCTGGCGCTCACCTTAACTGCATTAATACCACGTATACCTTTGGATTGGTATACAAAAGGGTTAGCCATCTGTTCGGTGGCTAACCCTTTTGCTGTTCGTAATTCCATCTATGCTCTACTCTAGTTTTTCTCGATTTAACTCTTACGCCATTTTCTTTTCTTACACTTACAACCGCTGTATTTCTTCTAGTATCTCATTCCAGCTTTGACAGCGGGTTATACCCGTTGAAAGGTCTACTTGATTATAAGTGGTATTTAGCAAAAATACGGGAACTCCGCTTTCCGCAATCATTTTAGCATTCACCTGATAATCCTCGATAAAAGCTTCGATCCCCCATTGCTTAACTAAATCTACTTTACTCTTGAATCCTGTAAAGAGAACATGTTCGTGAGGAATTCCATGCAGAGTAAGCCAGCGCACGGTGACATCTTTTTCTTCGGGTGTTCGAGCTGTAATATAGACCAATTCATGACCCTCTCTGAGAAGAGTTTCGATTCCTTCCTTGGCACCACAGACAGGTTCGGCCATCATAAACAACCGCTCCACATTAGCGATAAAGAAATTGTTCATATCATCCCACGGTACATCAAACACTAAATGCATGGCATAATCATCGATGACCTTGATATTCTTTCCATAGTGTCGATTCAGCTCTTCTAACCAAGCGGGATAACTATCGGAAACCACACCATCAATATCTATTCCTATACGCACGTTAATCTAACCCCTTTAACTTAGGCAATTCCAGGCTGGGAGGAAGATTACGTTTATGTTCACTCTGGCGATGTAAGGTTTCAATGCGTTCTTGTACTTCAGGAGAGACCTTTTCTCCTAGTAGGTAACGATCAATCTG
>DHJG01000049.1:3488-5854 GCA_002404215.1 Desulfosporosinus sp. UBA4726
TCTCAGGGGCGTTATCAGTTCCAACAACTAGGTAGTTCAAGGCATTTGCCACCGCATACAGCGTGGACATACGCAAACGGGCCTTCAGATTTGCCTGGCTCATTTTTTCCTGTACTAAATCGCACCCTTGATTTTTCAGACCCGTCTTAACGTGCTCGAAGATTTGCGTATGGACATCACTCAGATTCACTTCTATAGGTCTTAGGTCAAAGCCCTCTGCAACCCAAATTGCATCCTCGATGTCTTCGGGATCGGAATGACTCGGCATAGCCACCGCGATACAATTATTAGGAAATGCTCGTACACAAAGCCCTGCGACTACTGCGGAGTCAACTCCCCCGGACATCCCCACCACTAATCCCTTTGCGTTTGCTTCTGAAACCTTTTCACGCAACCATAGCACTGTTTTATCGATACGTTCATTTAATTCTTTATCTGTCCACATCGTGCTCTACCTCCTCCTGATGATTATTTGCTTTTATACCTTCATTGATTGTTAGAAGTAATTGGTTTTTTAAGTCAAAGAGATTAGTCGATAAGTCAACAATATAGCGGTGTGGGTTCGTTAATCGTTTAACTTCATCCCACAAGGTATCCAATTCGTTTCTAGCATAGGTCTGGATATCTTTAAGCTTTGGTAATTCATAAACTCGTTTTCCGCCTCTGAACACTGGAACCAAAAGTTCCCTGGTCCGAAAATTCATTAAGGTTTTTCTTTTCCACGTCTGAATAGGGTCAAAGATCATAAGAGGTTTCCCTGTTGTAAAAACTTCATCTTCCAGCGCGATAACATCGGCCATTGCTTTGCCAGCTTGGTCGTAAAAGCGAACAATTTTTTTAATTCCCGGGTTTGTGATCTTGGTAATGTTTTCAGAGACTTTTAAACACGGATGAAAAACACCTGCTTCTCCCTCAGCAACCAACTTGTAAACGCCTCCCAAAGAGGGGCTATCTTTGGATGTAATGAGATGAGTTCCTACGCCCCAGGCATCAATCGGCGCTCCCTGGGCCAGAATGGCAAAGATGGTATTTTCGTCTAAATCGTTGGACCCTACAATGATAGTGTCCTTAAGCCCCGCTTCATCAAGCATGCGACGGGATTCCTTCGATAGATAGGTTAAATCCCCGCTATCCAAACGTATTCCTAAAAAATGGTGCCCTTCTGCTTCCAGTTCAAGCCCAACCTTTATAGCATTTGGGAGCCCAGATTCAAGAACATTATAAGTATCCACAAGCAGTATGCAACCATCTGGGAAAGTACGTGCATACGCGCGAAACGCCTCCAATTCTGATGGAAAACACTGGATCCAGCTATGTGCCTGCGTTCCTGAGACGGGGATATCATAACGTTTTCCGGCTAGGACATTCGACGTAGATTGGCACCCTCCAATAAAGGCTGCCCGTGCTCCCAGAACCCCAGCATCCGGCCCCTGAGCTCTCCGTAAGCCAAACTCCATAACTTGGCCCCCATCCGCAGCCGCCATGACCCGTGAAGCTTTTGTTGCGATCAGAGTCTCAAAGTTAATCAAATTCAAAATTGCTGTCTCAACGAGCTGTGTTTCAAAAATGCGCCCTTTTATCCGAATCAATGGTTCATAAGGAAAAACTGCAGTCCCTTCCGGTACCGCGTCAATATCCCCATGAAAGTGAAAGTTACGCAGTTCCTCAATAAAATCGTCATCAAAGAGGTTTAAGCTTCTTAAATACGCCAAATCCTCTTCCGTAAAATTGAGGTTTTCAATGTATTCCACGACTTGTTCTAGTCCTGCTGCCAGGGCATACCCGCCTTTATAAGGAAGCGTGCGAAAAAAAACGTCAAATACCGCTTCCTTATTTCGACATCCATTGACTAAATACCCCTGCATCATCGTAAATTGATAAAGGTCTGTTAGCATTGTTAGGTTTTCCATTGACAAGATCCTTCTTTCACACTTTCACTTTGAGGTTCAGTCAAGATGATCCTAATATATAGCCCATAACTTTTATAAAACATGCGTGAGAATTTCGACCTTTCTGTCGTGATTTCCTGCTTTCTGTCCAAAACAATAACCTAAAGGAATACCTTTAGGTTATTATTGTAATATTTGTTGCATTTTCCATGAAGTTCCCTAAGAGTTATCCACAGGCAATATTTAAGTTATACACCGTCTGTTCTTAGCTTATCCAAGGGAAATCCAATATATTAAAATATTATCCACAGAGTTATACACATTATGCACAGCTTTTTTCCACAATAACAATTCTTCGATCTTATTCCGGGACAAAGGGCGACAAGGGCGCCGTCCTTATGTAAGCAGCCCAGCAAACCTTCGTTCAAGCTCCCGACCCCAGATACGGGGCAGCGAACGGGGATTAGCTGGCCCCCA
>DHJG01000005.1:0-437 GCA_002404215.1 Desulfosporosinus sp. UBA4726
TTTTCCAAGTTCCTAAACGATGCCCTAGGCCAGGTAAACGCTCTACAATCGAATGCCAATACCGCTAGTCTTCAGTTGGCAACAGGTCAGGTGGAAGATATGTCGACGGTGATGGTGGCTTTAGAAAAAGCAAGCTTGTCTTTGTCCTTGACTGTAGCAGTACGCGATAAGGCGATCGATGCTTATAATCAAATAATGCGTATGCAAATGTAAGCTAATATTTAGTACATACGTATAGAGTTTTACTTTTTAGGGGGTCTAAAATTAATTTTTAAAAAAAGTTTTAAAAAAGTTTTAAAACTTTTTTAAGAAAGGAGAAGTGAAGGGTGGGCTTTTCTTGGGCTGGAATTCAGCAATCGGCAAAATCATTCTGGAATAATCTTTCTAGCCCTCAGAAAATAATCACTGTGCTTGCTCCTCTTTTGGTGCTTATTGCG
>DHJG01000005.1:589-1788 GCA_002404215.1 Desulfosporosinus sp. UBA4726
GACACGGATGCAGCTGCAATAACGACGAAACTGAAAGACTTGAAAGCAGATTATAAGTTGGCAGATAATGGTTCAACCATCATGGTTCCTCAACAGTCATCCGCGGATATCCGTTTACAGCTGGCCAGTGCAGGGCTTCCTCAACAAAGCAAATTCAGCTTTGATAGTTTAAATACGATGCATCTGGGGGAAACAGAGGCTGATCGGAAATTGCGTTATGTTCTCGGGTTACAGAATGAACTAGAGAATACCTTGAAGACGTTAAATGGAGTGCAAGATGCACGTGTCAACATCGTAATGCCTGATCCATCACTATTCGTCGATAGCCAAAAACCAGCAACAGCGGCGGTGACCTTGAAACTGGCTCCGGGGACAAAGCTCGGAGACGTTCAGGTGCGTGCGATTGCTAACTTGATGTCAGGATCGGTAGAAGGACTGCAAATTGAGAACGTGACGATTGTAGATACCGGCGGAAATGTCTTATCCGATGTTATAGGGAAAAGCAAAGATTCGCTCCAAATGACTGGAACTCAATATCAGCTTCAACAAACAGTCGAAGAGGATATTCAAAAATCCCTTCAGAGTATGTTAGATCGGGTCTTGGGTTCAGGAAAAGCGTTCGTTCGTATCAATGCGGCGTTAGACTTCGATCAAATAAAGCGAACCAAACAAATAAATGGTCCAGGTGCTGTGGTGAGTGAGCAAAGTTCCACTGAAACTACCACGAATGGGACGGCTGTTGGAGGAACACCAGGAGTGTCGGCGAACGGGGCCCCAACGTACCCTACTGCGACCCCGGGAGTGAATTCAACCTCCACAAAGGCCAATGCCACCAAAAACTATCAAGTGGACACCACGCAAGAGGAACAAGTGGTAAGTCCTGGCGCAGTGAAACGTCTTTCCGTATCGGTGATGGCGGATTCTGATACGATTACTCAGGCCCAGCTGGATCAAATTAAAACGATCGTAGCTTCGGCAGCTGGAGTTGACCAAACTCGTGGGGACCAAATTCAAGTTGCAGCGATTCCGTTCAATAAAACAGACCTGCAGCAAGAAAAACTCGCGATGGAGAACGCCTTGAAACGTCAACAGTTGGTTACTTATGCCGAAATTGGCGCTGCAGTTTTACTCGGCTTAGCCTTATTACTCGTGCTTCTTCGGAATCGTTCGAAAAAAGCTCGTGATGAGAAAATGCTGGG
>DHJG01000005.1:1977-3131 GCA_002404215.1 Desulfosporosinus sp. UBA4726
TCACGCAAGAACCCGGATGAAGTTGCTCGTCTTATGAAAACCTGGTTATCGGAGGAGAGTTAGATGGTGCAAGCTTTAACGGGAATCCAAAAAGCTGCGATTCTCATGATCGCCTTGGGTGCAGAGAATTCCGCCCACGTGGTCAAGAATCTTGCTGATGGAGAGATAGAACAGTTAACACTAGAAATGTCTAATGTCGGCAAAGTCTCGCCGGAGCAGCGAGATTTTGTCATAGAAGAATTCCATCAAATGTGCGTGGCTAATGATTATATTTCTCAAGGCGGTGTCGAGTACGCACGTGAAGTGTTGGAACGGGCCCTCGGGGAAACTCGAGCTTTTGAGATTATCAGCCGTTTAGCAACATCGTTGAAAATGCGGCCCTTTGACCTCGTGCGTCGGACCGACCCCAAACAACTTTTCTCCTTTATTCAAGGAGAGAATCCGCAGACAATTGCACTTATTATGACACATCTTCCATCAGAGAAAGCCGCGATATTACTTGCCAGCATCTCTCCGGAACGGCAGGCAGATGTGGCGAAACGCGTTGCGACGATGGGCCGAACCAGTCCGGAAGTGCTTAAAGAGATCGAGAAAGTCTTAGAACGTAAAATTTCCAGTTTGGCCCCCACGGATTATACGACCTCGGGTGGGATCCAAAGTATTGTGGATGTCCTCAACCGGACAGATCCAGGAACGGTTAAAGTGGTAATGGATGCCTTGGAGATGGACGATCCTGATTTGGCGGAACAGATCAAGCGGCAAATGTTTGTCTTCGAAGACATTGTCATGTTGGACGATCGTGGCATTCAATTGGTCTTACGCGAAGTAGAAACTAAGGACTTAGGTCTTTCTTTGAAAGGCTCCAATCCCGAAGTTGCTCAGAAGATCCAGTCAAATATGTCTACTCGGGCAGCTCAGATGCTCAAAGACGATATGGAGTTCATGGGTCCAGTGCGGCTGCGTGATGTCGAAGAGGCTCAGCAACGCATCGTCAAAGTGATTCGTAAGCTCGAGGAAAGTGGCGCGATTGTTATCTCTAGAGGAGGTAGTGATGAAATTGTCTATTAGCGGACGCGTCCTCAAAAGTTACGATGTTGAGGTATCCACACCGCGTATGGTGGAATGCAATGAGGGGTTTCAACAATTAGGTGATT
>DHJG01000005.1:3272-3712 GCA_002404215.1 Desulfosporosinus sp. UBA4726
GTGGCAACCTCTATTGAGACAGAGGCTAGAGATAAAGCGGCAACGATCCTTGCTGAGGCTGAAACATACGCTCAAGAAATTCGCGCCCAGGCCCAGGCGGATCAAGAGCAGCTGCGGCAAGAGGTTATCCAAACTGCACAGGCTGAGGTTTACCCTACGGCGCAAGCCGAAGGATATCAAGCAGGGTTTCAGGCGGGAGAAGCAGAGGGAGAAAGTATTACCCAAAAGGCTAACCAACTCTTTCAGTTAGCTCAGCGGGCGGTTCAAGAGGAATATGCTAAAGTTGACGAGGCTCTGCTTCATTTGGCTATAAAAATCGCTGAACGTTTAGTTCGCTCGAGCTTGGCTGTTGAGCCCCAACACCTGATAGGAATTATCCAAGCCCTCACTCTTTTACCACAGGAACGAGAGGGCTGGAGGCTTCATGTGGCCCCGGATGA
>DHJG01000002.1:0-254 GCA_002404215.1 Desulfosporosinus sp. UBA4726
TGTATACCCTGACCAATAACGCAAATGAGACCTCCTACCATGAATGCCTTAAAGCAATTTAAAACAATGGGCCTTTTAGGTTCCCTCTCCTGGGCAAATTCCTGGTATTGCAGTTGAGTAGGGGTGAGCTTCTTTTTCTTTTTGTCGGACATGTAGCACCTCTTAATTCATTAATTCAGCAAGTAAGGACGTAATTTATCCAGTAGATTCTCGAGCTTTTGAGAGTCTCTTATATACATGCCCTTGGCATTTTT
>DHJG01000002.1:429-1347 GCA_002404215.1 Desulfosporosinus sp. UBA4726
TCCCCGGATGAGTCGACCTGAGCGAGAAACACATTTTCAAGGGCAACTCCCACTTTATCAAGTTCGACTTTAAGCCATTCTTGGTTAAGTCCTAAAGAGAAAAGAGGCTCATTGAGGATATTTCCATCCATTATTACTGTTTGCGGTTCGGCCTGCGGTGCTACTTTTTCACCTAAATCGTGTGCAGACACTGGTTTTTTATCAGATTTTAAATATGCATTAAGCTCACCATTCGTCTCCATAACTGCAAATTCAACATCTGTAAGATTAAAGATGTTTTTTGATCGTAGTTCTGCAAGAAGATCTTCTCCAGTCATTCTAAGTTGCAGAAGGTTTTCTTCCATGATTTTGCCATGTTTAATTAAGACGGTTTCTTTTCCATTGATCAACTGATGTATTACCTGACTCTTGATCGATAAATAATCAAGTGCTATTGGTAGGACTAGCCATGTTAGCAAAACTATTAACCCAGTAATGATATCTATTAGGTTCATAGACATGAAAGTGGCCACTATGGCTAAAACTATATAGCTCATCAAATTAAAGGGTTTTATTCGGCTAATTGATCGTTTCCCTATAAGTCTTGTTGATAACCAAACCAGAAAAAATATAGCTATTGATCGAATAATGACATCCAGCGGTTCCAGCATAGTTTCACACCCTTTTAATTACCTTTATACTGTGGCTCTTCAAATTCGAGAGTTTTAATTCTATCTTCCAAATCATTAATAATGGTTTCGGTAATTTCTAGAGAGTTTGTGTAAATTGATTGAGTTTCCTCATCCCTTGTTTGCGCTTTATACATAATTAACGTTCCTCTAGCTCCTTTTAAACTAGCTAGAGTTTGTTTTATTTGAGAAGCAACCGTCATATAATCAACCTCCATTTAGTTCTACCTTATTATTACAATTATATTTT
>DHJG01000002.1:1535-1660 GCA_002404215.1 Desulfosporosinus sp. UBA4726
CCGCACTTAGAAAAGTGCGGCTTTGCTTTAGAAAGACGGTTTCTTAGAAAATCACACCTAAAGCGATAAGAATTAAAATAGCGATAGCAATGATCCCTACGCCGACCCCTGCGCCTACGCCAACG
>DHJG01000002.1:1928-4225 GCA_002404215.1 Desulfosporosinus sp. UBA4726
CCACAAGCAGTTCCATCAATACCACCGACACCATCAAATGCCATTTGTGTTTCCTCCTTTGTTAAGAGCTAACATACAATATGCATCAATTAGGTAATGTGGAATATTGTGGTAAAAATAATTATGAGAATTCGCTCGTTAATTGATTTGTCATTAAATAGGGTTAATATAAATTACATCTTCCGTTTAGCCATAAAATTACTGATGAATCCTTTGATTCCAGCTTTTTTAGGTTCTTCCCAGGTGGGTTGGACGGGCTTTTGTACTTCATACCCTTGAGTATATCCCTGAGTCGCGTACCCTTGGACAGGATAACCTTGAGTAGGGGATATATGCTGTGGCTGTTGCAGTCCGAACCCTTGAGGTGGATAGCCAGGTGTGACGTAGCCCTGACTTCCTCCAGGAATTCCTTGAGAGGCAGGCATACCTCCGAGACGATTCATAACTCGGCCAATTCCTGGCATCGGCAAGCCGCCTTGCCCTCCCATTATGGGTAAAAATCTCTGACGCATTTGGTCTACCATTCGAGTATAATTACCTTCACCGAATTGCCTCTGAACAGCTGGTTGTTGAAAGACCTGACTCTGTTGCGGCATGATTTGTTGATTCCCAATCATATTTAGTTTACCGAAAAGCATAGGCTGTTCACCTCCAATTTTCTTAATAAAAAGGAAATATATGGTACAATATTCTCCTCAATCCCGTTTGGCTACATGACCAAGTTATCTTGTTTATACTATTTCAAGAGCAAGTCAAGAGTTTAGCGCTGATAGCATTCGATGACTTTGCAATTTAATGAATCTAACGACAGCGGAGTTATCAGTATCCTTGCGCCCCTGCCACCAATACCAAGACAGGAGGTTCTCTTCGACGGGTGTAATTAAAAATATTGACTTTCGACATGATAACACCTCATATGGGGCAAACTAAGTTAAGTTGCTAGCATTAGGAGGTGTTTTTTTGTTATCCCACAAAACGTCAAAACTCAGTGTGATTCCTCTCGGGGGAACTGGGGAAATCGGGAAAAACTTACTTGTCTTCGAATATGAGGATTCCATAGTGCTCATTGATGGGGGTGTAAAATTCCCAGATGAAGAGTTATTGGGTATCGATTTAGTGATACCCAATATAGCTTATTTGGAAAAAAATCGTGACCGGATCAAGGGGATTTTTATTACACATGGGCATGAGGACCATATTGGGGGACTCCCATATATTTTGCCAAAATTAAATATACCGTTATATGGAACGAAGCTAACCTTAGGACTTGTTCAGGCAAAGTTCAGGGAACGAACGCCATACCCAGAATCCTTAGTGAATGTAATAGAACCTGGACAACGCATACAGGTAGGGGCTTTTGAGGTCGAAGCGTTTCGGGTTACCCACAGTGTTCCGGATGCGGTCGGGTATTCCCTGCTTACTCCGGTAGGTAGAGTAATCTATACGGGGGACTTCAAGGTAGACTATACGCCGATTGACGGCCAAAACATGGATCTCGGAAAACTTGCTGCATGGGGAGAGGAAGGGATACTAGCTTTGCTTTGTGACTCAACAAATGCTGAACGTCAAGGCGTTACGATGTCAGAAATGGTTGTCGGAAAGGCTTTGCGGGAGTGGTTTGAACGGGCCAAAGGAAAAATTATTATGGCCTCCTTCGCTTCGAACGTTCATCGAATCCAACAAGCGATTGATGCAGCAGCAGATATTGGGCGCAAGGTTTGCGTCGTGGGAAGAAGTATGGAGAACGTGGTTCGTACTGCCATTGACTTGGGATATTTAATACTGCCCGATGCAGATATCCTAGTCGACAGCTCTGAGGTGGGAAAGATGCCGCCGAATGAATTACTGGTTCTTACCACTGGGAGTCAGGGTGAGCCGCTCGCTGCGTTAACAAGAATGGCTACAAAGAGCCATCGACAGATCAATGTACTGGAAGGGGATATGGTTATTCTCGCGGCGACGCCAATACCCGGAAACGAGAAACTGGTTGGGAAGACGATTAACCATCTTTACGAAATTGGGGCTGAAGTTGTCACGAAGGAAATGGGACTGGTACACGTGTCTGGTCATGCCAACCAAGAGGAGATTAAGCTTGTGATTCGTCTGACCCGCCCACGTTTTCTCATACCACATCATGGGGAAATCCGACATCAAGCCGCTTTGCGAAGGATCGGACATACTTTAGGGTATGCCGATCAAGACATTGCCTTAACTAAATTGGGCTCTCGGGTTGAACTTTCCCCAGATCGTATGGAATTTGGAGAACGTGTGGAAGCAGGAAGCGTTTACATTGATGG
>DHJG01000028.1:0-1761 GCA_002404215.1 Desulfosporosinus sp. UBA4726
GCTTACATTGCCAAAACGTATGGATTCAACTATTTATATATCGGTTTAATTATGACGGCCTTCGGAATCATGTCAGTTATTGGCGGGAGAATGAGTGGTAAGTTAGCGGCTAAAATGGGTGCGCGTAAAGTATTGAGCTTGGGACTTGTGTCAGCAGCTGTTGCTGATATGATTATCTATCGATATGGGGACGTCTTGGGGATGTTGATCCTTGGGATTGCCTTGTTGGGACTTGGTTTCATCTTTACTCATTCTACCCTTCTCACAAGAGCTACAGAGTTTGCCCAGAAAGCCAGAGGGGCAGCCATGTCATTGGTAGCATTCTTTTTCATGGGTGGAGGCGGTATCGGTACTGCAATTGGCGGAAAGGTAATTGTAGCGGTTGGGCTTAGTAATCTTTTCCTGATTAATGGTATTGCTCTCATCATCACGTTACTTTTGAGCTTTGTATTGATACGGGATCATGTCGTAGAATCCGATGAATCTAAGGAAATTATCGAGAATTTATAACGATGATTAGATACTGATTTATGAAACAAAAAGTGAAATAATCTGGCAGAATTATTCAAGACGTTGGGTGACCCGACCAGAATCAGAATTATGGATGCCCTAGAGAAATCCGAGTTCTTGGTGCGTGGCAAACAACCAAAATACTGCTCCCAGGGCTTGCCCCATGGAATCAAACGTTACTAAGATTCTATACTCCTTTAATTCAGCGTAAAGCAATTATCGACTACTTCCAACTACATCTCTCATTCTTTCTGTATTCCTCTCAATTCTTAGCCGTTTCGCCATGTCACTTCCATAAATGGATTGATCTAACTGGCAAAAATACACAAAACGTTTTTAATGTGTATAAGGAAAAGAATTTCTTTGGCTATATAATTACTGTTTGTAATAAGGCTAAAGAATTAGATTGTCCGATATTTCCGGGAAATCCAAGAAGTATCCATTGGGACTTGGAGAATCCAGAGGATTTTATAGGAACTGAGAAAGAAAAAATGGAAATGGTCAGGGAACTGCGTGATAAAATCAAAAGGATGGTTCAGCAGTTTATTGAGGGGTTCGCTGAATAGTTATCTCAGGTTTCCTAAAACACATATGCTGATAACTTAGAAAGCACATACCGCATGGTATGTGCTTTCTAAGTTATCAGCATATGTAGTGCATCCGTTTCGGGTGAAAAATCGGGGTTGGAATGGCTGAATTGTGGATGAGTTAGAGTTCCATAATGCGAGCCAAAAGCAGACAATTAATATAGAGATCCACCGCTACTGGGTTGGTAAGTTGGTAAAGTGCTACTTCGAGATCATTGAGCATTATACTTTGGCTAATACCGGCACTGGTGTCTTAAGTCTTGGAAGTTTTTAGGTATACTTTAAATTGCTTATGTAATATACTTATTTTAGTGGATTATAATATAATAACTTATATAAATCTACTAAAGGGAGTTCACTTTCACTATCTTTAAAGTGTCGTCGTAGTATCCATCATTTAAAAAGTATAATTATTGTATTGTCTCTGTGTAGCAAAACTAAAAGGAGAGTGTTTGAAAATGAGAACATGTCATACTTGTGGTTTAGGCATTGAGGACGACAACGACCACGTAAGTTGTTTTAAGTACAAAACCTTGAGCAATTCCCAAGAGGACAAAACCAGTTGCATATATTTCATTGAAAGAATCGAAGAGGATGGCGAAGTCTTGCCTCCCATGCAACACTTATATTTAGTAGAGCAAGAATTATCAAAGCGAAAAATGAA
>DHJG01000028.1:1965-2387 GCA_002404215.1 Desulfosporosinus sp. UBA4726
TGTGCCTCGAGATGCAGAAGCTATGCAAATGATGTTGTATACCACGAAGGATACCAATAAACACGGAAGTTGTTGAAAGAAGGATTAGGAGGGAAAATTCATGGTTCATGTAGATGTGTTTGGAATACGTGAAGAAGCTCCGGCCAGTTCATGCAGTTGCGGTGGTGCCTGTGGATCGGTGACCGAAAAACCCATGGGGGAAATGTATGAGGATCTGATCCGGTTTTTCCAGGAAAGTGATCTGGCAACTGACGTAGGATTGCATTTTATCGATGTTTTTGAGGATGATTTAAAGGGCTATGATACCCCATCAGTCCGTACTTTATGCTCTGGATCAAGTGGAGGCAGAGAGTCCAAAGTGCATTATAGGGCTTACCGATCCCTCGGCACGTAAATTCATTGACAAAGACATCCTTTCATTT
>DHJG01000028.1:2553-3748 GCA_002404215.1 Desulfosporosinus sp. UBA4726
TTTTTGACTAAAGAGACATGGTTGCCAATTACGGCATGGATTGAATTAAAATCAAGTCTTCAAACAGATCGAATTTAACTACTACAATAAATCAAATCTGGGGGAATGATTAAATGTTATTTAACCAAAATCTAGATGAGCTCATCAAAGCTCGTCGCTCGATCCGTATGTTTACTACAGAAATGCCTGTTAAACAGGACATTGAAGCCATTGTACATGCAGGAACTTTAGCTCCTTTTGCAGGTTTAGCCAACACAGGTAGGGATGGACGCAAATTTTTCATTGTTTCAAGAAACAATCCACTTCTTATTCAATTATCAAATGTAGTAAAAAATCGGGCGAGTATCATTGCCGAACAATTGAAATTCCAAATGAATTCCAATCCATTACTACAAACTCAAGGACAAGGATTCCTTAAGCGTTTAGAAATGACTGCTCAGAAAGGTCCTTTGGGTATTGGAAGCGCACCATACTATATTGTGGTTGCTGAGAAAAGAGGAATTCCAGATGTTCAACATCAATCCATTGCCTACTGTATGGAAAATATGTGGTTAAAGGCGACATCTCTAGGCCTTGGTTTTCATCTAGTATCAATAACTACCCAAATGGAACAAGATAATGAGTTTTGCAATCTGCTTAATATCCCTATTGGTGAGTATAGATTAGATGGATGTGCTATTGGCTATCCTGCCCAAAATCCGCCACAGCCGGACCGTGCCACTGTTGAGGAAGTATCCACTTGGTATTTTTAATGAATTACTGAAACCTGCTTATCAGGTTTAACGAAAATATAATGTCTCCTCGGAAAATTGACGGTCAGTCATTCCTAAACGTTGTGCTGGTGTTCCTCATTTTCCACCACGTTTTTGAGTCAAGTGAAAGAATATTCTACGCATTGGTACGAATGCCGTCCACATCTTCGGATATTTTATAAAGTAAAACCTTACCTTCCTCGCTTTCCACGAGCAAGTTTAAGAACTTGAGCTTTTTCCGATTCGTTTAATTTCTGGAATATTTCTAGGTCTTTCATACACTTTGAGTCACAATTTTTCATAGAATATTTCTCTCAAAAAAAATATCTCGCATTAATCATAAACACTCCTTGCTTTTAAACTCCGGTTTTTTAAAAAGCCATAACCCCTTTTATTTCTTTCTCTGTTCAGTAGATTTAATATCAACTGCAAGTTTGTTCTTG
>DHJG01000061.1:0-1206 GCA_002404215.1 Desulfosporosinus sp. UBA4726
GGTTCTACGGAAGTGGAGCCGTCTCTAGCTACAGAGTGGACTACATCTACAGACGGAAAAGAGTGGACGTTTAAACTTCGTAAAGGGGTTAAATTCACTGATGGGACGCCATTTAATGCCGAAGCTGTAAAGTTTAATGTGGAGCGACAGCTCCCGCCGAATCCAACGGCAGACATGCCCTATGCCGACTTTACGCTTGGTATGGTGGACAAAGTAGTTGCAGTGGACGAAAATACCGTCAAATTTGTGTTAAAGACCCCCTACGCCCCCTTCCTATTGAACTTGGCTATGTCGTTGAGTGCTCCTATTGGTTCTCCGACAGCCATTAAAAAGTCAGGCAAAGACTTCGGCTCAAATCCTGTTGGAACAGGCCCATTTGTCTTTGCTGGTTGGGAAAAAGACTCTAAAATCACCCTTACCGCTAACAAAGATTATTGGGATGGCAAGCCCAAAGTCGATAAACTTATCTTTGAAGTGGTCAAAGAGAATTCTGTACGAGCCAATAAACTTATGGCCGGCGAAGCGGATATCATTGATGGCATCGATCCGAATGATGTTGAACGTCTAAAAGGGGATGCCAAGCTCAACTTTAGTACGTCTCCTGGTATGAATATTAACTACATGGGATTGCGTGCAGACCGTAAACCGTTTAATGACCCTAAAGTTCGTGAAGCGATTTCCATGGCCATTAACCGCGAAGAAATGGTTAAAAGCCTTTATAAGGGAAATGCTGTAGTTGCTAACGGTCCATTGCCTTCGATCCTTTTTGGTTATGATAAGGATTTGAAACCCTATGCGTATGATCCGGTAAAGGCCAAACAACTTCTGAAAGAAGCTGGTTACGATAATAACTTAAGCTTCGAACTCATCAGCTATCCAAACCCACGTCCGTATAACGCTGTCGGCGGAGACAGTTTGGCAACGGCGATTCAAGGATACTTGAAGCAGGTTGGAGTCACAGTGAATATCACCTCGGCAGCTTGGAAAGAGCATAAAGAAAATGTGAAGAACGGAAAAGCGGAAGCGTTTCTGTATGGTTGGACAGGTGATAATGGGGACCCAGATAACTTCTTGTATGCCTTACTTCATTCCAGTCAAATCGGAAATGGTCGCTTGAATGATGCCAAATACAATAATCCTGAATATGATGCACTGCTGATGAAGGCACAACAAAGTTCAGATAAAAGCGAGCGAATTAAGGATTAC
>DHJG01000061.1:1357-3266 GCA_002404215.1 Desulfosporosinus sp. UBA4726
GTATTCCTCGTTTTGCATGTCTTTACAGTCGATCCCACCTCTGTTATTTTGGGACAACATGCTACAGTGGAGAAACAAGAGGCACTTAGACAAGAACTGGGGTTAAATGACCCACTTTATGTTCAGTTTGGGCACTTTATCGGTGGTGCTGTAACTGGAGATATGGGGAGGTCATTATTTACTAAAGAGCCCGTCATTAAAGAGGTCACGTCGCGTTTCCCAGCTACTATTGAACTCACGGTCGTAGCGTTGTTATTGGCCTCATTAGTGGGGATTGCGGTTGGGATTATATCAGCTGTCAAACAATACTCCACAGTGGATTATTTGAGTATGTTGGGCGCTCTTCTCGGAGTATCAATGCCGATTTTTTGGCTGGGACTCATTTTCATTGACGTCTTTGCGGTACGCTTAGGCTGGCTTCCCACGAGTGGCCGACTGGGGCCAACAACAGATATGGTTGTGTATACGAAAATTTTTCTTATTGACAGCGTTATTCACGGTTTTCAAACAGGAAGTTGGGGAGCGTTGGGTGATACTTTGCGTCACATTATAATGCCTGCCGTTGTCTTGGGGGCATCCTCAACAGCTGTCATTGCCCGGATGACCCGTTCTAGTATGCTCGAAGTGATTCGTCAGGACTATGTTCGTACAGCTAGGGCCAAAGGGTTAAGTAATCGGTCGGTTATCCTCAAGCACACGCTTAAGAATGCAATGATTCCGATCATCACAGTGATCGGCTTACAATTTGGTAGTCTGCTAGGTGGTGCAGTACTCACCGAGACAATCTTCTCCTGGCCTGGCGTTGGTTCATTGACGTTTATGGCGATTGACCACTCGGATTTCCCCTTAGTTCAGGGGACAGTACTCCTAAGTGCCTCTGTTTACGTTCTGGTAAATTTGGTCGTGGATCTCCTTTATGCGTTCATTGATCCGCGGATTCACTACGCTTAAAGGAAGGGATAACCTATGTCTTCATCAGAAATACAAACCACTCAACTGGAACCGCTGGAGGACAAGGCGGAAACCTCACAATTTCTTTTGCGTCGCTTCTTTCGTAACAAGATGGCGGTGGTGGGGCTCTTCATTTTTCTCTTCATGATTTTCATTGCCATTTTTGCTCCGTTACTCGCACCGTATGATCACCTTCAGACGAATTTAAGCGCTAGCTTGCAAACACCATCTGCAGCCCATTGGTTTGGAACAGATGAATTTGGGCGAGATATTCTGTCTAGGCTGCTTTTTGGGGCCAGAGTTTCCCTGATGGTGGGTGTTATCGCGGTTGGAATATCTTTCACAGTGGGTACAGCTTTGGGCCTGATCGCTGGCTACCTTGGGGGAGTGTGGGATGATGTCATCATGCGCTTTACCGATATTCTTTTAGCCTTTCCATCGATTCTCTTAGCCATTGCGATTATGACGGGACTGGGACGCGGCGTAGGAAACGCCATGGTTGCGATTGGGATCGTCGGAATTCCAGTTTATGCCCGGATCGTGCGTGGACAGGTACTTGCTGTCCGCTCCCAAGAATATGTGGAAGCTGCCAAATCAATAGGAGCTGGCTCTGTGAGGCAAATTCTCCGTCATATCCTGCCCAATGTCTTAGCACCCTTGATCGTACAAGTTTCCTTAGGAATGTCGACAGCCATCTTGGAAGCTGCTGCGCTAGGGTTTCTGGGCTTGGGAGTTCAGCCTCCACAGGCAGAATGGGGCGACATGATTGCCCACGGGCGTCGTTTTATCAACAATGCCTCCTACATGATCTACTTTCCCGGTATTGCAATTTCCTTGACTGTTTTGGGGTTGAATCTCTTTGGTGATGGGTTACGAGATATTTTGGACCCACGCTTGAAAAAATAGTTGGAGCTTTTTGTGCGCGCGCGACGGGATTAGGCCGACGGGGAGGAGCGTT
>DHJG01000143.1:0-1032 GCA_002404215.1 Desulfosporosinus sp. UBA4726
CAGATTCTACCACACAGTGCCACAATAGTGATTTTTCAAATCACAGGCGTTAATACCGATACCTAAAGTCCTAAGGGGTAGAAAGGGACAAAATAATCTACTGCGGAAAATGTAGAAAGAGGTCGATAAATTTTTTGTCAGAAACCCCATCATAAGTACGTCTATTACATTAGCGGAAAGGATTGAGAGCAGAGCACTCAAGTTGAAGAGGAGGAGACAGATATAGAGGTTATCAGAAAGTATAGAGAGGACTGGGTTATTAGGATCGTGGGGTGAAAGCCGGTGTTAGCTTAGAAGAGGAGAAGGGAAAGGAAAGGTGGAGGATAGTATGCAGAAAATTTGGAGTCATATCCTAGCTGTGATCGGGGTTGGATTAATGTTGGTACAAATGATTTCTGGACCAGTAGCTTTGGCAGGGGAAAGTAGTTCATCGTCTGCTGGGCAGACGTTGGCTATGCCTCAAATCACACTGGAGAAAGCGATTTTGATCGTTAAAACTTACTTTGACGTGCCTAGTGAGTATACTGATTTTAATTCTACATATAACACAAACGATGATCAGCAGGTTTGGTCTCTGCACTGGAATTCTACAACGGGACGACAGGCGAACTTTTCGGCTGATGTGAGCGCATTAAACGGTGATATAATGAGCATGAACAATTGGAAAAGCGATGAACAATCTAGCAACAGTGGGGCACTGCCTGCTATTTCTAAATTAGGGGCTCAAGAAATTAGCAACAAATTGCTGGCTCGTCTATTGGGTGAACGTGCTGGACAATTACGACTTCTTCCGAGTGAGCAAATGATTGTGCCACTGAGCAATTACAGCCCAGTTAATTATTCGTTTCAATACGAACGGCTTATTAACGACTTGCCTTTTCTTAGCAACGGGGTGAATGTACAGGTATCGAGCACTGGTGGGTACATCACTTCCTATAATTTTAACTGGAGCGAGGTGAAAGCACCCGAGGTTAAGGATGTGATTAACGTCGCCCAGGCACAGCAGGCGTTTGTAACGGCACCTTTTTTTAA
>DHJG01000143.1:1200-8632 GCA_002404215.1 Desulfosporosinus sp. UBA4726
GGAGGGGCCATCGATGCCTTGACAGGTGAACCACTTCAGCTTGGCCCGGAAGATTGGCTGGCAACTGGTTCGTCAGGAATTGGCGGAATGGGTAGTGCTAAAGAGAATGGGGCTGCCTCGGATTCCAAAGGGGCGCCGGTGCTAAGTCCTCAGGAACAACAAGAGGTGGAACGCACGGCTAAGCTCCTTAAGCGTGATGAGGCCATTAGCGCAGTACAACGTTGGATTGGGATTCCGGATAATCTAACGCTGCGTAGCGCAAATCTGGGTACTGACTGGCGTAACGCTGATATGCACGTCTGGAGCTTTGACTGGAGCAACACGGGGTCCGAAAATGGGGAAGGAAAACCGCAATACCTAAGTGCCAGGGTCAGCGCCGCAAACGGTGAGTTGTTGGGTTTTAATATCTCTTATCCTCCAACAGAAAAGCCTGAGACGACACTCGACCAGAGCGCACTGCAAAAGCTGGCAGAGGAATTTCTGAAACGTGTCCAGCCCAACCGATTTAGTCAAGTTGGTTTGGACACCGAAAATAGCTCTAATGCTAAAATAAGTCCTGAACCTTGGAATAACCAATATTTTTCCTATCATAGAGTGGCTAATGGTGTAGATTTTCCGGGTAATGGGATGACTGTCAATATTGAACCGGCGGCTGGCGTAATCACAGGTTATGAACTTAATTGGTCGGAATCTGATTTGCCTGGTCTTTCTGGGGTTCTCAGCAAAGATAGAGCGGTAGAGTCTTTTCTAAAAGTACGCCCTTTGACGCTAGTGTATGTTCGTATCTACTCTAAAGGATTGCCGGGAAATTTGCGCTTAGTCTATCTGCCAGTCGGGCCAGATCCGAGCATTCCACTTTCCAATACAATGGATGCCAAAAGTGGCGAATTATTGGATTATCAAGGACAGCCGCTGGAAAAAGGGCCAAAACCTTATAACTTCACAGATTTGACTGGGGTTAACGAAGCACATGAGATTGTAGCCCTTGGGCAAGCTGGGTTATTTGGTGAGTTTGGTGACAGCTTTAAACCGCTTGATAAGATGAGCATTGCTTCGCTGTTGCGGGCGATGTATCTGAGTCGTTTTGGGTTGTCGGGAAATACTAGTTTGACGGATAGTGAGGTTATAACTAAAGCCAAAGAGTTAGGTTGGTTGAAAGAAGATATTAAGCCTGGGGATAATATGAATCGTGAACTGTTGGCTAAAGTTTTACTTCGCTATATTCAGCTGAATAAGTTAGCGGAACTGAAAGATACGTATCAGGTTAATTTTCAGGACGCTGCTGAAATCAGCGCAGATGCCTTAGGCTATATTGCTCTTGCCAGCGGTACGGGTATACTTAAGGTAGAGGGGCAGGTACTCGCCCCTCATGAAGTACTGAACCGCGCCGAAGTTGCAGCGGCTCTTTATAGGGCTCTGACTTGGGTCAATTAGGTCGGTGCAACATGATATCTAATGTAAATCGTTGAAATTATATTTAGCTTTAGCTTGAGGGGGACGCCAGTGCGTCTCCTATTTTTGTACTTTACAGACTCCCATGCCGCTAACAGCACCACTGATGAATGAGAATGGGCTATTCTTATGGCTGAAAGTATAATTTTTGAGTAGCCTAATTTAGGTAGTATAAGTGCAACTTTTCTTTATTCTCGAATGGCTCCCCTCATTGACCATTAAGAAGCTTTGTAGTATTCTTCAAACATCGTTAAGAAATAAAAAGCTATACCAGTATTAGCTCAAACGGGGAGGCTTATTGTAATTGGAAGATAAAAATTCACGCATAAAAATAGTACCCCCCGATCTCCCAAAGGAGTTAGAGAGACTATCCCTGGAAAAGACGATCCAAGCAGAGGACTCTTTTACGAGAGGGATTATTAATAATTGCTTGATTGAGAATCAGACTGCTGGTCATGTATCCTTTAAAGAAATGATTTTTAGAAATGTAACCTTTATAGAGGTGTCCTTTAAATACCTTGATTTAACAGATATTCGCTTTGAAAACTGTGACTTATCAAATATGGACTTAAGCGAGTCAGTTCTACATAGAGTAGAGATGATCAACTGCAAAATGGTGGGAACAAATATGAGTGAATCTGCCCTGCGAAATGTCCTGTTTGAAAACTGCAATGGAAGTTATGCTTTATTTCGTTTTTCGGATTGTAAACAAGTGAATTTTAGTAACAGTATATTATGTAGTGCTGATTTCTATAAATCTAAGTTTGCCAAAATAGGTTTTAACGATTCTAATTTACAACAAACCGGAATGTTAGGAACAAAACTAAATGGAATTGATTTAAGTAGTTGCAAACTAGATGGGTTAGGGGTAACCATCGATGATCTAGATGGATGTATTGTTTATCCTGAACAAGTAATAGCTTTTTCGAATCTTTTAGGGCTTAGGATAAAGATCTAATTGCTCGATGTGAAAACTAAATAAAGTTTCCGTTTGAATCTTTAGCAGAGGCGATGTTTATATGATTAAATCAATCTTTGTTGGACATGGCGCTCCAACAATAATTTGGGAAGAAAATGCGTTTACCGATTTTCTAAAGAGCTATCCGAAGACGATTGCTAAGCCTAAAGGAATTATTATATTTTCGGCTCACTGGGAGTCACCGGTTCAATTAATTGGTAGTTCTCAAAACTATGAAATGATCTATGATTTCTATGGGTTTCCAAATGAATTGTACAAAACGACTTATCCAGTAACAGGCGATATTGGTTTAGCTCACGAAATTCAAAGCACTTTGAAAGATAACCATATTCCGAGTAAACTGGATTCGAATCGAGGCATTGACCACGGTGCTTGGACAATGCTCAAATTATTATATCCAGAAGCCGATATACCTGTAGTCACAATGTCCGTAAATACAGAACTCAGCCCTCTAGAGCAATACAAAATTGGCCAGAGTTTAGGCAAACTAAAAGATGAAAATTATCTTATTATCTGTAGCGGAGGAATCGTTCATAATTTAAGGGATATTAAATTTAATGCAAAAAACATTGATGGTTGGGCAAGTGAATTTAACAACTGGATTACAGATAAAGTACAGAATTGGGATTTGGATGCAATCTTTGATTACCAGCATTCAGCGCCTAATGCAAGATTAGCGGTACCGAGAAATGAGCATTTTCTTAATTTGCTAATTGCCTTGGGGACAAGAACTGCAAAGGAAAAGCCTAAACTACTCAAGAGTATTTTTCAGCATGGAAATTTAAGCCTAGATTTGTGGGAGTTTGAATAGAACTTAGCATGGAATAGTTGAACGATATGTTTTCGCACATGATAAAATGAGGGTAGGGTTGTAACTAGAGTATGTTTGAAGAGAGCATACTCATTTTGCATGTCCAATAAATAAAGAGCCACGCTGAGCAAACTGAGGCAGGAGGACGGGGCGCTATGAAATATCAATTTTCGATCGGTGAAATGTCCAAGATCCATAATATCCCTATAGGAACTCTCAGATATTATGAGCAAATAGGCCTATTTCGTCCCTCCAAGGTCAATTTGGACAGTGGTTATCGTTATTATTCAACGGAACAATTTGAGCTCTTAAACACGATCAACTATCTTAAATATTTAGGTCTATCTTTAAAAACCATAAAGCACCATATAGAATCTGGCGATGAACAGGATTTGTTAAGATTGTTAAGAGAGCAGCAAGCCGTTAACATTCAAAAAATTGAGAGAATGAGCTTAATGAAAAACCGTTTTGAGAAACGCATTCAGGAAATCGAGGAGGCCTTGCAAGTTAAGGCAGTAGGGCAGGTTTTTATAAAAAGGTTGCCTAGCCGAAGAACTTTGTGCATTAGACAGAAAATTAACAATCGCCCTGAACTGGAAATTTTACTAAAGGAGCTGGAAAAGAAATCGTTTAAATCTTCTTCTATTTTTGTCGGAATGGTGGGCTTGACCATCAGCCAGAGTGCACTGGAAAATAGAATTTTCGGGGAATATAATGCCATCTTTATTCTACCTGAAGAGCATGTCGACCATAATCCCTTTGTGGAAGTCATAGAAGAAGGTGAATATGCTTGCATTTACTATAGAGAGGATTTTTGTCAATCCACAAAATACTACCATCAGTTGATGGATTATATTCAAGAATATGATTATGTGATTATTGGTGATGCGGTGGAAAGGGTTATTATCGATAACCTTGTTACCAAAAGCAAAGACAAACATCTTACAGAAATACAGATCCCGATAAAAAAAGCCAACAATTGATAAAGGCTTTAAGTGCGTCAAAATAGACATCATAAGTTGACTCTCCAGTAAGTAGAGACTATATAATTAAACCAAGCAGAATAGTTTCGAATCATAACCAGTGCTAATAAGAAATTGATCAAGAGGGAAAGCTAATTAGTGATTTCACCAAAGAAATCTATCGCAAACTTTTTATAAAATTGGTTGTGCTGGGGCTATACAGGATAGAAATATGGAGGTAGATTTATGGACTTTGAAAGTGCTGAAAAGTTAGGATTAAGAGAGAAGGAAACCAATAAACTTCTCGCTGTGTATCCCTATAAAGCGGAGGGTACTGATGCTGAAATCAATAAAATTATCCGAGACTGGTATTACCAGCAAAGTTGCGCAGCTGAAGATCAACTCTTAACGGCTTATGTCGATATTTTAACGGATCAAGAAATTAAATCACGCAAGAAATTGAAGGATATTAAACATGATGAACCATCAAAAGAAGTGTAACATTAAAATCTTAAAGAATGGACCATATCTAGTCACAGGGAACGTCCCTTTGTCTGAAAAGATCATAGTTTCTAAAGGCAAAATAAATGTACTTATGGATGGACGTATATTACCTCAGGCTGAAGAATATGCACTGTGCCGTTGCGGTAAATCGAAAAAGGCCCCCTTTTGTGATAACTCTCATGAAAAAACGGGCTTTAATGGAGCTGAGAAGGCATCGAGGGAAACGTATGAAGACAGGGCGGAGTTAACTGAGGGACCGGATCTCTACCTTCTAGATGATAATCGATGTGCATTTACCCGTTTCTGTCACAGAGAACACGGAAAAGTATGGGATCTTACCGAAAACTCTCATAATCCAATATACAGAGAAGAGGCAATTACAGCTGCCTCTGAGTGTCCAACGGGAAGATTAGTTGCCTATGATAAATCAGGAAAAGCGATTGAACCCGAATACGAACCTTCCATTGAGATACTTCAGGATCCTGAAAAACAAGCCAGTGGGCCAATTTCTGTTAAAGGAAATATCCCAATTGAATCTTCAGACGGTTATGTTTATGAACTAAGAAATAGAGTAGCTCTTTGTCGCTGTGGAAAATCAAGAAATACGCCGTTTTGTGACGCAACACATATTTCAATAAACTATGCAGATAGCTAATGACAAGAGCTATATCAAGCCTTTTTATGAGATTGAGAAGGGTATTTAATTAATAATAGTTTAAATTAAATTAAGTCTACCCTGTTCTCTTAGTAGTGCAGGGTACTTTTTTATGAAGCATATGATTAGAAAAAAGGAGGGTGAAGATTTACATGGACGATGAACAAACGAAAATTATTAAAAACGATCGCTTTGCTAGTTTTATGGGCATAGAACTTGTGAAAATGGAGACTGGATACGCTATGGCGAAAATGGAAGTTTTGGAGAAACACTTAAATGGTGTAAATATGATTCAAGGGGGAGCCATCTTTACGTTAGCAGATTTTGCGTTTGCAGCCGCAGCTAATGCAAGTGGACAGGTAACCGTAGGACTCAATGCTAATATAGTCTATTTTAAAGCATCTAAAGGAAAAACGTTAATTGCTGAAGCCAAAGAGGTATCGGCATCTGCAAAAATTGCCCATTATAATGTCGATGTGTTTAATGAAAGCAAGGATTATATTGCTCAAGTAAATATCACTGGCTATAAAAAGAATAAAAAAATAGATTGAGTTGTAATAGCAACATACTAATTGGGCATTCTAAGATTGTTTCCGGCAAATAAAATGAATGAGGAGGACTGGTAAATGAGAAGATTGGCTGTAAGCATTTTGACTTTGGCTTTGTTGTTTCTAAGCGCCGTGCCTGCCTTGGGGGCTGTTGATCAAAGCAAATTGAAGGAGATTAAAACCCTCACTCAGCAAATGACCAGCATTAAAATTCAGATTATTGATAAGGAAGTCGAGGCCGGAATACTGGATCAATCAAAAGCCGAAAAAATCAAGAACGCCATGCAAGAACGTCAACAAAGGATCGAACAGGATATCGACAAAGGCGAATTTCATGGTCTTGGGCCAAAAAGAGGCTGCGGTCGTAAACCTTCTACAGATTCTCCTTCTCTTCAAAAAGCAGAGTAAACTCATTCATTTCTGCCCCATTGTCGGATAGCAACATGGTGAAGCGAACCCTAAGGAATTTTAGGGTTCGCTTCTTTTATTATACTTAGGGAGTAAATCTAAAGTGGTGTCTTTCAGGTTCGCTAAATTTCTGAAAGCATAAGTAGTGTAATTAAGCTGAAAGTCATCTCGTGTTGGGGTTCGATCAGGTAATTAAAAACCAATATTTAAAAGCTCATATTTCGAAACCGTTATTATTTGGGAACGTCTTTATTCAGAAAGTTAGCTAAGCTAAGTTTCATCACCAATCTTCCTTCGCCCTCGCCGTACTCATTATGCTTGAAATCTGTCACCAAGAATCCCAACTTGCTTTCATAAAGCGTTACAGCCGCAAGATTATTCGGGTCCACGGTTAGTTCCACTTCTTCAATAGCTTCTTTGGATAAAGCTTCGAAGCTCTCAATAAGTAGTTTAGCCCCTATTCCTTGTCCACGTGAGTTTTCAGATATAGAAACTCCGACCATATACGCTTTTTGGGGATGATCCCAATCTAACATATAGTGGACTAAACCAACAATTTCGTTGCCCAATCGATAGACATAAACACGGCCGTGTCTTATGAGTGGCTCGAGATTCCATACAGTTAATCCTCCCACTCCGAAGGCTTCTGTTTCTATCTGAACTAAACGCGCAATAATTTCAGGATCCATTGTTTGCACTAATTCAATCATGGGCTCCTCCTTTGTGAACTTTTCTTCAGATTCCATCGGATGGAATAGAATTCCCCTTGAAGAGTTTCCGCACATACTTGGAATCACTGACTGAGAGCAATCCGGAATAGGCTAAAGAAAATGCAATCGAGTCCCCAACCTTTATCGCGTGTTCAGAGTCCTCAATATCAACGATCAGATGGTCACTACTAGCCCCCATTATCCTTATACGATTGTCCACAGGACGAATTCCTTCTATATTGACATCCTGTTTCCCCATTGCGACAATGGCTCTTTTTCGAATTCCGATATCTTTGAATTCTGGGATATTACCAAAAGCATCCCGACCAATCGTCCCAGTCGGCAGCGACGGCTTGGATTTAACTTCGATTACTTCAGCTCTCAGTTGGAATGCATCCTGGTG
>DHJG01000143.1:8735-14491 GCA_002404215.1 Desulfosporosinus sp. UBA4726
ACTCCGGCCGGGACTTCATGATTGCCTATTAACAATAACGTTGAGGTGCCACCACCTGAAATAATCTCGAGTTTAAAGCCTAATTGGTTTTCGACGGCACGTCCTAATTCCACTAAGACCCCAAGATTATTAGAACTAGGCAGGATTCCACCAAAGCAACCCATATTTGTTCCAAGTCCGACTAGTTTAACTTCTTTGAAATGAGTAATCTGCTTTGCAATATCAAGCACATTTTCCTGAAGTACCCCTTCGCGAAGGTCACCAACATCCACCATTAGAATTACCTTATGTATTTTTTTTAATTCTTTGGCAGCTTTAGCTAAGGCTTCAATTACCGTTATTTCTGAATTAATACTAGTATCGGTATACTGAACAACCTGCATAACGTTGCTTAGACGTGGAATCCTCAGCAAAGTAATTGGTTGAGTAAATCCTTTTTCTCTAAGTTCAATAATGTTTTCGATCCTAGAATCTGCTAGGCCATCAATTCCACCTTCCACCATAGCAGAGACAATTTGGTGGATCGCACTAAATCCTTTGGTAACGCCAATGACGGCTATCCCTTTTCTGTGGCATCGTTCGACCACCTGAGCGGTGTTATATTTAATCTTGTCTAGGTCAATTTCAAGAATTGTACTACCAGGCACTTAGCAACCTCCCTCTTAAACATTTAGGTGATCTAAAATATTCATACACATAGACAACACGGTTATAACGTAATTATCTTCAAAAGGAAGAAATCTAGTCTTCATTAAAACCCAAAACTAAGAACAAAAGTAGTATAAATCTAAAACGGGGAAGTATAAACTATAATAAGAAATAATTATCATAGTTTATACTTATCTCCTTAATAGACATTGCTAATAGATGCTCGCTAAGGCGAAAATGTAAAATCTGCTAAATTTCGACACAATAATCTGATGCTAATTGAATTGGTCATATATTAAATTAATAGTGCCATGCATATGGTCTATAGACAAGATACTTGTCTTCGTGCTACTCTTCAATTAACAGGGTGTTAGCAACAGTTTCCGTTATTAGTTAACACTCTAAAGCGAAGAGGAGGACAAAGAACATGTGGACATTTGTAGCGACACGTAAGGTAAGAAGGCAACGTCAGTATTGTTCTCAGATTCAATATAGCTTGCTTGTCCTCCTAGTTCCGATGATGCTCTTTTTAGGGGGTGGCGCTTTAGCGACAAAGGCCTACACTAACGCACCACAATCTCAATCGGAGCAAATTCCAACCGTGACTCAGCAAGAAACGTATATTTTGGGAGAGACTTTTAAAATCGGAAATTTGCAATATAAAATAAATAGCGTAAGGACTGCGGATGACGATATTAATTTTGTCAAGTTACCAGGGATTGGTAAAACCTTTCTTCTCGTGAATGTGACTATAGAAAATCAGGGAAGTGCTGATGCCGAGATTAGGAATATGATAGGTTTTAAACTTAAAGATAAAGATGGCAGGATGCAGGAATTTAGTATGGGAGCCGCACTAGCAGTTAAGAACGCGATCGATGGCACAATTAAAGCTGGAGAAAAGATGACTGGTGAATTAGGGTATGAGGTATTAAAGGGAGCCCAGACATTTGATTTAGCGATTATCCCTGATCCTCTAAGTTCTATGACTAAAATCGCAACCATAGAAATCCCCATGAATATAATGAAGTAATCGATACTTCCGAGGTGACAACGCTAATAACAAAAATCAGTCGACAACGAACTTTGCTATACTTTAATTATTACAGGTGGCTAACCCTTCTAAGCTGATATGCTCTAGGAGGGCGTTTTTTTTGCAACGCAATTAGTTTACCAAGTTGCTAATACAGGATTTTTCTGTTGAAATAACAAAATGAACTTCGCACAATACGAAGTTCCCTCAATAAGCTATTTACATGAGTTAGTTTCTAACCCAAACGATCTCCGTAAAAGATCTGGACGTAAGGCTCCGGCTTGGAACGAGCGACCACTGTTCAAATTACATAGCCAGACTTCTGCCGGAGTAAACTGATCTGGGTCTAGATTGAAAAAATTCTTATAAGCAGACTGTGTTTCCATATATGCGCGCCCATATTCACGAGTAGAACAGGACGGAACTTGCTTCACTACATGTTCCAGCGTTTCATCGTCATCACGAAGGTTATAGAGTACCGTTGAACCATAGAAAATCGCATCATTCGTCCGACCTAAGCCACTCAGGGTATCGTGCGCTACGGGCGGAATCGGACAAATCCCCCAACCAGAAACGACCTTTCCTAAGTCATAGCCCAATCGCCGGAGTTTAAATAAGCCTGTTTCCAAGGCCCGTGCAGCTACCTGAACAGATCCCACCAGGGATGTAGTTGGCGCAACTAAGATATAGAGATTGGCGGGATCGCAGTGACACTCCTCTAAAATATGTTCAATCATTTCTTCTGATGGCAGATCCCTACCCTCTAAGCAGATAATCGCAGTCTCGGAATGATCTTCATAACCTAACATTCGGAATAGGCTGCCCTTATGAACAATGGCGCATGCCGGACCAGAACCCATGGTCAACCCCTTGCCAATTTTAATAGGCCAACCTGCATACTGGGATGCCATGCATGCTCGTACTGTGTGATCTGTGACCACTTCAACCGACGGCCAGCGTAACCCATCGAATTCCGACCATTGCAGTTTAACTTGGGCTAGCCCTCCGAGGCAAACTGCAGAGAACAAAATCCCGGCTTCCCAACCGCCCTCAACGTGAACGCCGCAGTCGATCACTGTCACCCCGTTTTTTTGCTCGTGAACCTTAACCTGAAGCAGTTCGCTTCTCGAGATAAATTCCTTAATCAAGGGAAAAGCTTGACGATTTGGACTTAGTTCTGGTAGTTGGCTAAGTGGCAAAAGCATCTAATTCCTCCTTCATAAAGTGAAAATAATACTTAATTCGCGTTCAATATTTACATCTTACCATTCGCACCAACGCCATTCAACCTTTATTTGCCAAGTAATATAAAAGAAAACTATTCGCATAAGATTAGCTCTTCTAAAATTATTATTGTGTACTTCAATAATAATTTTATCCCTTTCATCGGTCGCAGGGGGGTATGGCTTAACGATCTCATACACACCAGAGCGAAGTTCAGGTGTGTAAAAATTTTCATTGATATTTACACACAATATGGTTATAATAGAACAAAGGTTCGTCGAATAACAAATATATGTGCTGATTAAAGTCGTATGACTTATTGCATTGCGTTATGTGAACGGTGGTTAATCGAGCACGATAAAGGTCCTCTGGGACAAACTAAATTCATTTATCAGATGGAGGTGCATTAATGCGAAACGCAACTTTGATTTGTTATCTTTTCTCCTTATTATCCTTTGGAATAGGGTATTCGAAGACGTTGGTCTACAAGAACGCAATTATCGAACAGGTAAATACATATGATTACACTATTAATTCATCTTTAGCTACGAGCTTTTTTGTATTAACAATTTTCTTTGCCGTAGCCGGATTGGCTATTTATACGCTAAGGATAATGGAATATAAGGTTCATAATGAGCCGAACATTTCCGACCGAGTTGGGAATCGAAAGGAAACAATATCTTGTAAGACTCAGAGTGTTTACTCTTGTGATAATTGATTCTCGCGCATAAAGTGCTTCATGGTATCGGGTTACAACCCGATGCCTTTTTATTTTCTGCCTTAAAATTCATTTGTTGGATTCACGAAATAGGTATCTTTAATGTAGTAGTTAGTGTTATGATCTAGACAAAATATTTAAAATTTATTGAGTATATGCTAATATCGGCAATATGTGGAGGACAATAAATCTGTTTGCTATAGGCAAATAAACTTTGTCCTTACTTTTGTATAATAATGATACTTGGATTGGTTTTGCGGTGGAAAGGTGATGGCTATCGGTTATATGAATGGTCTGAGCGAGTGAAGTTTCATCGGAATGGTGTAGAAATCCCAGATGAACATGTCATGTTTCCAGAAATAGGGTGTGAGTTTTCTCACACCAAAAGAATCGCTCTAATCACAGTACTATACACAGAGTTGATGTAAGATAAGCGTAGTTAAATCGAGTTTAGTAAAAATTTAAATAAAAATTTAGGGGGAAACAGAAATGGGTATGTTTTGTTATCAGTGTCAGGAAACGGCTAAAGGGACCGGTTGTACGATTAAAGGGGTATGTGGTAAAACTGAAAATGTTGCCAAATTGCAAGACCTTCTGATCCATACTCTCAAAGGGATCTCCGTTTATGCGGTTCAAGCGCGTGAACTTGGTATTGTCCGTCCGGATATTGATAAATTCATCATGGAAAGTCTCTTTAGCACGATTACCAATGCGAACTTTGATGCAAGCCGTTTTGTGGAACGAATTCAAGAAGGTCTCAAACTCCGCGAAGAACTTAAACAAGACATTCTTAAAGCGGGTGGCACAATTCCGGCGAACCTAAATGATGCAGCAACTTGGACGGCACCTGCCGCTGAGTTCGAAGCAAAAGCAGCCCTCGTTGGTGTCTTAGCTACGGAGAATGAAGATGTTCGCTCACTCAGAGAATTGATCATCTATGGCGTAAAAGGGATTGCCGCTTATGCTGAACATGCGTATACTCTTGAATACAAAGAGCCAGGTATCTTCGCCTTCATCGAAAAAGCCCTGGCAGCTACATTAGATGATACACTCGTCGCTGGTGACCTTGTTGCCCTCGTTTTAGAAACCGGTAAATTTGGGGTTGATGTGATGGCCTTACTCGATAAAGCTAACACCACATCCTACGGTAATCCAGAACTTACTAAGGTAAACCTCGGAGTTAGAAACAACCCAGCCATTTTGATCAGCGGTCACGATCTGAAAGACCTCGAAGAATTGCTGATCCAAACGGAAGGTTCCGGAGTGGATGTCTATACACACGGCGAAATGCTCCCAGCTCACTACTATCCAGCCTTTAAGAAATATGAGAACTTTGTCGGTAACTACGGAAATTCTTGGCATAAACAAGTCAAAGAATTCGAATCCTTTAATGGACCGATCTTCTTGACCACCAACTGCCTCGTTCCACCGAAGGATTCCTATAAAGACCGTGTCTACACAACGGGCGTGGTCGGCTTCGAAGGGGTTAAGCACATCGCAGAGCGCGTAGACGGCAAAGCTAAGGATTTCTCTGCACTCATCGCCCACGCTAAGAAATGCCCAGCACCCACAGAAATCGAAACTGGCGAACTTGTCGGTGGCTTCGCTCACAATCAAATCTTAGCGCTCGCTGATAAGGTCGTAGATGCTGTGAAAACTGGAGCTATTAAGCGCTTCTTCGTCATGGCTGGGTGTGACGGTCGCATGAAGAGTCGTGACTATTATGCTGACTTTGCGCAAGCATTGCCTAAAGACACCGTGATCCTGACAGCTGGGTGCGCAAAATACCAATATAATAAACTGAACCTAGGGGACATCGGCGGAATTCCGAGAGTACTCGATGCGGGCCAATGTAATGACTCTTATTCCTTAGCAGTGGTAGCCTTGAAACTCAAAGAAGTTTTCGGCCTGGATGATATTAACCAACTCCCAATCTCATATAACATCGCTTGGTACGAGCAAAAGGCGGTTATCGTTTTACTAGCCCTTCTCTCCTTGGGTGTGAAAAACATTCACTTAGGACCGACACTACCGGGTTTCTTGTCTCCTAATGTGGTCAAGGTCTTGGTGGAGAACTTCGGTATTGCTGGCATCACCAACGTTGAAGACGATGTCAAAATGTTCATGGCGTAATAG
>DHJG01000080.1:0-1147 GCA_002404215.1 Desulfosporosinus sp. UBA4726
AAAAGAAACTAATTTAGATCGAGTATTGAACTTCAACTTGAGTGGATTATATGCTAACATTGTCATAATCGCAGTTGTCAGCAACTGAACACTTAAAATCAGGAAGCAAAAAACAATAACACACTAAGGTCAAGACCCTGGTGTGTTATTGTTTTTTACTTGGACACATAATGAATTACATTTGATTAAGACTTTTATGCCCATAACCCTTTTCAGGTTTAGCCTTTGGAACTATTCCACGAGGTCCGATAGGTAACAGTGCCCGTCCGTATAGTGGATTAAGAATACCGGCTGCCGAGGCATACCAAGCGCAAGCTGCGGTAATTAAGCCACAAAAACCTCCGGGGACACTAGAAATAATACCGAATTCTGCTAAAGCTAAGAGTATAAATGTAATTTCTAAGAAGAAAAAAACAGCAAGCAAAGCGTTATTAATTCTAAAAGTCCCGATTAACATATAGGTATTAAAAATTGCAAAGGCTACCAGATAAAGTCCTATGGCTGCATGCCCAGAGGCACCAAAATTCAAGATTCCAACTTTTTCTAAAATAACCGTTGTACCTAATCCAAGCCAAAATGATCCATAGGTGGTAAATGCCAGAGCACCAAAAGTGTTATTCTTTTTAAATTCCCACATACCGGCCAGAACTTGGGCTAATCCACCATAGAACATGGCCAAAGGCACGAACAGGGCACCGAGCTCTGCCGGAACAAGCTGAGCATTGGACATACTAAGAATAAAAGTAGTTAGTGCAAAAGCTGCCAGACCAAGTGGGCCAGGGTCAGCGATGGGCTTTTCATGGATTACTATACCCTCTGCCATATTATTCACTCTCCCTTTAGGTTACTTGTAACCCTTCTAACGGTAAATTTTAAATTATCCGTAATAGAGTTAGAATCTGTTCTGTTCTGTTCATAAATCCACCCTTTCTATAGTTATATACATAGTACTATTCTATCACTATGTATATAAATTATTACACTATAATTAAATTTTATTAAGAAATCTAAATATTAGCTCCCAAAAACGATGCTTCTATGTCGCTCGGAAAGAGAACGGAAATAAAAATACTAGAAAGACGGTGTCAAAATGGCGCTACTAAGAGCCGCGAAGAAACGAGTCTGTGCGGCTCTTAGTGTGGGCTTT
>DHJG01000080.1:1340-4767 GCA_002404215.1 Desulfosporosinus sp. UBA4726
GAATCTCCTTATTCAATGAATAATGTATTACATAAAAAAACACTTGACTTCCTAGCGCGGACATTTTAGAATTAAGGCAATAAATATTATATTAATAATGCGATGATGGAAATGTCCAATGCAAGGGTTCTTAAGAGAATCGACGGTCGGTGCGAGTCGATGAATCGAGCATAGGATTCCATTCCGGAGTGTCCGATGATGAATCGTGACGGGTACCGCCCGATACAGCGGGTAAAGAGTTGGCTATTATGGGTGGCAACGAGGGAAATTCTCTCGTCCCTTTCGGGATGAGGTTTTTTTATTTAGGCGTACTTAATGTTGTAATGGCTGAAACTGGGTGGCACCGCGGAAATTCCCGCCCCAAGAAATTGGGGTGGGTTTTGTATTTTTTTAGCTAAAGAGGGTGGCGAAGGAACTTGTTTGGGCACAGGTGTGGAAGAGATGAAGTTTGCATGGGCAAGGAAGACCCTAAAAACATGATGGAGGGATACCAATGAAAATTCTTGTTAGCGATAAAGTTTCGGATGAAGGGGTAAAGATCTTACAACAAACATATGAAGTAGATGTTCGACATGGCCTGTCTCCGGAAGAACTAATAGCGATTATTCCGCAGTATGATGCCTTAGTTGTTCGTAGTGAGACGAAAGTTAGGAGAGCAGTTATCGAGGCGGCAACCAATCTTAAGGTGATTGGCAGAGCAGGGGTCGGTGTGGACAACATTGATATCCAGGCAGCTACTGAAAAAGGAATTATGGTCATTAATGCGCCGGATGGAAACACCATTGCAGCAGCAGAACTTACCATGGCAATGATGCTCGCTTTAGCCCGGAATGTTCCGCAAGCCCACCGCTCTATGAACGAAGGGAAATGGGAGCGCAGCAAATTTATGGGTGCAGAGATGCGAGGCAAAACGTTAGGGGTTATCGGATTGGGACGGATAGGCACTGGAGTCGTCCAAAGAGCTCTCGCTTTCGAGATGAAGGTCTTGGCCTTTGATCCGTTTATTACTGAGGAAAAGGCTTTAGATTTAGGGATCGAGTTGGCAGAACTTGATCAGATTTACGCCCAGTCGGACTTTATTACCCTTCATACCCCTCTTACGCCAGAAACAAAGCATCTTATTAATGACGAAGCTTTCGCGAAAATGAAGAAAGGCATTCGCATTGTGCAATGTGCTAGAGGGGGATTAATTGACGAGGGAGCATTGCTTAAGGCCATTCAGGCGGGAATTGTGGCTGGGGCAGCGGTGGATGTTTTCGAGAAGGAACCTGTTGGTCTCGATAATCCGCTCCTGAACTTGGAAAATGTCATCGTTACACCCCATCTTGGAGCTTCAACTAAAGAGGCGCAGGTGGGAGTTGCTGTTGACGTAGCTGCAGGGGTTTTGGCTGCCTTAAAGGGAGAACCGGTGTCCACTGCTGTCAACATGCCGCCTGTTCCCCAAAGTGTCATGCAGCTTATCAAACCATATTTTCAGCTGGTCGAAAAAATGGGTACATTGGTTGCTTATTTGGCAGAAGGACGGATTCAGACAGTCGAAGTGGAGTATAAAGGGGCAATTGGTGAGGTAGATAGTAAAATGCTGACCATCGCAACCTTAAAAGGGGTTCTAAACCCTATTCTTCAAGAAGCTGTGAACTATATCAATGCTCCAACCGTGGCAAAATCTCGGGGCATTAAAGTTCGAGAAGTTAAAAGCGAAGAGACCGAGCTTTTTGCGAATCTCATCAGTGTACGCGTTCGAACAGATAAAGGAGAATATCGAGTGGGTGGTACGCTCTTTGCGCGTGAGGGGCGAATTGTCACGATTGACGGGTACCGTGTGGATGTCACTCCAAAAGGATGGTTGCTAATTGTACCTCACAATGACCATCCTGGCATTATTGGTGCCGTGGGGAGTTTGTTGGGAGAAAAGAATATTAATATAATGAGCATGCAGGTCGTAAAGACAGAGCAAGCAGGCAAAAGTGTCATGTATTTAGAGGTTGAATCCGAAATTAATAATGACACATTATTAAAAATTAAGGCGTCGAATGGAATACTCGGTGCTAAACTGGTGAATTTCAATGGTAAATGAAGGGCAGGCGCTCAAGACCCCTATTGATGACATAATAGAAGAGAAGAAATCGCCCCTGACTCGTTTTATATTGGTGCGTCACGGAGAAACCATCTGGAACTTCGAAGGGAGATACCAGGGGCAGATCGACACGCCACTCAGCCCGGTAGGAATCAAGCAGGGGAAGCTTGTTGCTGAAGCCCTGAAAAATGTTTCGATAGATGTGGCATATGCCAGTCCCTTGTCGCGGTCGTATGACACAGCTATGATGTGCGCCAACTTTCATGGGTTAGAGGTCAAGAAAGATGAACGTTTACTGGAAATTAACCACGGGAAATGGGAGGGCCTTCATGCTACGGAAATTGAAAGCCTGTATCCAGATCTCTTAGAGCGCTGGCGGACCACAGTGGTTGATTGTCAGATGCCGGATGGAGAAGGCATCGAAGATGTTCGGGTGCGAGCAATGGTAGCGTTCAATGAATACGCCGAAAAACATAAAGGGCAAACCGTGCTGGTTGTTGCGCATGATGCGGTCAATAAAGCCGTGCTCTGCGATATTCTGGAAATGGCACAGAGCCATTTTTGGCAGATGAAACAGGATAACACGTGTATCAATGTTTTTGAATACGACTGCGGGAAATGGCGCTTAGTCCTCATGAATTCCACAGTCCATCTCGGCTTTTTGTTTAGCGGGGTTGAGCAGAAAGGGTTATAGTACAAGCGAGAAGTCCCTCATCCGAAGGTGGATGAGGGACTTTCTTCTTCATTGTGATTGTTCGAAAAAGAGGATATAATATGAAAAAAATTGTAGAGGTGAAATTTATTGGCATTATTATTTGGAACTGCTGGTGTTCCACTTTCCTCAATGGAGAGATCCAGTGAAAGTGGGGTACGCCGTATTCGTGAGTTGAATCTCGGTGCCTTAGAAATAGAATTTGTCCAAGGAGTGCGAATGGGGGAAGAGAAAGCGAGAAAAGTAGGTGCCGTTGCGAAAGAACTCAAGATTGCCTTGAGTTGTCATGCCCCTTATTATATTAATCTTAACTCTCGTGAGCCGGAGAAGATTACGGCGAGCCGGGATCGAATAATTCATACCGCACGCATCTCGCAAATCCTTGGTGTACGGAGTGTTATTTTTCATCCAGCTTTCAATCATGATGATTCGTCAGAGGTGGTCTTAGAGCGAGTAGTTAGAGAACTCTCGATTGTGAGGGAAACCCTCGATGCGGAGGGAAGTGAGGTCATTCTTCGTCCGGAAACGACAGGAAAAGGGTCACAGTTCGGAGATCTGGCGGAAACGATTCGAATTGCCCAAGAAGTACGAGGGGTATTACCGTGTATTGATTTTAGCCATCTGCATGCACGGACCAA
>DHJG01000080.1:4831-15178 GCA_002404215.1 Desulfosporosinus sp. UBA4726
CGTTGGGTGAAAAATGTACATTTCCATATTTCAGGGATTGAATATGGGTTGAAGGGCGAGAAGCGACACCTTGTCCTCAAAGAATCCGATTTAAGGTATGAAGAGTTAATGAAAGCCTGTCATGCCTTCGGGGTGGAAGGTTTGGTTATTTGCGAAAGTCCAAACCTAGAAGAAGATGCCCTGCTTTTACAACAGACGTATCAGGCCTTAGGTTAGGGAACTAATTTTAATGCCTCGGTTCAAACTTGTAGGAAGTTTTGATACTTTTCTGGATATTAGTAAAGGATAGCTAGAAACCGTTTATGTGTTTCTGGCTATTTTTTGATAATTGATATATACCTAATTTTATTTAAGAAGTTGAGGTGAAAATATGGACACAAAGTTTTCGATGGAGCTCAATCAACCAACAATTGACCTTTTGAACCAAATTTTCGGACATATACCTATTTCTATGCTTTTAACAGACCCTAATGGCAGAATCCTTATGCTCAATGACCATTATGCTAATTTCTTAAAGGTTGAAAAGGAGTCTATTATTGGGCAGATTGTGGACGATGTGGTCCCTAATACCCGCATACCGATTGTTTTGGCCACGGGAAAAGCTGAAATCTCACAGCGTCATGTCTATGGTAATGGGGTGAAATCAATTGTCAATCGTATTCCGTTTTTTTCGCCCGATGGAGAAATTGCAGGATGTTTAGGGATTGTACTATTTGAATCTATGGAAGAGTTACAGCATCTTGCCAAGGTCAATGAGGAATTGCACACTCGTTTATCCGTATACCAAAATGAGCTGAAGAGTATTTATACTTCAAAATACTCGTTCGACGATATACTAGGCCAAAGCGCGATCATGCGTAAAACCAAAGAGCTTGCTAAACGGTTGGCTTTAAGTAAAGCCAACATCTTAATTACAGGCGAAAGTGGGACGGGCAAAGAACTTTGGGCGCATGCGATCCATCGGGCTAGCCAGCGAATAGAATTTCCGTTTGTTAGCGTGAATTGCGGAGCTATCCCAGAAAATTTATTGGAAAGTGAATTGTTCGGTTATGAAGAAGGAGCTTTTACTGGGGCCAAAAAGGGAGGCAAACTTGGCAAATTCCAATTAGCTAACGGGGGAACCCTTTTTCTTGATGAAATCGGAGATATGCCTTTAATGATGCAGGTCAAAATTCTCCGAGTGTTGCAAGAAAGAGAAGTGGAAAAGGTTGGGGGAAGAGGGCCTGAAAAAGTTGACGTGGCGATTATTGCGGCAACCCATCGAAATCTGGAACAAATGGTTAAGGAGGGGACGTTCAGGGAAGACCTCTATTATCGCTTAAATGTACTATCGTTTCAGTTACCATCCTTACGCGAGCATTCGGAAGACATAGAACTTCTAATCTCCCACTTCGTTACCCAATACTGTAATAGTTCAGAGACAACAAAACGGATTACACCGGAAGCAATGGCAATTCTGTCCAAATATCCCTGGCCAGGGAATATTCGTGAATTGAGTGCCGTAATTCAACGATTGTTAGTTATCACTGCCTGCGAAAAAATAACGCCTCTTGATCTTCCGCAATATATATGTTTAGCGACCAAAAACCGACCTCAGAATCGCCGACGAGGCCTTGATCAAGCTTTGGCAGAAGTTGAACAAGATATGATTACACAGGCTCTTCAGCTTGCTAATAATAATAAGATTGAAGCTGCACGGTTGCTGGGAATCCCCCGTTCACGGTTGTACCGTAAAATAGGACAATATCATTCCGAAGACAAGATAAATAAGGTTAACTGATTTGCTTATAATAGGACATTGTCCTAAATTAGGACAATGTTTGAGAACTAACCTCATTTGTGATTGAAAGCGCATATTAATTTGCTTAAACGTATGTTTTCTAATTATATATCAATTTTTAGTCTAGCTATGTCCTGAAGTAGGACATAGCTTTTTATTTTTCAGGGTTGTACTTTCCTGTTTTTTCCTCTAAAAGTAAAGATTGAATTACACATGAGCTTATTTAAAAGGCATGTTAAGAGAATAAAAATATATTTTGGAGGAAAGATATTCTCTAGGTGCTTTTTGGCATGCTTATTGCAATTACATTTAAAATAGTGTGATGATAATGTCGATGAATGGGGGGAAAAACTATGATTAAAGTTAAAGTTATATCTGCTTCAGAGGCAGTTAGAATGATCCCTGACGGAGCTTGTGTCGGAGTTACTGGATTTGCTGGGGCAGCTCACGCGGAAGTGGTTACCGAAGCAGTGGAGACTCGCTTTCTTGAGGAAGGACATCCACGGGATTTATCGCTCTTTTATTGTGCCGGGATCGGAGACGGTAAAACAAAAGGCACAAACCATTTTGGACATGAGGGACTTGTACGTCGAGTCGTTGGCGGACACTGGAATCTGGCCCCTAAATTGGGTGAATTGGCCGTGCAAAATAAAATAGAGGCTTATAACTTTCCTCAAGGTACTTTAACCCAACTAGTTCGGGACATAGCAGCAGGCAAACCTGGAACTGTGACTAAAGTGGGACTAAAAACGTTTGTCGATCCACGGGTTGAAGGTGGAAAATTAAATAAAAAAACGACAGAAGACCTTGTAGAAGTCATCCAGCTAGCGGGGCAAGAGTGTCTTTTTTACAAGGGATGCAAAATTGATGTAGCTATTATTCGGGCTACCTCAGCCGATGAAAAGGGTAATTTAAGTATGGAGAGAGAAGCAGTTTCAACTGAAGCTTTATCCATGGCTCAGGCAGCAAGAAATTCTGGTGGTATTGTTATCGCTCAAGTTGAGAGAGTGGTATCGGCGGGTTCACTTGATCCGCGATTAGTTAAAGTTCCTGGCATTTTAATTGATGCGATTGTCTTAGTCTCCCCAGAGCAACAGTGGCAAACGTTTGCCGAATATTTTAATCCGGCTTATTGCGGAGAAGTACGCGTTCCATTGGCAGGGCTTGTACCGATGCCATTGGACGAACGTAAGATCATTGCCCGTAGGGCATCCTTCGAACTGACAAGTGGAGATGTTGTTAATCTTGGGATTGGTATGCCAGAAGGGGTTGCCTTAGTTGCCAATGAAGAGGGAAGTGCGGATCAAATAACGTTAACGGTTGAGGCGGGCGGTGTTGGTGGAATTCCGGCGGGTGGCATGAGTTTCGGTGCTTCAACTAATGTGGAGGCCCTGCTAGATCAGCCTTATCAGTTTGATTTTTACGACGGCGGTGGCGTAGATGCTGCTTTTCTTGGGCTCGCTCAAATGGATGGACAAGGTAACATTAATGTAAGTAAATTCGGACCAAGGATCGCAGGATGTGGTGGATTCATCAACATTACTCAAAATGCCAAAAAGGTAGTCTTCTGCGGAACGCTGACCGCCGGTGGTTTGAAAATTGCTGTCCAGAATGGAAATGTCAACATCATCAAAGAAGGGAAAGTTAAGAAGTTTCTAAACCAGGTGGAGCAAATTACTTTTTCGGGTGAATACGCACAGAGCGTCAGTCAACCTGTTTTATATATTACTGAACGTGCTGTGTTCGAGTTATCCGCCGAAGGGGTTGTTTTGACAGAGATCGCTCCGGGAATTGATCTTGAAAAAGACGTTCTTGCTCAGATGGGTTTCAAGCCGATTATCTCGGATAAATTACGGACCATGGATGCTAGGATTTTTAGTGACGGTCCTATGTATTCAGTGAAGGGTATGGCTGCGAAGTAATTTTAAAGAACTAACTATTATAGCGGAGGAGGATATCTATGCTGGGAGTAATTGGAATTCTGTTGGCTTTGGCTCTATTGATGGTTATGGCTTACAAAGGGTATTCCGTCATTGTATTTGCACCTGTATTTGCGCTGTTGGCGGCAGTGTTCTCTGGTATGGCAATATTGCCAACCTACACGGAAGTATTTCTACCGAACCTGGCCAATTATGTAAAGATTTATTTCCCATTCTTTTTGCTTGGTGCAGTGTTTGGCAAAGCGATGGAAGAATCCGGCGCGGCCAAGTCAATCGCTAAAGCTATTGTCAATAAGCTTGGAACGAAGCAAGCCATGCTGGCAGTTGTCCTTTCCTGTGCAGTCTTAACCTATGGTGGGGTTAGTCTCTTCGTAGTCGCCTTCGCTGTCTATCCTTTTGCAGCCGCTCTCTTTAAAGAAGCGGACATTCCCAAAAGGTTATTACCAGGTACGATTGCACTTGGAGCGTTTACATTTACGATGGATGCCTTGCCGGGGACACCTCAGATTCAGAATACAATCCCTATGAAATTTTTCAATACCGATCTTTATGCCGCACCTATTTTCGGGATCCTTGGCACAATCCTAGTTTTGGGGGTTGGAATGACCTACCTGGAGTTGCGCAAGCGGAGTGCTCGTAATCACCAAGAGGGTTATGGCGAAAACCATAAACAGGAACCTGAAGTAATAGAAGACAACAGCTTACCTAGCGCTTGGTTATCTACGTTACCCTTGATTTCAGTGCTTGGTATAACATTAGTACTTCAAAAATTCGTTTTTCCGAAATGGGATATACTCTCTTGGGTGACACAGGCGCCTTATAAGATGGCTAGTGCAGGGGTTGTAGGGACGATGAATAATTGGGCTTTGATGATAGCGCTCCTAATAGGTATTATTATTGCTCTAATCATTAATCCCAAGCGTATTCGCGGCAATGTAGCCAGAGCAATTAATACTGGTGCCCTCGGTTCGTTGTTGGCTGTTATGAATACGGCATCAGAAGTCGGCTTTGGTAATGTGATTAAGTCTCTTCCAGGATTCCAAACCATTGCTCATTCCCTTACGAATATTAATCCTAACGGCAGTCCCTTGCTTTCAGAGGCTGTCACAGTAAACGTATTAGCAGGTGTAACTGGCTCTGCTTCTGGAGGTATGAGTATCGCCCTGGATACGTTTGGTAAAGAGTATTTGGCTTGGGCAAGCAGAGTGAATCTAAGTCCCGAGTTATTACACAGAGTTGCATCCATGGCTTCGGGTGGAATGGATACACTTCCACATAACGGTGCTGTTATTACTCTCCTAGCTATCACGGGGTTGACCCATAAGCAATCCTATCGAGATATTTTTGCGATCACCCTCATTAAAACTGGAACTGTATTTACCCTGATTGCCCTTCAATCGGTTTTCCATTTTGTATAGAAAATCTAAGTACCAAGAACTATGGGACTCAATAAAATTATTTGGAGGAATTTGTGATGAATTTTGAATTAAATGAAGAGCAACTACTGATTCAAGGAATGGTGAAAGAATTTGTGGCATGCAACGTGGCTCCGATTGCCGCTGAAATAGACCGCGAACACCGTTTTCCTGCGGAATTACTCCCCAAAATGGCAGAGTTAAACCTCTTAGGGGTTCCCTTTTCTGAAGAATTTGGTGGGGTTGGCGCAGATAATGTCAGCTATGTAATCGTGCTTGAAGAACTCGCGCGAGCTTGTGCAAGTACTTCGGTTATCGTTTCGGCTCATACATCATTGGGCACGTGGCCAATTTATGAATTTGGAACTCCAGCCCAAAAAGAAAAATACCTACACGATTTGACAACTGGCAAAAAATTGGCAGCCTTCGCCCTAACTGAACCTGGGGCAGGGACAGATGCAGCTGCTGGTAAAACTACGGCTGTGTTGGACGGGGACGAATATGTTCTGAATGGATCAAAGATTTTTATCACCAACGGGGGATATGCGGACGTATATATCATCACAGCTATGACAGATAGCACTGTGGGCACAAGAGGGATTAGCGCGTTTATTGTTGAAAAAAATGCCCCTGGTTTTTCCGTCGGGGAAAAAGAACATAAAATGGGGATTAAAGCATCCAGCACAACCCCACTTTATTTTTCAGACTGCCGTATTCCGAAGGACGCTCTTCTTGGAGCAGAAGGAAAAGGGTTTAAAATTGCTATGCAAACCCTAGACGGGGGACGAATTGGAATTGCCGCCCAAGCTTTAGGAATAGCACAAGGGGCACTTGATGCCTCCATTAAATATGCCAAAGAGCGTGTTCAGTTTGGTAAACCAATTGCCGCACAACAAGCGATTCAATGGATGATTGCCGATATGGCTACTGAGATTGATGCAGCTCGTCTTTTAGTCTATCGGGCAGCCTGGAACAAAGATAACGGTATCTCTTATGGTAAGGAAGCAGCTATGGCGAAGTTATTTGCCTCGGAAATGGCATCGCGTGTTGCAGGTAAAGCGATCCAAATCCATGGAGGGTATGGATACACTGAAAGTTATCCGGTTGAAAGAGCTTATCGCGATGCTAAGATTACGGAAATCTATGAAGGAACATCTGAAGTACAACGAATGGTCATCGCAGGAAATTGCCTTCGTTAAGAATTACATTTCACAAAGCAATATTAGGGGCAGGTTAAGAACTGCCCCACGTTTGAAAGGCAGAAAGGGGATTCAATATGAAAGTTGCAGCCTGTTATAAATGGGTACTTGATGAAGCCGATTTGAAAATTGATACAAAATCTCGAGCACTCTTGACCGATCGCGCCAAAAATAAAATCAGTGAGTATGACCGTAATGCCATTGAATGTGGAGTAAGCCTTGTTGAAGAAGCTGGCGGTGAAGTCATCGCTTTAACAGCTGGAACTGCCGACGCGAAAAAGTCCTTGAAAGATGCTTTATCCCGCGGACCAGCACAAGCCTTTTTTGTAAAGGATGAGTTGATGGCTCAGGCTGATGCGAGTTTAACGGCTAAGGTTTTGGCAGCTGCAGTTACTCAAATTGGAGAGTGTGATCTCGTGATTTGTGGTGAAGGTTCGAGTGATGGTTATTCCCAGCAGGTTGGTATCCGACTAGCCCAGCATTTAGGAATACCGGTTATTACTTTTGTCAATAAATTCAGTGTGGAAAATGGAATACTTCGGGCTGAACGTAAACTCGAAGAAGGCATAGAAGTCGTGGAAGTTGCACTTCCGGCAGTTTTGACTGTCCTACCGGATATAAATAAGCCACGAATTCCAAGTCTAAAACAAATCTTAGGTGCTGCCAAAAAACCTGTCAAAGAAGTCAGTATAACAGATTTGGGCCTGGGTACAGCTGGGGTAGAACCACTTCTTCGCCAAACGGAAGTACTTGGTGCCGTCATGAATAGGAAAAATATTCAACTTGAAGGAGAAACTGCTGATCTCGTAGCTCAAGTTCTTGGCGTTTTGAAAAAAGAAGGTTTATGCTAAATTAGAAAGGGGGACAAAAGTTATGTCAGAAATATGGGCTGTTTCCGAACAAGCTGGAACAATACTTGAACTTATTGCACACGCCAAAGGAATTTCCCAAGGGGAAAAAATTGTGGCGTTTTCATTTACCCAAGATGGAGCACAAGCGGCTTCCACCCATGGGGCTGAGCATGTTTATGAAATGACTGAAGGGAGCCGACCGGAAGCTTGGGTTAACAAGATCATTGAGATGGCTAAAGTCGCTGAACCCGTTGCTATTCTTTGCGGAAACACCCGGCGAGCTAAAGAGATGGCCGCTAGAATAGCTGCCGCTCTGGACACCGGTTTAGTAACGGAATGTGCAAAGATGGAGCGCGGTGAAGGGTTTGTAACTGAACGCTACATCTACGGCGGACTGTGTGTTAGTACCGAGGAAATGAAATCGGTGCCGTTTATGGCAACCATGTCTGCAAAACTTCTAGAAGCACTGCCAGAAGGGTCTGTAGCTCCTATTGAAAAAATAACTGGCGCAGAAGAAGCTTGTCGGGTCATTGAACTTCGATCTCATAAAACAACATCAAACCTGTCTGCGGCTAATGTGGTGGTTTGTGTCGGTCGTGGTGTAGCCCAAGAGAAGGATATAGAATTGGCCCAGCGTCTAGCGAAAAAGTTGGGTGGAGAGGTTGGTTGTACCCGTCCGGTCGCCGAAGATCTCAATTGGATGTTAGAAGAAAACTATATTGGAATCTCTGGAAAAATAATAAAGCCTATAGTTTATATTGGAATTGGTGTATCTGGACAAATCCAGCACGTTTCTGGAATCCGTGATTCAAAAATCATAATTGCTATTGATAAAAATGAAAATGCTCCTATTTTTGAAGCTGCAGATTATGGTCTTGTGGGGGATCTATATGAGATTTTACCCGCCCTGCTAACGGCACTGGGCGCTTAATAAGAGGTGGAAAGTATGTCTGAAGAAAGTTTTGATGCAATCGTGGTAGGTGCTGGTCCGGCCGGAAGTGCTGCAGCCTACTGCATGGCAAAAGAAGGTCTAGAAGTGTTGTTAATTGAGCGGGGGACAGCCCCTGGTGCCAAAAATTCGTCCGGAGGACGACTTTATGGGCATTCCCTCAATAAGATTATTCCTAACTTTTGGAAGGATGCTCCGGTTGAATGTCAAGTGTCGCGTGAAACCGTGACTTTTCTAACAGGTGAAACAGCGGTTTCCCTGGATGTTAAAAGTCAAAAGTTTGCGGATCAACCTTCTTTCACGGTATTGCGTTCTAAATTTGACGCTTGGTTGGCCGAAAAGGCCGAAGAAGCTGGGGCTATGCTTGCTTGTGGGATCCGAGCGGACGAACTAATCATGAAAGATGGGAAAGTTATCGGGGTTCTTTGTGGTGAAGACGAAATGTTCGCCAGTGTCGTGATTGAAGCGGATGGCGCCAATGCTTGGCTTGCTCAAAAGGCTGGTATTCGTGGAGAATTGTCACCAAAACATGTGGCAACCGGTGTAAAGGAAGTCATTGAGCTTCCACCAAACGTCATTAAAGATCGTTTTAACCTTACTGGAGATACTGGGGCTGCTCAGCTTTTTGTAGGAGAGTGCACCCGGGGTTTGCAAGGTGGGGGATTTATTTATACGAACAAAGAGAGTATTTCGCTGGGGCTTGTTGTTACAACTGAGGAGTTTTTGCAGACCGAACACAAGCTTGCAGATCTCATGGAAGACTTCAAGATGCATCCTGCCATTCAGCCGCTTATTGAGGGAGGCAAGGTTGTGGAGTATTCTGCACATCTTGTTCCTGAAGGTGGACTAGGCATGATGCCTCCTCTCGTCAGTGACGGACTGCTTATTGTGGGTGACGCTGCAGGTCTCGTGCTTAATATTGGATATATGGTACGTGGCATGGACTTTGCGATTGCCTCTGGTGAAGCCGCCGCATATGCGGTAGTTACTGCGAAAAAATTAGAAGACTATTCGAAGCAAGGTTTGGCCTTATATCAGACCGCTTTGGAAAAGAGTTTTGTACTTCAGGATCTAAAGACCTATTCGAAGGTTCCTGAATTCTTGGAAAACCATCGCATTTTTGGTAAGTATCCGGCATTAGTTGAGGAAATGATGGTTAACCTCTTCACGGTTGATGGGACCCCAGCACAACATGTGCTCAAGCCTATGATGGCGACCATCAAGCGCCGAGGAGGATTCGTCCAATTGGCTAAGGATGCTTGGAAAGGAGTCCGGGCACTATGAAAAAACTCAGTATTGAAGAACGTCTGGGAATTGATAAATTTTCGGTTGATGACGGTATGCCGCACATCGTAATTGATAAGGTGGACAATAACACCGACGAACTTAAGGCCTGTGTTAAGGCATGTCCGGCTGGGTGTTATGTTCAGGACGGAGATTTGGTTAAATTTGATTATGCCGGGTGTCTAGAATGCGGAACCTGTCGAGTACTATGTCAATCCAAAGGGCTAAAGTGGGAATATCCGCGAGGAACGTTTGGCGTAGAGTTTCGTTACGGATAAAGAATTATTTCTTTGGAAACAATTGAAAATTAAAGGAGTGGAGAAAGTATGAAAGAATTAGCTTATGCTGACATTAAAGTAGGGGACAGTGCCTCATTTTCTAAAACAGTCACAGAATCCGATATCGTGACTTATGCTGGACTAACAGGAGACTTTAACCCGGTTCATATCAACGCCGAGTATGCTAAAGAGTCTATGTTTAAAGAGCGAATTGCCCACGGTATGCTCGTGTCTGGTTTTATTTCAGCGGTGTTAGGTACTCAGTTACCAGGACCAAATGCCATTTATTTGGGCCAAGAGCTTAAATTTACGGCACCAGTAAAGATTGGGGACACCGTAACTGCAGAGGCAACTGTTATCGAAAAGCGGGACGATAAGAGAATTATCAAGCTCAAAACGACAGTGACCAATCAAGACGGGGTAATCGTTGTGGATGGTAGCGCTGTTATTAAAAAAGTTGGACTTTAGAGCTTTTCGATAGAAGGTGGCTGGAGATTGAATCTCGGTCACCTTCGTTTATGTTAAATTAAGAAGGGGGAAATTTAAAATGCCTATTCAGCTGCAAGTTGAGCAATACGTCGCGAAAGTTACGATTGATCGTCCCGAGGCATTGAATGCTCTAAACAAAGAAACTTTGAAACAGTTACAAGA
>DHJG01000080.1:15324-19260 GCA_002404215.1 Desulfosporosinus sp. UBA4726
GTTTGCGCTCGGCGGAGGGTGTGAACTATCATTGGCCTGCGATTTGCGTATCGCTAGTGAAAAAGCTAAGTTCGGTCAGCCGGAAGTTGGTCTCGGAATCATTCCAGGTTTTGGGGGAACGCAGCGTTTGGCTCGTCTCGTGGGTTCTGGCCAAGCAAAGCACATGATTTTTACGGGAGAGATTATCTCAGCAGCTCAGGCTTTTACGATTGGGTTGGTTGATCAATTAGTTCAACCCGATCAATTAATGGAACAAGCAGAGAAGCTAGCTCAAACTATTTGTGCTAAATCACCAAATGCAGTACGCATGGCGAAAGAATCGATTGACCAAGGGTTGTTGGGAACACTCTCGGAAGGCTTACGGTTGGAAGCTGGACTATTTGGCCTCTGTTTTGCTTCGCCGGAGCAAAAAGAAGGAATGAAGGCATTTCTGGAGAAACGTCCGGCATCTTTTTAGTACACGGCACAATAAATCTTTTCTTAGCACGGCAGCCTACAGCATGTCGTGTTTTTTAAATATCAGCTAGAAAAGCGTTCCTCACGGGTAGAATAAGTTACACATTTGAGGTTCACACTAAGACGAGGAGGAATGTCAGATGCACACACTTTGGAAGGGATCTATCAGTTTTGGTTTAGTTAATGTTCCAGTTAAAATGCATGCGGCCACAGAATCTCAGGAGTTTCAATTTAATTATCTCCATAAAGCCTGCCAGCAACGGATTCGTTCAATTAAGAAATGTCCTTCCTGCGATCTGGAGGTTAATGCGGATGATTTAGTTAAGGGATATGAATACGAAAAAGATAGGTATGTTGTTTTAAATAATGAGGATCTGGCGTCTTTGGAACAACCCATGAGTCGATCCATTGATATTCTTGATTTTATTGATTTAAAAGAAATCGATCCGATCTATTATCAAAAATCTTATTATCTCTCCCCTGAAGAAACTGCTCTGAAAGCTTATCATTTACTCTGTCAGGCGATGGAGGAGAGTGGTAAAGTTGCCTTGGCGCGTGTCACTATGCGCTCAAAACAGCATTTGACCTGCCTTCGCGTTTTCGAACGAGGTCTAGTCATGGAAACGATGTATTATCCTAAAGAAATCCGCCATATGAATGTGGTTGGGGATCGTGTTAGTCCAACGGAAGCAGAATTAACAATGGCGCGTCAATTAATTGATAATTTAGCTCGTCCGTTTGAACCTGAGAAATATCGCGATGAGTTACATGAACAACTGGCCCTATTGATTGAAAGCAAAGTAACAGGAGAAAGCTATAAAGTGGAAACTCCAGCAAAGGGCCGCAAAGTAGTTGATTTAATGGAAGCTTTACGGGCTAGTATTGAGCTTACCGAAAAGGAAACGGGTAAATTTAAGACTAAAGAAGCATCAATCGAAAGTAAGAAGCCACTGACCAAGGCAAAGAAAGAACCCATTGAGGGTATAGAGATAGGATCAGATCAACTCAGCGGTGAAAAATCAAAAGCCAGCTTGACCCCTCGAAAGAGGACAACTCGACGTGCGAAAGAAGCATAGGCATGGTTGTAGAATTTCCAATCAAGGTTATGGAACCATGAGTACAGTGATGAATCTGACGAACGATTTTTCATCTATCCTACATTATTTCAGTTGAAAAGGGTATATTCGACATTGTTCTACGCAGGAGAAGCGTCCTTTTGTCCAGAAAAGGTGGGCAAAGGAGGACATGCATATGGAGATGGAACAGGAAAAGTTAGTTCGTGCGGCATTTCGCACAATAAAGGGAGTCGGAAGTCAACATTTACGTCAGCTGATTGCTTACTTCGGAAGTGCAGTTAAAGCTTGGGATGCTCCACAAAGTAACTATTACCAAGTTCCCAATCAGGGGAAGTGGGTTGGGGAAATTCTAAAGCGGAGAAATACCATTGACCTTCGGGAGATCGGAGAGTGCTTAAGCAAGCAGGGGATTGGGATGATTACGCCGGATGAACCTGATTATCCTCCCTTACTAACTGAGCTGGCGGACGCACCTCCCCTTCTATATTATCGTGGACACCTTCGGGGCGACGAGGAGGTATTAGCAGTTGTGGGCTCGCGCCAAGCGACCGCTTATGGAAAATCGGCGGCACGCCTATTGGCACGTGACGCTTCAGCTAAAGGAATTGTGATTGCCAGCGGTTTGGCTAGAGGAATTGATACTGCCGCCCATCAAGGTGCGCTCGAAAGCAAGGGGATAACTTGGGCTTTTCTCGGATGTGGTCTTGATCGTGTTTATCCTCTGGAAAATCGGCATCTCGCAGAAGAGATTTTAGAGAGGGGCGCATTAATTAGCGAATTTCCGCCCGGTGCGCCACCTCTGGCTGCGCATTTTCCAGCTCGTAATCGCTTGATCAGCGGATGTTCCCGAGGGGTTGTGGTTGTGGAAGCAGCGGAAAGAAGCGGAGCATTGATCACAGTGGATTTCGCTTTGGAACAAGGTAGAGAAGTATTTGCTGTTCCGGGGCCAATTTTTAGTCCTGTGAGTCGGGGTCCCCATCATTTAATACGTCAAGGTGCAAAAATTGTGGAAGGGATCGAGGACATTTTAAATGAGCTGCCTTCATGGTCTAAGCAGGCTAGCCAAGTTTCATTGAACAGAGAGCTCTTGCCCAAAGAAACAGAACTTTTCGAGAGGTTAGATCATGTGTCGATTCTTCAGCAGTTAAGCGATGTTCCTCTCCATATTGATCAAATCGCAATTCACTCGACCCTGCCGGTATCCAGTGTTTCATTGGCCTTATTAGAGCTACAGTTAGGCGGAAAAGTCACACAATTGCCAGGGCAACATTATGTATTAGCTCGAGAGTGCTAGACATACTATGAAAAAGGCGTTAAGATAGGGCTTAGTTTTACCAACGTTAACCTGAGTGCTTAGAATAGTCCAATTTGGATATAGATGTATTAATAGCAACTGAAATTGGGATAACTTTAATTATGACTAGCTAGGTGTATTGATTATTCGAAAAGGGTTAAGTAAGTGTTGTCTTTAAGTATATTTGAGGTGAAATTATGTCTAAAACGCTTGTAATTGTAGAATCGCCCGCCAAGGCAAAGGCAATCAGTAAATTTTTGGGAAGCCGATACACGGTTAAAGCCTCTATGGGCCATTTGCGTGATTTACCTAAAAGTCAATTGGGCGTTGACTTAGAAAATGACTTCGAACCGAAATATATCGCGATTCGTGGACGAGGAGATTTAATCAAGGAATTACGTGCAGCGGCCAAAGGTGCAGATAAAGTCTTTTTGGCTTCTGACCCGGACCGTGAGGGGGAAGCAATTGCTTGGCATCTTGGCCATTTGTTAGGACTTGACCTGAACGATAAAAATCGGATTGAATTTCACGAAATTACCAAACCTGCCATAATGGCGGCAGTAAAGCATCCTCGTGCGATTGATCAGCATCGGGTTGATGCTCAGCAGGCCCGTCGAGTCTTGGACCGTTTAGTAGGTTACCAATTAAGTCCCTTGCTTTGGAGGAAAATCAAGAAAGGGTTAAGTGGTGGACGGGTCCAATCCGTAGCTGTTCGCTTAGTTGACGATCGTGAAGAGCAAATAAGGGCTTTTGTTTCGGAAGAGTATTGGAGCCTAACGGCTGATCTCCAAGCTGCCGGGGGAAAGTTCTTGGCTAAGCTCTTAAAGAAATCCGGACAAAAAGTTGCTATTTCCTCTAAAGCTGAAATGGAAATCATTTTAGGGGAAATAGCGGGAAATGATTTTCAGGTTTCTGATGTACGTACGAAAGAAAAGAAAAGGCTTCCTGCTCCGCCCTTTATAACGAGTAGCTTACAGCAGGAAGCCCATCGGAGATTGAGCTTTTCACCGAAACGCACCATGATGTTGGCTCAGCAACTGTATGAAGGTCTTGATCTAGGTAAAGAAGGTACCGTCGGTTTAATTACTTATATGCGTACAGATTCTGTCA
>DHJG01000215.1:0-128 GCA_002404215.1 Desulfosporosinus sp. UBA4726
CGGTTATTCCATTCTTTATAGGGATGGACTATCGATACACGTTCCTTGAGTTCTTCATCAGAGATGATTCTACCCGCTTCGGTATCGATCAGCAACATTTTGCCCGGTTCCAGCCGGCCTTTATATTT
>DHJG01000215.1:360-2975 GCA_002404215.1 Desulfosporosinus sp. UBA4726
AAACCCATGGCTGCAGGACCATCCCAAGGCTCCATTAAATAGTCATGGAATTGGTAGAAGTCCTTTTTTTCCTTAGACATAAGCTCATTCTTTTCCCAGGGCTCAGGAATCATCATCATCACAGCATGAGGTAGCGACCTTCCAGTGAGGTGAAGGAATTCAAGACTATTGTCGAACATGGCAGAGTCACTGCCCGACTCGTCGACGATAGGATATACTTTTGTGAGATCCTCAAAAAGCGGTGAATCGATACATTTCTGTCTCGCCTTCATCCAGTTGACATTCCCTCTAATGGTATTGATTTCGCCGTTGTGAACGACATACCGGTTGGGATGTGCTCTCTCCCAGCTTGGGAAGGTGTTGGTGCTGAACCTTGAATGAACCATTGCCAGCGCAGATGTAAAATCAAGGTCTCCTAGGTCAAGATAGAAATTTCTCAGTTGTTCTGCTGTAAGCATGCCTTTATACACAATGGTTTTTGAGGAAAGGCTGGCGATATAGAATGTACCTCCCTGGTCTTCACTCATCGGCACAATAACTTTTTCTGCTCTTTTTCTTATTATATAAAGCTTTCTTTCAAAATCCATGTCATCCGATATGCTGGTATCCATTCCGATAAAGACCTGGATGAATCTAGGCATTGCAGCTAGTGCAGTTTCCCCAATGGTCGTCTTATCGATCGGAACTTCTCTCCAGCCTAGGATCTTCTGGCCTTCCTCTTGAACAATTTTTTCGAAGGTTTCCATCTGGGTTTTTCTGAAATCATCATACTTGTGGGCAAAAACCATACCTACGCCGTATCTGCCTTTTTCCGGCAAATCAAAACCCAGCACATCACATTCCCTTTTGAAGAAATCGTGAGGTATCTGGATCAGTATTCCGGCACCGTCACCTGTATTTTCATCGGCTCCGCTTGCTCCTCTGTGGCTTAAGTTTTCCAGTACAGTTAAGGCTTCATCTATAATGTCATGAGACTTCTCCCCGTTGATATTAACAACAAATCCCATACCGCACGCATCATGTTCTAATGCAGGATCATAAAGACCCTGTTTCTTTGGTAAGCCATATCTTTGCATAATACACACCCTTTATTGGAGTCTACAGTTTCTATAATAAAATTGTAGCATAAATATTTCAATTGAATAGCTAAATTTATTAATTTATAATGTATTCTTCATTTTTTCGACATTCAATGTCCTAAATTTCCCCTTATTTCCAATATCTTTAGAAATCCATTTCGACAAGCCCTTATTACATCGTGGAGCCACAAGGGAACGTTTACAAGTAATAAACTTCCTACTGCTTGCCGAATATAATTTTAATTTTAGCATATTAACGAGCCTATAATAACCGAAATTCCCAATGTATTATGTATTTTTATAGAAGTTATGACATTTCTTATCTCTCCGTTGGATCAAGGTAGACACGGGGAACTCGTTTAGAGATTCCACAAACCACTTCATAACTGATAGTTCCGATCCAGTCTGCCATTTCTGTTGCAGTAATTTCTTCATGCTTATCTTTTCCCAAAATCGTTACGACATCACCCACTTGTACTCCTGGAATCTTGGTCACTTCAAGCATAGTCTGATCCATACAGATCCGTCCAATCATCGTGGAACGTCGCCCGTGGATTAGCATTTCACCATGATTGGAAAGTGCCCTGCGTAGCCCATCCGCATAACCCACTGGAACAGTTGCAACACGTGTTGGGTAGGCCGCTAGAAAAGTGCGTCCATAACTTACGGTTTCACCTGTTTTTATGCTTTTGACATAAGAAACTTTCGCTTTCCACGACATAACTGGTTCTAAGCCGATATTTCCGCCAACCTGAGAAGATGGTGTAAGACCATAAAGACTTATCCCCAGACGAACAAGCTCAAAATGGGATTCCGGGAATTGGATAATAGCAGCACTGTTTGCTACATGGCGGATCGGAATGTTGAGCCCTGCCTTCTTAAGCTTGTCATAGAGGGATTGAAAACGCTTTAGTTGCTCCTTAGCAAACGACAGATCTCTTTGATCTGATGTGGCAAAGTGCATAAAAATCCCTTCAATAAATAAATTTGGTAACGCTGCAATCTTAAGGATCTCAGCAAAATCTGTCTCTCGAAACCCGATCCGACCCATTCCGGTATCTATTTTTATATGTAATCTCGCCGTGCGATTTTGTTTCACAGCCTCACTAGAGAGCGCTCGAGCATGGGAAAGTTGGAAAATAGCAGGAATAATGTCTTCCTTAACTAACATCTCCGACTGGTCTAGCTCTGTAGCACCTATGACCATGATCGTAAGTTCAGGAAATACCGCTTTAATTTCCAGAGCTTCTTCCAAAAGAGCAACACCATAACGCTGAGCTCCGCATGCCATTAACGTTTTTACGACAGGAATCACTCCATGTCCGTACGCATCTGCCTTGACAATCGGCATTATTTCACTTTGGGTAAACGCTTGAAGCTTGAAGTAATTTTCTCTCAGCGTTTGTAAATTCACCTCAGCCCAAACCTGTCGCAACCCCATAAATCTATCTCCTCTTCTCTCTAAAGGCTTAGTTCCAGCGCACGCCGAACTATAGGTAATCTGTCCGCCACTTCCAATGCCGTGAATCCTGACCA
>DHJG01000215.1:3139-3957 GCA_002404215.1 Desulfosporosinus sp. UBA4726
ACATCTCCCGTTCCCCCTGTTCCAAGTCCTGGATTTCCAGTTGGATTGAAAAAGGCTCTGCCGTCCGGTGAAGCAATAATCGTCACTGAACCCTTCAATACAACCACGGCTTCCCATTCGACCGCTTTTGCCACCGCGATATCCAGTCGATTGAGCTCCACTTCTTCTATGCTGCATTGACAAAGACGGGCCATTTCACCCGGATGTGGTGTAAAGACTAACGGACCTCTGCCCGCCCTTATATCGATCAAGCCCGGTTCTAAAGCTACTAGATTAAGGGCATCTGCATCCAAGATGACCGGACAACTTATATTTCTTAAGATTTCCTCTATTACGGAAATAAATTGTGGATTCTGTGCTAATCCCGGTCCGACTGCCAGAGCTTGAGCTCTCTCAGATTGTTTAAAGATCACCGGCCAAGCTTCTTCGTTAAGGCAATCATCTCCCGGCGCAGACCAAACGGTCGCCTCGGTGATCCCCGCATTTACTTCTTTCCCAACTCCATGGGGAGTAACGATTTGCAACAATCCGATGCCGCTTCGCAAAGCCCCCCGTCCAGCCAAAACGGCCGCTCCACTCATCCCTTTTGACCCTGCCACAAGAATTCCTTTCCCATGAGTTCCTTTGTGTCCTCGAAGTTGGCGAACTGGGAGCATAGCGCGTACAACCTCATCGGTTAATACAAATGTGGAAATTCCTTCATCTTCAAGGTAGGATTCGGGAATGGAAATAGGATCCACAACGACCCGTCCGCTATATTCTGGCCCCTCACCGAGAAAAAGACCCAATTTCGGAAGTCCAAAACTGACCGTGGATTG
>DHJG01000215.1:3982-4503 GCA_002404215.1 Desulfosporosinus sp. UBA4726
ATAGAGACCACCCATCCCTGAGCACGATTCACTTCATCTACATATTCTTCTATTAAACTGGGCAAAGCCCCACGCATCCCAATTCCAAAAAGAGCATCCACAACGACATCCGCTTGCGCTAATGCTAGACGCGCCAAACGACGTTGCTTCTCCCCTTCAATCACAAAACATTTCCCAGTTGTCCCTTGAAAAAGGCGTAAATTCAAGGCTGCATCACCTTTTAGCTCCTTAAGTCCGGCAAATAAAAAGACCGTGACATCCATGCCCAGAAAAGTCAAATGTCGCGCAACGGCCAAACCATCTCCGCCATTATTTCCCTTGCCAACTAAGATCACTACTTTTCGGCCGCTTAAATCTGCCTCTCCTTCTTTATGGAGATGACGTCGAATTACTTCAACAACAGCCCAGGCCGCATTTTCCATAAGCAGCAAGCTTGGAATGCCATACAGACGAATAGCCTTGTCTTCGATCTGCCGCATCTGTTCCACGTTGACTACACGCACTCTCCCCACCCCGCTTCT
>DHJG01000215.1:4661-5099 GCA_002404215.1 Desulfosporosinus sp. UBA4726
GATAAACTGACTCGCACTTGGGACCCACCGCGGGCCAAAACCAAATCCATAGCTTTAGAACTGAGATAGACCAGAGGTTCTCCACTCGACTCACTTAAGATTTCTATATCATGCCAAGCCAATCCGCTAAGACCCGTTCCCAAGGTTTTAAGAACAGCTTCCTTTCCAGCGAAACGGGCGGCATAACTCTGGATGCCTTTGTCTATTAAGTTTTCCCGTTCTCGAGTCGTGAAAAGGCGCTCATACAACTTCGGCTGCCGTTTAAACGCTAAAACCACTCGTTCTATTTCAATGATATCAATACCAGGATACATTTTACATAACTCCAAATCACAGAATTAATTGTTGCAACTTTTCTTGTCCCTCTGAGGACCCTGCAGCCACTAGAACGTCTTGGCCACGTAGAATAAAGCCAGCATCCGGAGAAAACTGTTCAAA
>DHJG01000215.1:5257-5481 GCA_002404215.1 Desulfosporosinus sp. UBA4726
TTTCCGATTTCGATTTCCCCGACATCTAACCACCGGGACATTATGCGGTCAGTATATCCTTGCAGTTTGTTAAGATGTTTCTCTATCTTTATATCATTTTCTCGCCTTTTATCCATTAGACTTTTTAACTCTTCTAGAAAGACTTGAATTTCTCCTTTTTGATTATATGATTTAATAAATTTTTCTGCCATAGCCTTCGATGTCACGGTAATTCCTACCCCTTG
>DHJG01000095.1:0-817 GCA_002404215.1 Desulfosporosinus sp. UBA4726
CAATGAGCTGTTCCAACACCGCTTGGCCCAATGGAGAGCGCTCATCCTTTAAAGCCTGCTGAAACCCTGCCATTATATCGGAACCCAGATCGTAATTTGCCTCTATACATAGTTTTTCAACGGCTGTAATAATCTCTCCCACGAGTATTTCCTTCATCTATTCGAAGCCCTCTTTCGCTCATTAATTGGTTTACCTGTTTATAGAGCCTCAAATATTTTCAAAGATCGGCTTTAAATCTACTATAAAACCGGGGAAAACCGACACCTCCACCAAGTCTGTTTCAGTGTAAGATTCTGGCCTTCCATATCTATTATTGGACAGTAAGGTAAATACACTAATAAACTTACCGTCAGGTTCTACTATCCAGTATTCTTTAACTCCAGCTTTTTCGTATCGATTAAATTTCCAAACTTTATCGTTTCTTGCAGTTGTAGGGGAGGAAATTTCTATCACTAATGTAGGAGTGCCATAATACCCCGTTCCTTTTAGTCCTACGTTATCGCAAACAACTAGAATATCGGGCTGCACAACAAATGTAGTTTCTTCATCTTTTTCGTTCGTTTCGGGAAGTCTTAAATCGAAGGGAGAAGCAAACACCTGGCAAGGTTTATCTTTAAGGTAATTGTTGAATTGAGTTAAAATCTCTCTTGATATCGCTTGATGTTGCCATGTCTGTGCAGCCCGCATACTAGGTATTCCATCAAAGATCTCCCAACGTTCATTTTCCGGCCACTTTAAATAATCAGCGAAGGTATACTTCTTTTTTTCTTGTTGTACTGGCATATCATACCTCCTCCTGAAACCAATATTTTCCAG
>DHJG01000095.1:897-1748 GCA_002404215.1 Desulfosporosinus sp. UBA4726
TTACTTACGTGACCCATTTCTGTGCCTAAAAAGCTTTTTTAGCCAACGACCAATAATTACAAATCCCAGGTAAATTGCAAACGCAACTAAGAAACCCCAAAGACCTTCCACAATATCTTGGAATTCCATGTGACCACGTCCCGTGATTTTCTGTTCAATCTCTATGGCGAAAACAAGAACAACAAGGATCGTAAACGTATAAATAAAGGAAATCGCCGTTAGGCTATACCGAATAAGATACTTGAATAATTTATTTACGGCTAGAAAAAGTATTATTCCTAAAAGTCCAATGACTAGAAAATGGAGCTGTTTATCGTTAACATTCAGACCCAAGGCATGTGTCAATCGGACTAAATTATCGTGGAAAAAGTTCATAACGCTGGTTATGAATTTCAACATGCTACTCAATAATTTACCTCCTAGGATGGGAGTTGTGTGACACAGCAACACCCAATCGCCCCATTAAACTGAGGCTCCTGCGGTATAACAATCCGCCTGCCCGACCCCGCCTCCAGAAGCGTACTCACTGCATGGTTATGTGCAACACCTCCAGTAAAGACCAAAACCTCTCCAGTGAATGAGCGCAGGAGCGGCAAAATACGTTTCACAATCGTGGCGTTAACCCCTGCGGCCAGTTCAGCTAAGGAGAAACCTTCCACAATCTTACCGATCAGCTCGCTTTCGCCAAACACCGCGCACGTCGAATTCAACTCCACCGGAGTAGCAGCATATTGCCCGAGCTCCTCAAGTGACACATCAAGAATACTCGCCATATTTTCTAAGTAGCGTCCAGAAGAAGCCGCACACTTATCATTCGTCATAAAATCAATCATTTTGCCCTTGCGGACCTG
>DHJG01000095.1:1881-2286 GCA_002404215.1 Desulfosporosinus sp. UBA4726
TAAGCTCTGGAATAGCCTCACCACCATCAAGCTCCAAGGTATTTCGCCCATAACCGGTAGAAACTAAGTGATCCACCGCAGGCAGTCCCAAGGCCTCAAAGTTCACCACCAGTTTCGCGCCCTGCTTGCGCCCATACTCTCGGTAAAATCGAATTGTATCCAAGCTTTCCAAGCGCAGGATCTCTAAACGCTCCCCCTCCGCAGGTTGCTGCATGAGGGCGATCTTCACACTCCGACTCCCCAAATCAATTCCACAAACGGTCTGTCCGGCCATATACCGCCCTCCTAATCTATAAGCATACTCAGAAAAGACTCTACCCTCATCTTACTGCGCGCATCCAGCCCCGTTGGATTCTCCCCTTCTAAGGTTAGGATCGGGTAATCCAGTTTCTTCCGGATAATCAG
>DHJG01000095.1:2434-4399 GCA_002404215.1 Desulfosporosinus sp. UBA4726
GGATACGTATATAAGCGATATTGCTCGACCACATCGTCCGTTTCAAAGGGCATTGTAAACTGCCTCTGGACTTCATTAAAAACGACACGTGCCCCGTGTTCTTCCAGGAAATCGTACAGTTCGGGGAAAATCGGTGGAACCCCTATGAAACCAAGGCGTATTTCCCGCTTCTTCCCTCTAGCTCCGGAACGCACCCTTTCTGATAAAGGTTCCCGCTCTCGCGCCGTTTGAATAAAGGTCTCCATCTCATGCGCAAAACCCTCAGGGTCACCATTAAAATCCGAACAAGAGACCAAATAGAGATGGTTTTCAAACCCGCTCACCCGGTTTTCTTTCCAGGTCAATTGATCAATCTCCCAGGCTAAAGCGCGGACCTGATCTAGACGAATCTTTTGCTGGTTCACGCCCTCCCAGGTTGCGCCTAACGCTTCGATCAGCTTGTCTATTTGGAGACGAAGCATATCGGGATCTCGATCATAGGGGAAAGCAAAGGGAATAATCCCGATCCCTTCCACCTCCCAAGTCTCCATCAGAGCATGTGTATTACTACAGTCTCCTTGGGTCACAGCAACAATGCGCTTAATCTCCGGACTATGTAAGGCCGTCGAATATAAACCCTTAATCCAACCGCATACATTCCGTGGAAAGCCAGCGAGCTCCGCGTCTTCCACTCGTCGCATTGCTTCCGAGCTAGTAATAAAAATATTGTTCAAATCAACTGGTGTATCACCTGCTGCAAAAATTACTTCAACTGGCACCGTCGTTGTTAACCCGATTTTACTCATAATCTCTGTCTACTCCTTGCTCGCCCCCAAGATTACTCGCCGAGTATTACTTGCTCTACAAGATCGATCGGCTCTTGGAGGAGCGTATTTCCAACTTGCCGAAAAAGGCCCGGATCCCCACTCACAAAATAACGAGTCCGCCAATGATTAGTTCCTAAAACCGCACCAAAAGCTAAGCCAATCGGTCCAGATCGTTCCCGCTCATCCATTTCCTGAAGCAATATCTCGAGTTCCTTTACTACCGCCAAAGCCGGATCCACGATCAACACATCTTCCCCTAATATCTCTCTAATAACCGGTTCTAGGAATGGATAATGTGTGCACCCTAATATAAGGGTATCCACTCCGGCCGCCTGTATTGGAGCAAGATAGGTTTTAGCAATTCCTCGAGCTTCTGCGGAATTGGCCAGCCCAGCCTCGATCAAGGGAACAAAGAGAGGACAACCCTGAGCTTTGACTAAGGCAATAGCCTGTTCGCCTTGCTGCCAAGCCTCCCTAATCACTGAGAAATTAGGTAAGACCCCTTTGGCCAACGCTCGACTCACCCCGGACGAATACGCCTTACTGCGCACTGTGGTTTCTGTGGCAATCAACGCGATTCTTCCCGCGATGGTTTTTTCAACTGCCAAGCGAGCCCCTGGTTCGACCATGCCGATCATGGGAATATCAAAACGTTCCCGTAGAACAGGAAGCGCCATCGCCGAGCTGGTATTACAAGCTACGACGATTACCTCTGCCCCTTGTCCAATCAGAAAAGTAACAATCTCTTCTCCGAAACGTATAAGCTCTTCGCGGGAACGGTTTCCATACGGAACCCGAGCCGTATCCCCAAAATAAACGATTCGAACATCAAGCAATTGCTCCAAAATCTCTTTCATTACAGTAAGTCCACCAACTCCAGAGTCAAAAATGCCGATCACACGCTGTTTTTTCACAGTTTCTCCCCCTTAATTCCAGCAAACTCGCCTCATTCGGTTAAATAAATCTTACACTCGGGATGTAAATCCCCTCTACTATAATAATCTTGGTTTAACCCTAACGCAAGTGCGTGTCGGCCATGAAGGTGTAGGGGCACTGTGCATCTTGCTCTTGTGGTGACACAAATGACACAATTAATCTAACAAAGGGTACGACAATAATGAATGCGACGGAAAGGGGCACGAAGGATCGTGCCCCTACT
>DHJG01000095.1:4654-5103 GCA_002404215.1 Desulfosporosinus sp. UBA4726
TAGGCATGAACTAAAGCGTAAGCAGCTTCTGCTCTTGTCACACTTTGGTCGAGCTGCACGGCATTCCCCTCGATTTTCAGAATACCCAGTCCCCAGGTCAGTGCAATATAGCCCAGTGCATCTGGTTGAATTGTATTCGCGTCAGTAAAAGGAACAACGTAAATGTCTTTAACCTGCGCGGACGGTTCCATACTAATGAGGCGAATCATGATTTTAGACAGATCTACTTTACTCAATTCAGACTCTAGTTTCAAATCATCATGAATCCACGTACGCTCTTTGGCGATTTTCAAAACATCTTCATCACTCAATACTCGATCTCGATTTGTTCCTTCCGCTGTAAGCATCGCCCGCAAAAGCGAACCAACGGTGATTTTTTCATTCGGACGGAAGGTTTCTCCGTATTCTCCAAAAGCCCCCGTCAGGCCCATTATACCTATTTCCTTCTC
>DHJG01000109.1 GCA_002404215.1 Desulfosporosinus sp. UBA4726
CATCTTTTTAAATGGAATTATCACCATTTCGTTATCAGCAGAGTTACACCTTCTAGGTGAAAATTACATTTTTTTCCTTCTCATTTTCAGAAATAGGAAAAAATTTATAGAAGGTAACGGTCAGTCTAGCAATTTCATTATCTTCATAAGAACATGATTTCTCAATTATACCCTCGAAGCTAGCAGAAATTTGTCACCACTCGGCCTTCAAAGCTCTTCGACCTTTTTTAAATTAAATGATTTTTATTCATTTGAAAAGAATATTGATAGAGTTTGACCTAATTGTTCTCAAGAAGAATCATTCCCATATATAGCCATAAATGCTTAAATACTTATGTCAAATTGGGTTAATTTCATAGGAAAAACATCTCCAAGCCTTTTCAACATAGAGATGTTTGCTGCGGACCAAAATTTTCTTATAATCAATAGCAGTATTTTAGGTATACAATTGATTTACATACCTATTTCAAATAGTTTATTAGTATACTTTCTATTTTAAAACTCTGTATCCCTTGGTATTCCCTTCCTGTCTGCTAGTACATTGTAGCCATACGCAGTTTATCAGCAACCATCGCTATAAATTCTGAATTAGTGGGCTTACCGCGATCGATATTAATGGTATAACCAAAAAAGCGATTCATAAAATCCACGTTTCCACGATCCCATGCCAATTCAATGGCATGACGAATTGCCCGTTCAACACGACTTGGAGTAGTGTTATATTTTACAGCAATCATGGGATAAAGCTCTTTAGTTACAGCTCCAAGTAGCGATATATTCACGACTACACTAACAATAGCATCCCTTATATATTGGTACCCTTTGACATGCGCCGGTACCCCCATCTGATGAATCATTCGGGTGACCTCAACTTCAAGATTTTTACTTGTGGGCACCACTCCATTAGATATCTGTGCATTGGAAGTATTCTCTACGTGCGTCATTAAATTTGTGAATGAAGACTGATTCGTTGTTTCTGTAAAGCCATCATGTAATTGCCGAATGCGTTTGCCTAATGTATCCAGATCAAAAGGCTTTAGCAAGTAATAATCGGCACCAAGGTTTACCGCACGTTGTGTCATTGATTCCTGCCCAAATGCAGTAAAAATTATTATTCGTGGTCTTTGTGCTACATTTTGAAGTTTTTCGAGTACACCTAAACCATCAAGGTGGGGCATAATAATATCTAAGATGACCACATCCGGCTCTTCACGATAAATTAGTTCTAGAGCCTCATTCCCGTGATATGCAACCCCAACAAGACTCATATCTTCTTGTCGTTCTATAAATTCTTTAATTATCTCAACAAACTCCCGATTATCATCTGCCAACAAGACTCGTATAGGCCTTTGCATCTGTCTAGTATCCTCCATCCTTCTCACCATAAACATAATTTGAATTAATTATTTCGACAATTGTCTTCTATACTCCTTCTTTTAAAGAGAAAAATGTTCATTGATGAAGAAAAAGTAGCCCCTTTCTAGAGGGGCTACTTTTAAAATATAATTTTAGTTTCTATTACTAAGCGGCTTTGTTGTCGCCTAATGGGCTAACCTCATTTATCATATTCTGAATAAATACCCCATATCCACGCTCCGCGTCGTTCACAAAAACATGGGTTACTGCTCCAACAAGTTTACCGTCCTGAACAATCGGACTTCCACTCATACCCTGTATTATACCACCTGTTTCTTCCAGTAAGCGTGGATCGGTCACACGAACGATCATATTTTTACTATCGGTACGATTATGCATCACGCGCTCAATTTTGATATCAAACTCTTCAATTTTTTCTCCTTTAATCACCGTATAAATCTTAGCAGGACCCACTTTAACTTCAGCTTCCCATCCAACCGGAATGGCTTCTTTGAAATAGGGATTCACAGTTTGACCCTTTAATGTGCCAAAAATTCCGGTGATAGTATTTTTTTCAATTGTCCCAGTAAAAGGAGAATTTGAGACAAACGAGCCGATCTTTTCACCGGGATGACCGCGCTTTCCCTTTTCAATTGCATAGATTGTTGAGGCCATAATTTTACCGTTAGAAACTTCGATCTGTTGATTCGTGTCCGCATCGGTGATAACGTGCCCAAGGGCACCATATCGATTTGAAATTGGGTCTAAAAAAGAAAGGGTTCCCACCCCCGCCGCTTCATCTCGAACGAATAAACCTACACGATATCTTCCCGTCTCCACACAGAAGATTGGTTTTAAAACTTTTTCTAAAATTTGATTCTGATGTTTGAAGGTTACATTCGCATTTCCTTTTTGCTCTCCAGCTAAATGAACTGCATCTGATACATCTTGATCTGTATGAACCTCCTCGTTGTTAATTTTCAGGAGAATATCTCCTACTTCGATTCCAGCTTCCTTGGCAGGAAATGCTTTTCTGCCACTCTTGTCGATCACTGGGGCCTGTCCGACCACCATAACCCCCTTTGTCTGCAAAGTAACACCAATGGATTGTCCACCCGGTAATAATTTCAAGGACGGCATGACTTCAACTTCATTAGAACTTAAGGGGAAAATCCCAAATAACTTATAAACCACTTGGAATTTTTCAGATCCATTGAGTGCTGAGGCAGGTACGCATTGACTAGATGAAACTACTTTTTCAACTTTGATTAATTGTGACCATACACCATTGAATTCAGGTTCCACTTGACTGACATGCTCGGAGAATTGAACCAACTGTTGAAGATTATGGTTCCAACTAAGAAAGGTACAGAGCAAGAGACTGATAATGATTAATATTCTCCTAATCCTCATTTCTCTTATCATCCTCCACTCTTTTCTCCTGTGCCTATTTCTCGTTTTTAGAGCAGATAACAATTAAGTGATTGAATTCTAATTTAAATTGTCCAAATAACTGCTCTTTCATCCTGTAAAATCTGTTCCAAAAATTCTAATACTTTGGCAATTTAGGCAAAAAAAACAGACTGCATAATTAGTTTGTGCAGTCTTAGCTCGGAGAAATCCAATGAATTCATAAACTGAAAAATATTTATTAAGGACAAAATAAAAACTCAAAATAAGCTGATTAAGGAATATATCTAAACATGTTGGCCGGATCTCTGCCATAACTCCTTGGCATGTTTAAGCGTGATCTCCACTTCGCCTCCACCCAACATTCGGGCAAGTTCCTCAATGCGATGAGACTCTGATAACAATTCAACCTGCGTCCTTGTCCGACTATCCTTCACTTCTTTCACAATGCCATAATGCACGTCAGCAAATGCGGCTACTTGTGCAGCATGAGTGATACAAAAAACCTGTTTATTTTGGGCTATTTTGGCAAGCTTTTCACCTACTTTGTGAATCGTCCTGCCGCCAACCCCGCTATCTACCTCATCAAAGATAAATGTACCTACCGACTCCACTTTCGCCAGTAAACTTTTCAAAGCTAACATTAAGCGAGACATCTCTCCACCGGAAGCGACTTTTGCCAAGGGTTTAGGAGGTTCCCCTAAATTAGCGGAGAAATAAAACTCTGCGGACTCTGCCCCACCGTTCGCCGGCTCAGCGTTCGGAGTAAACCGAACTTCAAATCGGCTTCTCTCTAAGCTCAGATCCGCGAGTTCCTGGGTGAGACCATCCTCGATTCGCTCAGCAATTATAAGACGCTTCTGGCTAAGCTCCAGAGCAATCGCTTCATAAGCCTCGCGCGTCACTATCTTCTCTTTATTAATTGTATCAAATTGTTCCTGGACATGAGTAATTTCATCTAACTCTTGAAGCATTTGCGTGCGTTTTTCTAAAACTTCTTCCACAATAGCCCCATATCTCCTGAGCCTGCTCAACTGTATAAGCCGCTCTTCTATTCTGTCGATCCTCCCCGGTTCAAACTCGAAGTTATCCCTATACACTCTAACTTGGTCTGCCAAGTCTTCCACTCCATAATAGATGGATTCCACTTGCTCAACAACATTAAACGTCTCATCTAGCCTAGCCAACTCTTGAAGAGCTTTTAGGGTTTGCCCCATCAGGTCAAACACCGCAAGCTTACCCGGTGAGCCCTCATAGAGTGCACCATATGCTTCAGATGACAAACTGGTAATTCGTTCTGCATTACTCAAGCGTTTCTTCTCCTGGGTAAGGTCTCCCTCTTCGCCCAGAACTGGGTTAACCTGATCGATCTCCTCAATTTGATAGCGAAGGATTTCTTCTTGTTTTCGACGTTCCTCTTCGGAAATAGACAACTCTCGTTCTTTACGGATAATAGCTAGATAGGCTTTTGCTGCATCATTCACCTTAATAACCTCACCCTGAAGTCCCCCTAAAGCATCTAAAAGATCCCGGTGGGTTTCAGGACGGAAGAGAGAAAGATTTTCTATTTGGCCGTGTATATCTACAAGTCCCTCACAAATAGTACGATAAAGGCTCAACGGGATCGTCCGACCTTGGACACGACAGATGTTTTTTCCCGAAGTATTAAGTTCTCGATAGAGAAACAACTGACCCTCTTCGACTGGATAACCCGTCTCTTCAAGTCTTTTTAAGTACTCCGGTGCAAGATCTTCAAATACCCCTTCAATCCGAGCCTTCGTTTCCCCATGCCGGATATGATCTGCACTAGCTCGTCCACCTAGGAGAACCCCCAACGCGTCGATTAGCATTGATTTTCCTGCCCCAGTTTCTCCGGTGAACACTGTCAAACCCCGAGCAAAATTTAAACGCACCGTTTCCATCAGACCGAAATTTTCCACGTGCAACTCCGCTAGCATATTGTCCCTCCTATCAAAGCAAGGTGGTAAGTCGGTCTAAAACTATAGGAACAACCTCTTTAGGTTTAATAACCAGAAGAATCGTATCATCCCCTGCTATAGTGCCAATGACCTCTTCCCAACTGCTCTTATCAAACATAGCAGCTAATGCTTGTGCGTTTCCAGGAATCGTTCGAATGACAACTAGGCTTTCTGTATCGTTAATGGAAACGACCGTTTCGCGCATCAACCGCCTAAGGCGATCTTGAAGATTAGAAGGATACACTTCAGCAGAAACAGCATAGCGATAATCGTCACCAGCGCTTGGGACTTTGATCAAACCCATTTCCTTTATATCCCGGGAGACCGTAGCCTGAGTGACATCAAAGCCCGCAAGCCGCAATTTATCCGCAAGATCCTCCTGAGTGCGAATAATCTCTTTGCTAATAATTTCTTGGACCTTCATCTGTCGACGAGCTTTCATCCACATGCCTCCCTGTTCTTATTCACTCATGCCAACGGTCCCTCAATTTTTCTCTAACCACTTGAGGGAAACTCCTGCTCCCTACTCGAATCAGCTGAGCCTTTATAGGAGCGGTCTTAATAACTACCGTTTCTCCTGAGTGAATCTTGACACTATTTCGTCCATCAAAGGCAACAAGGCATTGCTCCCCATCCGCTAAAATAATTTCGATCTCTTCCTGATCTGACACTACCATAGGACGAGCAGACAACGTATGCGCAGCCAAAGGAGTTAGTAGAATTGCTTGGACATTCGGACTTATGATTGGCCCACCTACTGAAAGCGAATAGGCCGTAGAACCAGTTGGGGTCGCCACAATCAAGCCGTCGGCCGGATAACTGAAGGAGGGTTCCCCCGACAGATTGGCTTGAAGAGTTATCATGCCAGAACCGCTCTCCCTAGAAAACACAACATCATTTAAGACGAGCAGAGAAAGATCGTCTGCCTCGATCCGCTTAACAACCGCGCTCAACATTAAACGCTCTTGGATAATAAATTCCTGACGTACAATTTTCTCTAAAGCTGCAAAAACTTCTTCTCGCTCAATTTCGCATAGAAACCCTAACCGCCCAAAATTCACGCCCAATACAGGGATCCCGTACGATGCACTTTCTCGAGCTGCTTGAAGAAGGGTTCCATCGCCACCCAAGGAAATAAGAAATTGCGCTTTTCGCTCTACAATTTCTTTCCAATCTGTTAAAACGTCCCAGCCACGGACTTGGAACCAAGGCTGTATTAGCAGGGCTAACGTCTGGGCTTCCGGTTTACTCTTATTGAGCCATAAACCAACGACTCTTTCCATCCGTCACTCCGTCTCTTTCTGAGCGTTTTGAACTACACGTTCTAGCTCGAAATGCCAATCTATTCCTGAATCGCTTTGTAATCCCAGCCAGGCTAAGTATTCAATATTTCCTTCTGGGCCGCGAATCGGGGAATAGTCCAAACCTAAGACACGAAAGCCTACATTTTCTGCCTGACTAAGGACAGTCTCCAAAACCTGTTTGTGAATTTTGCCATCTTTTACGACGCCTTTTTTCCCCACATGCTCTCGTCCGGCCTCAAATTGGGGCTTTATTAAAGACAAGACTTGTCCATTGTCCTTAAGAATAGCTAACATAGCTGTGAATATCTTTGTAATTGAGATAAATGCGACATCTGAAACAACCCAATCGACCTTTTCAGGCAGGGAAGTTTGATCAAGATAACGGGCATTTACTCGTTCCATTGAGATAACACGAGGATCAGATCGGAGTTTCCAAGCCAACTGTCCATACCCGACATCCACGGCATAAACTCGTTTCGCGCCATTTTGCAAGACACAATCTGTAAACCCCCCAGTCGAAGAACCAATATCCGCAACCACCTGATCCTTAAATGGGAGCTGGAAGGCTTCTACCGCTTTAGCTAGTTTTAGCCCACCACGAGATACAAATGGTAGAACTTCCCCTTTCAGTTCGATTAAGACGTTTTCCGGTAATTCCGTGCCAGGTTTGTCCACGCGCTGCCCACCGACAAACACAATCCCAGTCATGATCGTTGCCTTCGCCTTCTCTCGACTGACTGCCAATCCATTTTTGACCATTAGAACATCAATTCTTTCTTTACCCTTCGCCACAATATCTCTTTACCTTCCTTCTGTCCCTGCCCTCACCCAACTAAGATTGCGCGGCGCGGCGAATCAATTGCAAGCGTTCTGCTGCTTGCAATATACCTTGAACAGATAATCCATGGGTAATATGAAGTTGAGAAATCGATCCCTGCTCCACAAATCCAGGATAACCAAGGCGTTCAAATGCTACCCCTTCGATACCTTCTTCTTCAAGAAGTTCAAGGATAGAACTCCCCATACCACCCTTTAAGACATTATCTTCGATGGTAATAAAATTCTTTGTTAGGCCTGCATAGTGTAAAAGGAGTTCGCGATCGAGTGGATTAATAAAACGCAAGTTAATAACTGCAGCTTCCACACCTCGGTGGCGTAATTCCTGAGCTGCAAGAAGACAGGTATGAACCAAGGGGCCGACTGCAATCAAAGTCACATCCCTACCGTCACGCAAAACTTCTGCTTTGCCAATTGGGATTTCCTTGAACGTTTCATCCGGCTTCACGCCTTGACCAACTGACCTAGGATAACGAACTGCCACCGGCCCGCTGTGTTGTAACGCCGTGTAAAGCATATGACGTAACTCATTCTCATCTTTAGGCGCCATAAAGACGAGGTTGGGTATAATCCGGAAAAAGGAAATGTCAAATACGCCGTGATGTGTTGGTCCGTCATCCCCTACGACTCCAGCGCGATCTATCGCTAAAACAACATTAGCTTGCTGTAAACAGACATCGTGCAGGACTTGGTCATAGGCTCTTTGATAAAAGGTGGAATAAATTGCGACAACGGGTTTAAGCCCCCCAAACGCCAAACCAGCTGCAAAGGTTACGGCATGTTGTTCCGCTATCCCAACATCATAAAAGCGTTCAGGAAATTCGCTTGCAAACACATTAAGACCCGTTCCACTTGGCATAGCGGCGCTGATAGCTACGATCTTAGGGTCTTCCTTGGCGAGTTTACAGAGAGTTTCCCCAAAGACCGTGGTATAGGTCGGTGGAGCGGGTTTCTTAATGACCTTTCCTGTAAGCGCATCAAACGGACCAACCCCATGAAAGACACCCGGGTTCGCCTCGGCAGGTTTATACCCTTTGCCCTTGCGTGTCACGACATGAACAAGCACCGGTCCCTTTTTCTGCTTTGCCTGCTCTAGAACCTGTTCAACTAAGGCTTCATCATGTCCATCAATTGGACCTAAATACGTGAACCCCAATTCCTCAAAGATTAGTCCCGGGACCAATAAATATTTTAAACTATCTTTGGCTTTGGCCACCACCTTAGCAACTTTGGAGCCAATACCGGGAATACGTTTCAATAAATACTCAATATCTTCTTTTCGCTTATCATAAAGTGGGTCTGTCCTTAAGCGATTAAGATATGAAGACATGGCCCCAACATTGGGGGAAATAGACATTTCGTTATCATTCAGGACTACAATCAAACTGCTTTCACTATGCCCCGCGTGGTTTAAGGCCTCAAAAGCCATACCACCAGTCATTGCCCCATCTCCGATCACCGCCACAACATGGTGACTCTCTCTGAGGACATCTCGGGCTTTGGCAAATCCTACTGCTGCGGAAATGGAGGTACTGGAATGGCCAGTTTCAAAACAATCATGAGTACTCTCCGCACGTTTAGGAAAACCAGACAGTCCGTGGCATTGACGAATAGTTTTAAATTGGTCCAATCGACCAGTTAAAAGTTTATGTACATAGGTCTGATGACCCACGTCCCAAATGATCTTATCGCAAGGGCTGTCAAATTTTCGATGTAAAGCCAACGTGAGTTCTACAACTCCGAGGTTCGAAGCTAAATGCCCACCATTTCTGGAGACCACATCAATCATTTCTTGCCGAATCTCTTGCGCCAGTGTTTTGAGTTCAGTTGAGTCTAAAGTGCGCAAGTCCTTCGGCTCATGAATTTTCTCTAGTAGTCCCATTCTTCTTGCCCCCTCGTTTATTTGGTCTAGTCAGGTTCCAAACCGTAATTTTTTCATCCTCAACTAGGACAATCCCGACCCTACCCGGCACCTTATAACAAGAGCCCTACGACAATTCCTACGATCACGCCCCCAAAGACTTCCAGCGGTGTATGGCCTATCAGTTCCTTCAATCGATCTTGAGCAAGGTCCGATCCTTGGGATAAGCGTTCAAGCAACTGATTAAGAACTTCTGCCTGTTTGCCAGCGGCTCGTCGTACACCTGCGGCATCATATAACACAACCATACAGTAAACGGCAGACACAGCGAATATAGGGGAATCCCACCCATAGTATTTTCCAATTCCTAAAGTCAAAGCACTCACCGTCGCAGAGTGAGAACTTGGGAAACCACCGGAACTGAAAAGAAGTTTAAAATTTAGCCTTTTTAACAGAAACAGATTAACTGCGATTTTTAGTATTTGGGCTATAAACCAAGCTATCACAGCAGAAACAAGAATTGTATTGTGAAAAATCCCTGGAATAATTGGCATGATAACAACCTCTTTCAATGCTGGCGTTGTTCGATATAGTTTGCTAGCTCACTTAGAAAGATTGCACCTTCATCAAACAACTTCAAGGCGGACTGGGCTTTGAGAATTTGGGCATGCATCTCTCGACCTGCGCCCTCAAGTCCTAACAAAGAAACATAAGTCGATTTACCCTGACGGAGATCGCTCCCTACAGGTTTACCCAAGGTTTCACTATCCCCTACCACATCTAAGATATCGTCTTTAATTTGAAAAGCTAATCCCAATGCCTGAGCATATTCGGTCAAACCCTTAACCTGCTCATCCGTACCGCCCGCCAAAATTCCTCCGAGCCGAGCAGAAACCGTCAGCAATGCACCTGTTTTAGCCTTATGAATCTCTTCAATTTCGTTTAAGGTTAGGGCCCTTCCTTCTCCGGCCACATCTGCAACCTGTCCCCCAACCATACCAGATTTCCCAGCAGCTACAGCAACCTCATGAATAATACGAAGCTGTCTCGCCGGCTGATCTAATCTTGAGTCTGCTAGAAGTTCGAAAGCATAGGTTAATAACGCATCCCCAGCCAAAATTGCTTGGGCCTCCCCAAATACTTTATGATTTGATAATCTTCCCCTTCGGTAGTCGTCATTATCCATAGCCGGTAAATCATCATGAATTAGAGAATAAGTATGAATAAGTTCCAACGAAACTGCAGCAGGTAATATTATTTCAAGATTCCCACCGACAGCTTCTGCAGAGGCCAGAGCCAATACTGGCCGAATACGCTTACCTCCCCCCATCAGGGAATAATACATACTCTGATTTAAGATATCTTTGTCCCACTGCAACTGAGTGAGGAACTGTTCAATCATCGTGATATAGCGTTGAAAGGTTTTCTTGAACACGTTTTACGTTCATCCTTCCATTTCTAAACTTACAGGTTTTATCTGCAACGATCCATCCGGGCCTTCGAGTAAAATTTCCATTTGTTTTTCCGCTTGATTCAAGACGTTGGAACAGTACTGAACAAGACCGACACCCTCCTTGAATAAGCTCAAAGCATTTTCCAAGGGAAGGTCCTTTTGTTCAAGAGTTTTAACGATCTTTTCCAACTGTTGAAGTCCGGTTTCCAAGGAAACGGTTTCTTCAGATTTATACCCATCTATTGTGTCTTGAGATTCTTCTACAAAAAGGTCCCCCGTCACTTTGTTTGTGCTCATGGATTAAATCTCCTTCTCTAACACTTGGCAACGCAAACTTCCTTCTGCTAAACGAATTCGAATCTGTTCATCAACTTTTACTTGCTCCGTAGAGCGAAGAAGGTTCCCCTCCGTGTCGTAAGTCAACGAGTATCCACGACCCAAAATGGCCAATGGACTCAACAGATCCAGCTTAGCAGCCAATAAGTTTAGTATACCATTTTTATCTGCTACTAATCTAGTCATACTCTCCTGAAGGCGCATTTGCAGAGTATCTATGCGCTGGCGGTTCTGATCAATGCGCCAGAAAGGATCTTTGAGTGGTCCTTTGTTGGCGATCCCTTCAAGCTGTTGACGCTTCCGCTCAATTATCGTCCCCATAGCCCCTTGAAGCCGAACACGTATTTGCTCCACTTGAAACTGCAAATCCTGTAATTTAGGCACGGCCAGCTCAGCCGCTGCCGAAGGAGTTGGTGCACGCAGATCTGCAACATAGTCTGCAATGGTCACATCGGTTTCATGACCCACAGCTGAGATGATCGGGATAACGGACGCCGCGATTGCCCGAGCTACCACTTCCGTATTAAAGGCCCATAATTCTTCCAAAGATCCCCCACCACGACCAACAATGATGACGTCGACCGCTCCATAGCGGTTAAGACGATCGATTGCCTGAGCCACTTCTCGTGGCGCGGCTTCTCCTTGGACTGTAGCTGGCGCCAAAACCCAGGACATTCCCGGATGACGACGCTCCATAATGTGAAGAATATCCCGTATCGCCGCTCCAGTCTGACTCGTCACGATCCCAATACGCCGGGGAAAACGAGGGATCTCCCTTTTACGTGCTGGGTCAAATAAGCCCTCGTCGGCAAGTTTCTTTTTAAGTTGCTCAAAGGCCAAATAAAGTTGACCAAGCCCACTCGGCTCCATCTCTTCTGCGTATAGCTGAATCGTTCCATCCCGCTCATACATACGGATGTTTCCCCGAATCATGACCTTCAAACCATCTGTGGGGATGAAACGAACACGTTCCGAACGACTTTTAAACATAACTCCTTTAAGACTAGAAGACTCGTCCTTCATGGTGAAATACCAGTGCCCGGAAGCACGGTGGTTTTTAAAGTTCGAAAGTTCACCACTGATCCAACAGTTTTGTAAATCTGCTCGGTCCAGAAGTACTTGGCCGATCTGGCCGACAAGCTCGGAGACAGTCCATATTTTGGGCACAAATTTCACCTCAACACCTATTATAACATAAAGCAAACTTGGCTTGCGCCACGTCACAGGCACCAGCTCAAGTCATTAGTTGCATTTATACTATCAGAAATTTATACTTTCTGACTAGTATTAAAAAAGAGGTGAGGAAATAAATCCTCACCTCTTTACGGTATTTCTCGGGTAGGGGCACGATGCATCGCGCCCTACCGTTGGGAGTTAGGGTATGATTCAGCGCACCCTTACATTCGACTTTGGACAACCGCCACCGTCTCCGCGCAAATAACAGCGGCTTGTTCAAATAGTTTTGCTCTCTCGGCCAATACTTTCTCTTTATATCCCACATCTTTAATCTGAGGAAGATTAATATCCACACTAAGCATCGCTGATTTCAACGCACTTTCCGCTAAATAAGCCGCTACTCCAACATCACTGATTGCACCCTTGTTGCCAATTGGAGCAAGTTCCTGTGCTAATTGTAAGATTTTGAAACAATTCTGGGAAATCCCAAGTGGGGTATTCGTGGCTGAAACTAAAACCTCTTGCAACTTCTCAGTGCGCACGGTTTTTTCCTCTTCAGTGCTTTTCGGTAATTTTAACACGGCCATGAAATTCGAGAATTCCGCGATATCCTCACTCAATCCAGTTTTCAACGCGGAAAGCACTGTTTCTGCCTGAGACAAGATCTCTTTCACCTGAGGTTCTACCTCTTTAAACTTTTCTTTACCGATCGTGAGGTTAGCAACCATACAAGTCATCGATGCGGCCAGTGCTCCGACATAAGCAGAAACACTGCCACCGCCAGGGGTCGGTGAGGAACTAGATGACACCGTCAAAAATTCTTCCGTCGACCATTCCCATACTTTATCCATATCCATTAATCGGTCCTCCCTTGCAACACAATTCCCTTAAGAACATTACGCATAAGCAAAGCAGTCGTTAATGAACCGACTCCACCAGGTACAGGAGAGATCATTGAAGCCACTTCTTGGACTCCTTCAAAATCCACATCTCCACAAATTCCTCCCGGAATTTCATTGATCCCCGCATCCACTACTATTGTACCTGGAGTAACCCAGTCTTTCTTGATCATCTTAGCGCGACCTACGGCAGCAATTAAAATATCGGCTTGGCGAGTGTAGGAAGGTAGATCCGGTGTTTTAGAGTGGCAAATTGTTACAGTTGCATTGTATTTCAAAATCATAAAGACAAGAGGTTTGCCCACAGTTTCCCCTCGGCCCACTAAAACAACGTGTTTTCCAGCAATCTCAACACCAGAACGCAACAGTATCTCAATACAGCTTTCCGGGGTGGCTGGGAAAAGACCATCTTCGCCACTCAAGATATACCCGCGATTCATGGGATGACCCCCATCTACATCCTTGTCTGGGCGCACTGCTGTCGTAACCTTATTTTTTGAAATTCCCTTAGGAAGGGGAAGTTCAATCATAATACCGTGAACATCTTTGTCATTATTTAAAACGTCGATTTGCTTTAAAACATCTGCTTCTGGGGTATCTCCAGGCATAGTGAATAATTCAAAGGCCATGCCCATACCTTCACTGACTTTTTGCTTTGACCGTGCATAAACCACGGAAGCCGGGTCATCCCCAACTAAAATCACGGCCAGTTTAGGCTGTATCCCTTTTTCTTTCCACTTTGCAATTTCCTCGCGAACTTCTTCCTTGAGAACCTTTGCCACTGCTTTTCCATCTAACAATTGAGCCAATAGACACACCCCTTTTGCTAAAATCGAGTCTTACTTTTGAAGACACGTAATGATTAGGTTAACAAAAACTTGGCTAGTTGAACTATTGTTACTTATTTTTAAGGTACTGATCGATAGATTCAGCAGCCTTTTTTCCGGCTCCCATAGCCAAAATAACGGTAGCGGCACCAGTTACAATATCGCCACCCGCGAAAACACCAGGCTTCGAGGTCATCAAGGTATTCTCATTTGCAATAATGTTGCCTCGTTTATTCAGGTCTAAGCCGGGAGTGGACGTCGTAACTAAAGGATTAGGTCCCTGTCCGATTGCCACGACCACTGTATCCATAGGAATCACATACTCAGATCCAGGGATTGCTATTGGTGAGCGTCGTCCAGATGCATCTGGTTCTCCCAGTTCATAACGCAAACAAGTCATGCTTTTAACCCACCCACGCTCATCCCCTTCGATTGAAACGGGATTCGTTAACAGATGGAATTGTATTCCCTCTTCTTCTGCATGTTCCAGTTCCTCATCCCGGGCAGGCATTTCCTTGCGAGAACGACGATAGATAATATAAACATTTTCCGCGCCCAATCTCAAAGCCGTACGCGCGGAATCCATAGCGACGTTCCCGGCGCCCAGCACTGCAACACTTTTCCCAACTTTTACTGGGGTCACATGGTCAGGAAATTTGTAGCCCTTCATTAAATTGGTCCGGGTTAAGAACTCATTAGCCGAATATACCCCATTAAGGTTCTCTCCAGGGATCTCCATAAAGTACGGTAGTCCGGCGCCTGTGCCAATGAACACGGCGTCATATCCGTTTTCCATAAGCTCATCCACCGACGTAATCTTTCCAACCACTTGATTTGTGAGGATTTCAACCCCCATTTCTTTAAGGTTCGTAATTTCCTTCTGCACAATCTCCTTTGGCAACCGGAACTGCGGAATCCCGTACATCAGTACGCCGCCTGCAACATGAAGCGCTTCAAAGATGGTTACTTGATGCCCATATTTCGCCAAATCACCAGCACAAGCCAATCCCGAAGGGCCTCCTCCGATGATGGCGACACGTTTACCAGTCGGGACAGGTTTCTCAAACTTAGATTCTCCAAATTTTATGTCATAGTCAGCTACAAAACGCTCTAATCTGCCAATAGCGACTGGATCCCCTTTTTTCCCTAGAATACATTTAATTTCACATTGGGTCTCTTGGGGACAAACCCGTCCACAAACGGCAGGCAAGGAATTTTTAACTTTTAGAATTGTTCCAGCTTCCAGAAAATCCTCTTCTGCAATTTTTTTAATAAATTCGGGAATGAGTACTTCAACTGGGCAACCTTCACGACATTTAGGGTCTTTACATTGCAAACACCGTTTTGCTTCTTCCACTGCCGTTTCTTGGGTGTAACCCAAGGCAACTTCCTCAAAATTATGTGCTCTCACCTGAGGGTCTTGACAGGGCATTTCATGACGAGGTATTTTCACTTTCTTCACTTTCTCAGCCATTTAATGATGCCCTCCTTCATGATCACATTCAAGTCGAGCCTTAGCTCGGTTTTCTTCATCCTTATAAAAAACGAGACGCTTCATGGCTAAATCGAAATCCACTAAATGTCCATCAAATTCAGGTCCATCCACACAGGCAAATTTGGTTTCATTGCCGACACTAATTCGACAGGCGCCGCACATCCCCGTACCATCAACCATAATTGGGTTCATGCTGACAATCGTTTTGATACCCAAAGGCCGAGTATAATCTACAACTGCTTTCATCATAACCATAGGCCCAATCGCCCAAATAATCTTAACATCATTTCTCTGACTCAACACGTGTGCAAGCCCGTCTGTCACGAACCCTGTAACTCCCTTGCTGCCATCATTTGTGGCAATAACAACTTCGTTACTTACGTCAGTCAATTCCTCTTCCAAAATCAGAAGATCCGCAGTTCTAGAACCAATGACAGTAATCACATGATTGCCCGCTGCTTTTAAAGCCCGTGCAATCGGATAAATTGGAGCATTACCTAGACCCCCGCCGACACAAACAACAGTACCATAATTTTCGATTTCAGTTGCAACACCCAACGGTCCCACAAAATCCTGAAATTCATCCCCTTCATTCATAGCACAAATGAGGGCTGAAGAATATCCAACATTTTGCACAACAATCGTAATAGTGCCTTTTTCCCGGTCAAAATCCATGACAGTAAGTGGTATGCGCTCACCAAACTCATCTACGCGAACAATAATAAATTGGCCTGGTTCTACTTTCGCGGCAACCTCTGGCGCATGGACTTCTAACAATGCGATGACCGGTGCCAGCAATCTCTTCTTAACGACGCGGTACATTTGACCCCTCCTCAACGTTTTAGAAAATTTCGTCTATTATTCTTACATGTCTATATTATAAGCATTCGTGATGACTAGGCAGTTATCCTTCCCAATAAATCAAAAGTGCTAAAATTCACAAACTTTTTTTTCCCTTTTCTTTCGATCATTTCACCCTAATAACCCCACTTTTTCAGTAGACGAACGTTAATTATTATGCTTCTATAATAGTGAACTGATTGGCATACAATTAAAGAAGTGCCAAAACTTTCATTTTGGCACTTCTAAGGAAACCCGGCTGTGCAGAATTTTCGGGCGCCAGTGGTCACCTTAGTTGCACTTATGCTTTCAGAAGTATACAAAACTTATGACCCTTCGGGCAAAACACCTAGTACACCTTTACGCTCTGCTTTCGAGACACTATCAACAACTCTATCGAGAATTCCATTGACAAATTTGGCCGATTCTTCTCCCCCAAAACGCTTCGCTAATTCGATCGCCTCGTTAAGAGTCACTCGCCCAGGTATATCCGGACGAAAAAGAATCTCGAATGTAGCCAAGCGCATTACATTCCTATCAACATTGGCCATACGGCTAATGGTCCAATCCTGAGCAAAAGATGCCAGCTTCTTATCAATTTCATCCTGATGGGTAATCGTCCCATCGACTAATTCTTTGGCAAAAGCCATACTGGCCTCGGGGACTACAAATTCCCCGGCCCAAAGTTGAACTGTTTTTGCAATATCCAATGGTTCTTGTGTCAAGTCCCTTTGAAAAAGCACTTGTAACGCGGTTTCACGGGCTAATCTTCGGCTCAAGGAAATTCCTCCTAGTATTTGTTTAAAATTCTTTCTAACCAAGCTGTAATATTCTTATGATCATCATGTCTCTTTCCTAAGACAAACCCCAAGATAACAAACAAGGCTAACACTAGAGTGCGCCAAAATCCAAGAGTCACCATCAGTAAACCCAACAAAAACCCAACGGATGTTCCGATGAGTTTGCCCGGATGATTTTCGATGGTCCAGACTAAAACCTTTAAGATCTTGTCTCCTATTTTCGACCAAAATTCGCTCATCGGACGCGTGCCGGACGGGATTTTTCTAAACGACGCACCAGCACTTTCACCTCAGTCACAATAATCCCAGTATAGAGTTCGACATCTGTTTTGACCTGCGCTTGAAGCTCTTCAGAGGTTTGCGGGATAATCACACCCTGCTCGAATTGACAAGAAACCATAATCTGAAGTCCGGTTTCTCGTTCCCTAAGGCTCGACTGAACCTGTAGCACACCAGGCAATACCATAGCGCTGCGTGCAATGATTTCTTGCAAAGCATCCTGAGAAATCCGAACCTCTCCTCCTTTTGCCGACGTTCGATACGCACGGTCCGTGCTTTCTCGAGGCTGTATAACCAAAAGCAACCCCAATAGAAACAAGACTACAGCCACAACAATACCTTCCAAAGGATTCACTTTTAACCAATCAAGCCCTTGAACAAGGAAGAGATAGGGAAGCCCCCACCCTGTGGTAATCGCTAGTAGCCATAGGGCCCCAAGGATTAGAAGGCATCCCAAAGCATAGGCAACCATTTTGTCGTCCCTTCTTTCAGAAACCCCCCCTGGCATTTTCCAGGGGGGGCTCACACTACTTCAGACGGATCTCTTCTTCTTTGTTTTCCAGTAATGGTTTAAAGTTTACCCCTTGTACATGAACATTTGCTTCAACGACGAGGAGCCCTGTCATGCTTTCAATGGCTTCCTTCACCGCTTCTTGTACGCTTAAGGCGACTTCAGGTATTGAAACACCATATTCTACCACAATAAAGAGGTCTACGGCAACCTCATGTGACCCGACCTCAACCTTAACCCCTTTGGAGAGGTTTTTATTTCTCCCTAACATGTGTGCCAGGTCTCCAACGAAACCCCCACTCATGCCAGTTACTCCCTCCACTTCAGAAGCAGCTAAGCCAGCGATGACTTCCACAACTTCATCCGCAATACGAATAGAACCGAGGCTATTCTCAGTACCCAGGCTTTCCATGCCCTCACCTCCAAATCGATATTCGATGTTCTGGTTCGAATATACATCGCATTAGCCCCTAGATAAGTTCAACTCAGATAGAGTTTAATACTCTATCTGAGTGAGTTTTTCCTTTATCCACATTACGTTGCCATTATAACAAATTAAGGCTGATCTGGCAAAGCTATTGGCAAAAAAGTGCTTCCTATTCTTCTAAAATACGGCGCTGAATAAAATTCGTATACACTTCCCCACGTCGGTAGAAGGCATTATCCAGTACTTTTAGATGAAAAGGGATCGTCGTAAAAATCCCTTCTATGACAAATTCCTCAAGCGCTCGCTTCATACGGGCAATAGCCTCCTGCCTCGTGGCACCCCAGACAATCAATTTTCCAACCATTGAATCGTAATAGGGAGAAACTGTATACCCCTGATAAGCAGCACTGTCAACCCGCACTCCTGGCCCGCCTGGGACATGATAAATTTTAATCAATCCTGGTGAAGGCATAAAATTCTTATCTGGATTTTCCGCATTGATTCGGCACTCTATTGCCCAACCTCGAATCTGAATATCCTCTTGAGTAAAGCCGAGCGGTTCGCCCGCTGCTAAACGAATTTGTTCTTTGACTAAGTCTAGCCCTGTTACCAGCTCGGTTACCGGATGCTCAACCTGGATCCTCGTATTCATTTCGATAAAATAAAAGTTCCCGTGGCGATCCAACAAAAACTCGATCGTCCCTGCATTTGAATAATTCGCCGACTTAGCCGCTTTAACGGCCACTGCACCCATTTGTGCCCTTAATTTAGGAGTTATGGCGCTTGAAGGCGCTTCTTCTAGAAGTTTTTGGTGGCGGCGTTGCAAAGAGCAATCCCGCTCTCCTAGATGTACCACATTTCCGTACTTATCACCTAATATTTGAAACTCTATGTGCCTAGGTTCTTCAACATATTTTTCCAGATAAACCTCTGCATTGCCAAAGGCTGCCTGAGCCTCATTTTGAGCTGCTTGAATCGCTTTGCTCAGTTCTTTGAAATTTTGAGCAACCCTCATCCCTTTGCCACCACCACCGGCAGACGCTTTAATCAAAACAGGATACCCGATGGCTTCCGCCGTCGCGGCGGCAGTTTCTTCATCTGTAATAATATCTTTAGAACCAGGCACTACCGGAACGCCTGCCTCAATCATGGTTTTACGTGCTTTGGCCTTATCACCCATGTTTTCAATAGCGTCCGGGGATGGCCCAATAAAGGTAATACCACATGATTCACATATCTCTGCAAAGCGAGCATTTTCAGATAAAAAGCCGTATCCGGGATGAATAGCATCAACACCCATTAATTCAGCAGCACTAATTATATTGGGAATATTAAGATAACTCTTGGCACTCGCAACTGGGCCGATACATACTGCTTCATCCGCAGCCTTTACATGCAGAGCTTCCCGATCTCCCTCAGAAAAAACAGCGACCGTCTCAATCTCAAGCTCTCGGCATGCCCTAATGATGCGCAAGGCAATTTCTCCTCGGTTCGCTATCAGGATTTTCTTAAACATACTATTTACTCCTTATTTTTCGATGATAAACAGCGGTTGACCGTATTCAACGGGTTGTCCGTTCTCAACTAGAATCTGGACAATTTTGCCTTCTGTTTCTGCCTCAATCTCATTCATCAGTTTCATAGCCTCAATAATACAAACTGATTGGCCTACTTTAACCAGCTGCCCTAGCTCGACAAAAGGAGCTGCCTCAGGCGACGGGGCATTATAAAACGTTCCTACCATAGGGGATGTGACCGTTTCTGTGTTCTCGGAAACAATAGCTTCCGGCGCTTTAAGCGAGGCTACTTCCGAACTGGGTGCTTGCTGGGCCGCCAGAACAGGGGCAGCCTGCGCCAAGACTGGTTGATGCACGGGGATAGTTGAACTTTCAACCACTCTTGGCCCTTTGCGAATAGATACCTTTACCCCATCACTTTCAAGGTTCAATTCACTAATTTCAGTTTCATCTATGATCTTGATTAATTCTTTAATTTCTTTTAAATTCATTTTAGAATCCTCCTTAGTCAATAACGCTGGCTGCGTTTTAGGCGTTTTGGGAGTATTAGATATTTCCTCTTTCGGAATGACGCCGCATTCCCTCCCTTCAAAGAACTTCTTGGCAACCTGTGGGAACATAGCATAACTGAGTACATCCTCGCGGCAACGAGCAAAGTCAGCACTTTCTCGTTCTGCCTTAGCTATTCCGGGTTCTAGTATATCAGCTGGACGTACCGTCAGCGGTTCTTCATCGCCAATAATTTTCTTTTGAATCTCGGGATCCATTGGCGCTGGAGGCTGGCCATATAAGCCACGTACATAGGCCTTTACTTCACCAGGCACTAATTTATATCTTACCCCGCTCAGCACATTTAATACTGCCTGCGTCCCCACGATTTGGCTCGTTGGAGTGACCAAAGGTGGATAGCCTAACTCCGCTCGGACTTTAGGAATTTCATCCAACACATCATGAATACGGTCTAAGGCCCGTTGTTCTTCCAGTTGGGATACAAGGTTAGAGATCATCCCCCCAGGAACCTGATGTTCAAACACTCTCATGTCCGTAATCCGGGTCACGCCACGATCAAAGCCACGGCTTTTACGCAGTGCTTCAAAATACTTCGCGATCCGAAACAGATGACGTAGATTTAGGCCCGTATCAAACTCTGTTTCCTGAAATGCCCGAACCACAGTTTCGACTGGAGGTTGACTTGCTCCAAAAGCTAAAGGAACACTGGCGGTGTCAATAACATCGACCCCTGCTTCTGCTGCCTTCAGGTAGGCCCCGACGGCCATTCCGCCAATATAATGGCTATGCAAATGAATCATAATACCTAGCTCTTTTTTTAACAACGCAACCAATTCATAGGCCTTAAACGGAGTAAGTAAGCCGGCCATATCTTTGATACATATGGAATCAGCACCTAGTTTGACTAAGGCTGTAGCTGTATCTAAGTAGTGTTTTGTCGTATGAACTGGGCTAATTGTATAAACCACAGACGCCTGAACATGTGCACCTGCCGCTTTAGCCGCTTCCATAGGAACCACCATATTCCGAACATCATTTAGGGCATCAAAAATACGAATTATATCAATACCATTTTTTACACTCAGTGATACAAATTCCCGTACGACATCATCTGGGTAATGTTGATACCCAACTAGAGACTGACCTCTTAGCAACATTTGCAGTGGCGTCTTTTTGACCATACTCTTGATCAGTCGCAGACGTTCCCAAGGATCCTCCCCTAAAAAGCGCAAGCAGACATCAAAAGTAGCTCCTCCCCATACTTCTAGCGAAAAGAAGCCTGCATCATCTAGATCCGTTAGGATCGGCAGCATATCTTCTGTACGCATCCGAGTGGCCCAAAGGCTTTGGTGAGCATCCCTCAACGTTGTATCCGTAATCTTAACTGGTTTCACTGCCGTTGCCCCCTCTCTTTATTCTCCCCATTTTTGACCGTTCCTATGGGTAATATTTTCAATGCAAATATACATATGTTTTATTATATGGGGGTAAGATTCCTTTTTCAACGCGATGAGCGTAAGTATACAATATATTATGGTTAAATAGAAAAGCTGTCGCTCATTCTAGGCAACAACTTCATCAATTCTGATATTTCGAATATGAGCATTAAAAGCTTATATGGTTTTGATTCCACTACTTTTTAGCCGATATCGTAATCTTATCCAGCCGAACTTTGGTTACTCGGACAACGATGTCTTGAATAATACTGACTTCACTCGATGTTAAGCTAGAGGCATATACAATCACTGTGACATTTTCTGGGAGTACATCTACGACGGTATCTTGAAACCCTTTGATCTTGAGAAGATTTTCAACTTCTCCCTCATTTTGAATTTTCGTGCTGAGTTCTAACCATTTTCCTTGTGCTTGTGCTTGCTCTTTGCTATTTTCCACAGTTGATTTTAACAACTCTAAAAGCATCGCTTTCGTCTCCTGGCGAAACTGTTCGCGTTGCAACCGATAATTTACAAAGTAGTTTTGCCCGGAGGCGTCGGCTTTAAGCGTTTCAAACTGAAATTGAATAGCATTGCCCTCCAGCGTGCCACTTACTGGCAAGCTCTTTTGAGCGGAGAAGTGGGTATTTGGAGTAGCCGTGAATGTGATAAACCATACCCCTAAGGCTCCGAGGAGCAACACTAATCCCCCTAAGCCACCTAACCATAATCGCGATTTATGCCCCACCAGCATAATAATAGGTCGCTTTAATTTCTGATTAAACATCATAGCCCACCCATGGGGACAACGGTAATCTTATTGCTCGTAATATTCAGGAGCGTTCGTACCGCCGTATGAATCCCTTCTCTGACGTTTGGATCCCGAGCACCCTCAGCAATAATCAAGACGCCAGCTATCTCTGGACGATCCTCCATCACCAGAACTGGTTGGGATGAACCATTCGGCATAACCACTTGGTTGTTTTCCGTAACTTGAGTTGTTTCTCTGGTTCCTCCGGTTTTATCAGTTTCCTTCGAAGTATTTTTTGTAACATTGTCGTTGCGCGCAAACTCATTTTTCAACCCTGTTGAAAAGCTCACTGAGACTTGCACCTTGCCTACCCCTTCCATTAGCAGAAGATTGGTCTGTAATTTGTTCTCCAATTCTCTTTCCAAAGCACCAATCTTCGTGTTGGTGGTCGGGGAATTTGTCAGGGCAGACTTAGTAGGTATGCTCTGGGGCGGGACTTCTGGACCTTTCCCTAAGTAAATAAAGGACATCCCAACCGCGATGAGCGCTACAAAACCAATTAACATTTTGTCTGATGAAATCAGCTTTAACAACTTCACGATCAAATACCTCCCTCCAAAATCGGGTTTTCCACTAACTTTCTTGAACGATGATCTTATCTTTAGACAAGCTTATGAAGGCGGCAATTCGTTCTCGCACTTCGTCTACTTTTGGAGACTGTGTTTTCACGGTCGTTGGAGACTGTCCAATGGTAATGGGTTGGACTGGCTGTATTTCCTCCTTTACAGAAGTCAGCGTGACACTAACCAATGCAATCTTGGGCTGATCAGTTACCGCCCCCTCTCCTCCATCTTCAAATTCAATATCTATAAGCGCATTCTCGACGCCTTTAGTACCAAGCGCCAGCGCTTGGATCTGGTGCACTAGAATCTGACGGTATTGCTCTTGAACTGCATCCCGACCTATTTTGCTACCTTGTCCTTCCGTTGCAATTACCGGTAAATCCTGCGGGGTTGTAGCTGTCCAAGCCGGAATATCCATCGCTAATGGGGTATGTAAGAACGTCGTAATAGGGGCCAGAACCGCGCTTATCACAAACAACCCCATCACCATTTGGACAAACCCTCTCATCGATTTATTGGGAAGAAGCATTTCCAAAAAGGTGGCCAACAGTAAAATCATGGCCAAATTGCGCACAAGCGTTTGTAACGTCTGCACAGTACTCTCCTCCTTCGGCATATTTAAGTAAATAACCAGTCAGTGTGCCAGTCTATTTTCTTTCATATGCCTTAGTGCAACATGACCGAAAAGGTTCCCGTACCTATGACCACGGCAACTGCCATAAAAAACATAATCGCCACAGAAGCGACCGTTACTAAGATGAAAATCAGGCTTTTCGCCATATCCTGAAGGCTATCCGCAAGAGCCTTTTCGCCGAGTGGCTCAATGAGGGCGGCTGAGACTCGAAAAACAAGAAGCATGGCTAGAATCTTCACCAGAGGACCCAAGCAAATCACAATAATTGCAAGTAAAGCAACAATTCCGACCGCATTTTTCAGTATTAAACCGGACGTGATCACCAGCTCGACAGCATCTTTGAAAAACTTACCCACGACCGGAACAAGATCTGCAGAATATTTGGCCGTACGGAAAACAACGCTATCCGCAACCCCTCCAGTCACTCCTTGGACCGTCATGACTCCTATAAAAACGGTCATAATAACGCCTAGGGATATTTTCCCTGCGAATTCAAATAGTCCGGCAAGCTTACTGAGCTTGAACTGTTCAGAGACATGATTAAAGAGCTTTAATACAGCTGCTAGAAAAAAAAGTGGTAGAATAACCGTTTTGATGATAGTTGCTAAAACCGTCAGACTGCCCATAATGAGCGGTTTAAATAACGCTGCACTGGTCAAGTTCCCCATCGAGATTAATAGAGTCAACATCACCGGAAACAAGGTTTGCATGAGACCGACCATCTGATCAATCGCATCCGTAGCGACACGCAGGGCCTCGCGAAAGGACGTAAGGGCTAAACTTAACAGAACTAGGTAAGTCATGACTTGAGCTGTTTTCCCAACACTTCCACCAAAAGCAACCTGAAGCTGTCCTAATACTGCAGCAAGCACGGCTAAAATGAGTAACTTGCCGATTAAAGGAGCGCTACTTAAAAATTCCCTTCCCAACACTGCCAATAGGGTCTGTCCTAACTTTTCCGGCCGCAGATCCAGTTTTCCACTTTTTAAATCCTCAAACATGCGGGCTAAAGAAAACCCTGGCATTGCACTCTGAACATCGGTATCCAGTTGTTCGAGAAAACCTTGCATCTGACTCAAATCAATCTGTTGCAAAAGGTCTACCTTCTCTGATGATTGAGGAGTAAGCCCCTCGGCAAGTACCGGGGGAGTTGTCCCACTTAGCAAGATGACAAATAAAACCAAACTAACAATGAATCTCCGCAAATACATCACCTCACGGAACGAGTCGTACCAAAGACTCTGTAATGGCTACAATAATGGGGATTGATAGAGCAATCACTCCAATTTTCGCAGCTATCTCAATTTTAGTGGCTAACGCACCTTCACCCGCATCACGGCAGATTTGAGCACCAAACTCAGCAAGATAGGCCACTCCGACAATTTTTAAAACAATCAGTAAATAATAAGAACTTATATTGGCTTGGTCTGCTAGTGTTTGGAGCAGCTCTACAATGACTTTGATTTTACTCATAATCATGATAAAGATCGCTGCACCCGCTAAAATTGAAAGTTGCAAAGCAATTTCCGGACGGATCTGCTTTAGAACCACACTAATTACTGTAACAATCAGGGCTAGTCCTACGATTTGCCATATCTCCACGATTTAGCCCCCTAATAAAGGTTAAAGACACTCTTAACCATGGTAAATAATTGAGCGATAGACTGTACTACAATATAGAGAACCACGATGACACCAATAATCGTAACTCCTTGAGCCATTTCCTTGCGGCCTATTGAATCCAGTACGGAGTGTAATACCCCAACCAAAATACCAATTCCGGCGACAGTAATGATTAGATTGAAGCTCATTTCCCCGACTCCTCTCCTTGGTTAGATCAAAATGAGCACACCCGCAATCCCACAGAGAAATCCCAGATAAGACCACATTTTAGCTTGTTTTTCAGACCAGATTCCTGCTTGATCCTTCATTAAGGCGAGTTGGCGCTGTACAAGTTCTAATCGTTTATGCTGCTCCGTACTATCAGATTGACCTAATCCTTTACTTACGTCACGAATTACTTGCCAGTCTTCTTTTTTTAAACAGAAATGTAAATTTTGTGCTAAAATAGTCTCTTGCCAAGCCGTGCTTGCCGACTCACCTCGCTGTAAACGTTCCTGGAGTTCTCCAAAAAACTCTTTCCAGGGTGTATCCGTACGTTCCTTTACGACACCAAACGCCTCCGGCAAAGGAGTTGACCCCCAAACGATTTCCGTATCTAAAAGTGCTAAAGCCATTAAACCTTCCCTCAATTCTACCGGTCTACGACGAATTCTATTAGCCGACCATAATCCCATACAGCCGCAACCGGCAATGATTGCAATACATCCAAGTATGAGCATCACAGGATCCTCCCAGTTCTAAGATCATAAACTCCATCAATCGTTCCTGGTCCATGTTTCCGGCTTAACACGACCATACGTTCAAACACCCCTTGATCCAGCAAATGAGCTAAGGTCGGCCTATTCCTTGCTTCTTCTATTGAACTAGCGTGGGCCGTGCTAAGAATCTGTACCCCCGTGCGCAAGACATCCATTAGAGCCTCAACATCGTCGGCATGACCAAGCTCATCCATTGCCATAACTTGAGGTGCCATGGAGCGGACCATCATGCTCATACCTTTCGCCTTTGGACACCCATCCAAAACATCCGTCCGATAACCCAAGTCGTAAGTAGGTACCCCTTGACACATCCCTGCAAGTTCCCCACGTTCATCTACAACGCCCACGGTTTGGCCTGTTAATCCTAACCCTGGAACCCCATTACTGATTAGACGAATCAGATCCCTTAAGAGCGTTGTTTTGCCGGCCCGAGGGGGAGAAATCAAGATTGTATGACAAACTATTCCCTGTGTCCCTAAAAGCAACGGCAAGATCTTTAGGCCTCGTCCCTGTATATTCCGGGCAATACGAAGGTTTAATGCAGATATATGCTTCATTGTTTGTATTTGACCGCGTACTAGGACTGCCTCTCCTGTTACCCCGACGCGGTTCCCTCCAGAAAGGGTTAGGAAACCTTGTTTGAGATCCTCTTCGGCAGCATAAACTGAACTATGAGTCATCCGTTCCAGCGCACAGGTCAGATCTTCCCGCTTGACATGATAGGCTTTATCTGGGCTGGTTACTTCCCCTTCACGATCTAAAAAGAGATCCTTGTCTGATGTCCGAATCATGAGTGGCTGACCCATTCGGACTCTAATTTCTTCAACCTCGTGAAAGGGGACCACCCGAATATTGCCTAAAATCGAACGGATATCTTCACCAAACCATCTGGCCATATCAGCCCATAATACTGCGCTCTGATTTGGCCCAGAAATGCACGCCTCAGTTTGCAAGGCCGCAACCTTAGTCGGTTTCACTTTAGGTGCCTGAACGACAGATAGCGTGTAATGTAACGACACGTCATTGTCCCCCCTTGATTGAAGGTATGTCCCAGCGTTTACTTTTAGAACGTAAGAAATCTGTGCAAGTAGCTGCAGATTCGATCACATAAACACCTTCATTAAATTCCTATATTTAGCTTTATCTTAAACAAACTCTCGCCAAAAAGTGCCTGCATGCCCTCTAATCAAAGCAATCTTGTGTCTTGTTTCTTTAGCTAAGACCGAGTGCGACTCCAGCGTCTCAACATCCTATAACGCGTTAAAAGCCAGGTACATGAAAACATGCATCCGGCTTTTAGCTTAAATGAAGTATATTCCTAACTATGAAATTGATTTAAATAACTTTTCCACTTCTTCAGAAGAAACTGCCTTACTAAAGAGGAACCCCTGCATTTCATCACATCGCTTGGCCTGGAGAAAGGACCTTTGGGTACTCGTTTCCACTCCTTCGGCAATTACTTTCAACTGGAGGTTTTTAGCCAGCTGGATAATAGCAGAAACAACTTCCTCTCCATTTTTACCCAAGCTTATATCCCGAATGAAGCACTGATCGATTTTCAGTGTATCTATCGGCAAGTGGCGCAAATAATTAAGTGAAGAAAATCCAGTTCCAAAATCATCGATGGAAATTCGCACACCTAGGTTTTTAAAGCAGTTCAACATTTCGACTGAATCAGCGCCGTTTTCCATGGCAATACTTTCTGTAATCTCGAGTTCCAACCACTGTGGAGCCATTCCGGTTTCCTGTAAGATTCCCACAACCAACTTGATAAAATTCGGTTCTCGAAATTGCCGTGCAGAGATATTAACTGCCATACGCAAAAGAGGATACCCTAGTTCTTGCCATACCATATTTTGAGCGCAGGCAGTCCGCAAAACCCATTCACCAATCGGTACTATCAAACCAGTTTCCTCGGCTATAGTAATAAACGAGATGGGTGAAACCAAGCCCTGCTCCCTTGAATTCCAACGAATCAAGGCCTCTAACCCTACGATGCATCCGCTTTCGAAGTCGACTTGGGGCTGATAATGCAAGACAAACTCTCCACGTACTAAGGCCTTACGCAGATTGTTCTCGGTTGAAAGCCGTTTATTGGCCTTAATATTTAGGCCAGCAGTGAAAAACTGATAATTATTACGCCCCTGCTCCTTTGCATGATACATCGCTGTATCCGCCTGTTTTACCAAGGTTTCCATATCACTGCCATCACTAGGATAAAGGCTGATCCCAATACTCGTACTCATGTAAACTTCATCACCATCAAGTATTATTGGTTGGGTAAAGACCTCCAGAATCCGTTCTGATATGGAAACAGCCTCTTGCTCGTCTTTAATTTCAGGAAGTAAGACTAAAAATTCGTCCCCGCCCAGTCTCGCAATCGTATCTCCTTGGCGCAAGGTTTCGCGAATACGTTTCGCAACGTTATTCAGAAGTTGGTCTCCCAGGTTATGGCCCATGGTATCATTGATAAGCTTAAATCGATCCAAATCCAAAAATATAACCGCTAACTTACCCTGCTTGTCCTTTGCCTCTGCTATCGCCTGAATTAAATACTCATTGAAGAGGAGACGGTTCGGCAATCCTGTCAGGGCATCATGCTGAGCTTGATGCGCCATTTCTTTCATGATATTCCGCTTATAACTGACATCGTGGAAAACTAGAACTCCACCGATGACCACGTTGGTTCGATCGCGGATAGGGGCAGCTGAGTCCTCAATCGCAATAGTCGTACCATTTCTGTGAATTAAGAGGGTATGGTTTGCTAAGCCGACAATACAACCCTCCTGAAGACAGCGCACAATCGGGCTCTCAACCGCTCGTCCAGTTTCTTCACTCACAATATGAAAGACCTCTGCCAACGGATGTCCGACAGCTTCGGCATTCGACCAACCGGTCAAAGCTTCAGCAATTGGATTGAGGTACTCTACGTTGGCCCAAGTATCTGTGGTGATCACCGCATCCCCGATAGAGTCCAGGGTCACTTGGGCGCGTTCCTTCTCCAGCCAAACCATTGCCTCTGAATTTTTACGTTCTGTGATATCGCGAATGATGCTTACAATAATCGGATTTCCATTTGAGCTTGCTCCTTTAGCGCTAACATCGATCGGAAAATCCCTTCCATCTTTACAAACGTGCCGGCTCTCGAACTGAATCCCTTCAGGTGCATTTTGGAGAAAGTTGGACACTGTTAACTGATCCTCTGGCAAGCGTAATTCTTGAACATGCATATGAGTTAATTCCTGACGGGAATAGCCATAACGCTTCACCGCTGCTTCGTTAACGTCGATAATCTTTCCATCCGGGCTAATAAATAGGATAATATCCAGCGATTTCTCTGCCAAAAGACGATAACGCGCCAAGTGCTCCCGCTCTTCTTGAAGAGCTTTTTCGGATCGTAGGAGGGAGTTAAACCCCCATTGCAAAAGAAAATAAAGAAGCACTCCCGTCACCGCAGTAAAAAGCCACCCTTTAAGCGTTTGCAACTGGAGAAACATCCGATAATCGGTTACTATAAAGCCTAATATACGATCTGAGAAGAGAATCCAGCTAGATCCAGTTAGCACATAAATTATAGCTATCCGAGATGGAGTTGCTCTGTAATAATTATGCCGTCTTGAATGCCATTTTATATTCGACTCCATTACGAATGAACTCCCTTCTTTCAAGCTTAATTCTCCTATATTGTCAATATTCCTGCAGGTAAACTAATAATCTTTGAATAAATAAACCAACCTTTTGCAATAAATAACAAATAAACCATTATTGATTATAAAACCAAACAAAAAAGCGCTACGGTTGTGTATCAAACATACCGTAGCACTCTTCTTCTCAATGAGTTCTTTGATTTAATCTGCGTTGGATTAACACAAATAAGATCATCTGGCCTAAATGTCGCCCTTAAATATTAACTATGCGCGTTGAAGATAGCTTCCTGTCCTGGTATCGATAATCAGAACATCCCCTTCGTTAACAAAGAACGGAACTTGGACCACGGTACCGGTTTCCAATGTTGCCGGTTTTGTTCCTCCGGTTGCCGTATCCCCTTTTACTCCTGGTTCAGTAGCGGCAACGGCGAGTTGGACAGTATTAGGCACATCTACTCCGATAACCTCTATGTCGTAAAAAAGCACCCCTAATGTCATGTTTTCTTTCAACCACTTGACCCCGTCACCAATTTGCGCCTCCGTCAGAGAAGTTTGCTCATACGTTTCCTTGTCCATGACAACAAAATGTTCTCCGTCTTTATAGAGATAGTCCATATCACGGCGCTCAACGTGGGCCTTCGGCACTTTTTCTCCGGCATTGAACCTCCGCTCCACGACGCCACCCGTTTTCACATTTTTCAACTTAGTCCTGACAAAGGCAGCTCCTTTACCAGGTTTAACATGTTGGAACTCAACCACTGAAAATACATCACCATCTAATTGAATTGTCATACCTGTCTTAAACTCGTTTGATGAAATCATAAATGTCTTTTTCCCCCTAAATATTCTATTATGGTTAGCCTACCCTTTCTAATATCAATACTTAAAAAGGGACTCTTACTCAAGGAGTATGAATTCTTTCGGAGCTTGTGTCAAGACTTCACAGCCATTTTCGGTGACCAAGACAATATCTTCAATCCGGACGCCACCCCAGTCCGGAATATAAATGCCTGGTTCGACAGTAATAACCATACCTGGTTCAAGCACACGCTCTTCTCGCATATTTAGATTTGGCCCTTCATGAATGGCTAGACCCACGGAATGTCCTAGTCCATGTCCAAAGTAATCTCCATAGCCTGCATCTTCAATGATTTTTCGTGCTACAGCATCCACTTCTTTTCCAGTCCGCCCCGGTGCAACCGCTGCAATACCTGCCCTCTGGGCTGCCAAAACGACCTCATAAACTTCCCGGTGCTTGTCCTCCGGTTCGCCCAAGAACACCGTTCGTGTGATATCGGAGCAGTAACCCTGATAAAGCGCTCCAAAATCCATCGTTAGAAACTCACCCATACGTATCTTCTTAGAACTGGCCGTGCCGTGAGGTAAAGCTGAACGAACCCCAGAAGCCACGATGAATTCAAAAGAACCTCCACTTGCGCCAGCCTGGCGCATGGAATATTCTAAGTCAAGTCCAATGTCCGCTTCCGTCTGCCCTATTTCAATCGTCGTTAATACATTGGCAAAAGCGTCATCGGCAATTTTTACCGCTTGACGAATCATGTCAATCTCCGTCTGATCCTTCACCGAACGCAAATGGCTAACAAGATTGGGTAAAGATAGCAGTTCTGCTTGTGGAAACCCGTCTTTTAGTTTTCCAAAGTTGACATAGGTGACAAAGTCTCCTTCAAAACCAACCCGCTGAGCTTGTCGCCCGATTTCTGCTAACGACTCAAAGTGATCCTGCCCCGTCTTAATGATTTCAAACTTGGGAGCCTCGCCCTTTGCTTGTTCTATGTAACGGAAGTCCGTCAGCAAAAAGGCTTTTTCTGCCGTAATGTACAGGGTTGCTTCCCCACCAGAAAAACCGCTCAGATACCGTCCATTTTCCGGGCGAATAATCACATAAGCATCGATTTTTTCTTCGTGCATCTTTTGACGCATCCGTTCTAACCGACTCATGATAATTTTCCCCTTTCTGTCATTTTTTGCGTCGCTCTTGGTAGTCGATGGCATAACGCATCGCTAAAACATAACCGTCTGCTCCTAGTCCTGAAACTTGTCCGATACAGACCGGAGCGATAACAGAGTTGGTTCGAAATGTTTCACGCGCATGAATGTTTGAAAGATGAACCTCTAGCGTTGGAACCCTTACCGAACGAATGGCATCTCGAATGGCATAACTTGTATGCGTCCAAGCCCCAGGATTTAGAATTAAAAAATCATCCGTTGTTAAAGCTTGTATCCAATCTAATAAGTCACCCTCGTGATTCGTTTGCCGGCATTCTGCATTAATCCCCACCTGATTTGCTGTTGCCACGACTTCCTGATTAATCTCTGCCAAAGTATGGGATCCGTAATGTTCTGGTTCACGTAGTCCTAATAGATTCAGATTAGGTCCATTAAATACCCAAATACTTGCCAATTCATCACTTCCTCGTCACATACCCAAAATCTTATCACAATTTCTCCCTGTAGCATAGTATTTTAAAGTAACCACTTAATAAAGGAAAAAAAACTCGGCTCTGCCAAACCTCATCAGAGTAGGCCTTAACAATTTATCCTAACTTACGCTATTAATATACCGAACAAAAACCTCCGATATACGGAGGTAACGGACTAAACAATCAATTAACATTGCTCATTTTAAGTTTGAGGCAGTTGTTGGGTTTGTGTTTCAATTCCGGCTTGGGCTTGCACTTGAACCGCTGGTTTTGCCTGTTCTCTATCCTCTTTCCCTGTTACCAAACGGGGTGAGAGCACAATGTCCATATTACTTAACATAATTTGCACTTCGCACGGTCCACCATCTCCAGCCGGCTGGACTTTACGGATCTCGGCACGCGGCAGAATTAAGTGGATCTCATGGGGAACTTTGGGCTCACCAATACGCCGAACTCGAAAACTCACTCCCTCCACTTCCATTTCAACTTGATCTAGATACTCTCCTACAAACTCTTGTCCATGATCCACACGGATATCTGCATATTGGGCTTGCCCTGTTGTCGGTACCTTAAAATCCGGGAGAACTATTTTCTGTCCAACTTGAAGTTTAAGGGGATCAACACAGGGATTCACCTGTAAAAAGTCATCACAAGTCCCGCCCCAGCGTTGAGCTAAAGCATGGAAATTGTCACCGGTTTGAATGTAGTATTCCTTACCCACCATACATCCCTCCTCTTCTTAGCCTATGGAAAAAGGAGAATGTCTCGTTCCAATAATCTTTTTACTGGCTAACGAAATATATTTGGAGAAGGGTTTCTCCCCCGTCTGAGTCTAACACGGCTTCCTGAACATGAATGCTGATATCTTGTGTAGTTTCTTCCAGTGCTTTGAGCGAAATGACAATTCCCTCCCAGTTACCTCGTAAATGTAATCGGACTAAACTATAATCCACCCTTACTACGTCGCCGATTTCTGGCCGTTCACCAAAATGTTCCACATTTAAGGAAACCACGTCCACTCCTTCCTTTGCAAACGCGCTGCGACACTGCTCAATTATTTCTGGCAACTGCTCCAAGGTGGGCATAGTGCTCACCTGGTCCCCCGCTCCTAAATTTAACACTTGTTGCCAATAGTTTTTCTCATTTTGTAATGAGCGCAACTGATGGTACGTCGGCTGCCATAGCAACAAGAACTCCAAACAAACGGCCAGCAGAAAACCCACAGCGATTCCCTTGACTGAACGCAGTGAAAGGCGCTGAAGTAGTGAAGTAGAAGTGGCTAACGAGGGATCCGACTTATAAACACTAAAGAAACTAGCCATAGTTTACCCTCTTTCAGTGAAAGTTGTACTTGTGGTTTCCGTTGTGTCTTGGGTTCCAACTACTCCACGTTTTCCACTTAGAGAAAACTCAACGTTATTTCGTGACGTCAATTTATAACTCGACAAGCCTGGTTGTTCCCAACCCATCGTTCGCACAGCACGGAGCATGGTCTGAACACTTTTCGCATCATTGGCTCGTCCGCTCAAAGACAGGTTCCCTTGCTTATAACTAACATGTTCAATCGTTAGCTCGGTACTGGGTATTGCTTGCACCTGAATTAAGTCGACTATGTTCCCCTGATCTATCTTTTCCTTTTCCCATGCGGCTTGAAGCTCTTTCTGGTGTTTAACCTGAGCTACAATTCGGGCACCCTGATTAGAGAGTCGCTGAACCTCTGATTTTAAGGATATCGTTCTTTGATAGAGCGAAACCCAGGTCATAGTTCCAACCACCAACAGAGCAACGGCGAAAAGCGCTATCCCTTGGTACCTTCGTAGGGCAATCTCCATTTCATTCGATTCCCGCCATAGATTTAACACAGGACGCCGTGCTGACATGCGCAGGCCATAGCCCGCTACCACCTCGCCCCTAACGTTACCTTTCTCCAACATCTCCTGCCAAGCACGGGGGATGCCTTGGAGTTCGGCTTGTTCTACTGATGAAACATGATTTGACTCAAGCAACTCATGCGCCAATTGATTCGCTACAGAGTCCCCATTCCAAACCAAGCGTTTCAGATTGAGATCTGTTTTTTGCGTCCGGTAATACAAGAGAAAGCGACGAATCTCGTTTCCCCACGCTTCGGTCCGCTCTAATATGCCCTCGACACTTTCCGCTATTGTAGGAAGAGCGGGCAAAGTCCGGACAATTTCGGGAACCGCGCCACGAAACAAGGCCATATGAAAAGCATCAGGTTCTCCCTGAAGGTAGAGTATATCTTCGTTCGGTTTAAAGCCCAAAGCTTGTCCTAAAACAGAAAACGAGAAATCTACACCCGTCACCTTAAACCCCGCTTGTCTAAAGACGTAAATATACCGTTCCAATAAACTTTGTCGTGTAGCGCCTAGTAATACCTGAAGGCGGGTATGCCTTTCTTCGGAAATCACCAAAAAATCGTAGAGTAAGTCCGATCTCGCAAATGCAATTGGAATCTCTTCGTCGACTAACAGAGACATAGCTGATTTCCTATTCCGCTTAGGAATCCAGGGCAAGGTATACGACCGAATAAATCCTTGTTGTAGTGGGATCGCCAAATAAACCTTCTGACATTGGCGTGAAGTTTGGGCCTTATAATCTAATAAAATTCCAATTAAAGTATTTTGATCCCGCACATTGCCATGTTCGATGATACCAGTCGGTATTGGAATGCGGTCAAATTTGGCTGTATTAGAACCATGACCTTGATGTCTAAAAGGATGGACCGAAAACCAAAAGGCCCGAATTTCCCCATCCGTCAATTCAAAAACTAGAGAAGCTTTTCGCAAAGGAGCACCTCCTTTATCTGACCCACGCCCAATACCAGTCAATAATCCGCGTCCCCCACAATAAGGCAAAGATTGCTCCCAATGCAAGATAGGGTCCAAAGGGGATCTGTTTACCAAAGCACTTTCGACCCGTAAAAAGAAGGTAAATTCCTATGAACGCACCTACAAAACTCCCCACAAAAACAGCTAGGAATATTGAGGGGAACCCTAAGACAGCCCCCATAGCAGCAACCAGCTTTACATCCCCGAGTCCCATTCCTTGCGGATAAACTCGAGCAATGCTCCAAAATAAGCCTCCCGCACCCACGGCACTCAGCACACTTTCCCATCCTGTGGGATATCCCGGTATGACAAAGGCTCCCAGTAATCCAAGACCCAAAAGGGGAAGGGTAAGGACATCCGGCAAACGAAACGTATCGAGATCAATAAAGGATAAGGCAATAAGTACAGCTACAAAAGAAAGGTTTAAGAGTAATCGTGCAGGGTGCGTCCCAGAATCAAAACCCCAGAAAGCAGTAAAAAAGAAGAGTATTCCTGTCAAAAGCTCTACCGCCGGATAACGCCATGAAATCCCAGCCTGACAGCCACGGCACTGCCCTTTCTGGATTAGAAAGCTAACGACGGGGATGAGTTCCCATGCCCGCAGAACGTGTCCACAATT
>DHJG01000139.1:0-4892 GCA_002404215.1 Desulfosporosinus sp. UBA4726
ATGATTCGCTCATTGTTTTTTGTGAAACTCTTGCGAGTTTCTCTCATTGGCTGTCCTTGTTGTTTAGTTTTCAAAGACCATAGAATTTCTCTGAAACCGTTTGGCTCAGAATCTTATATTAGCATTTCCAATCGATTTTGTCAATGACTAATTTATTTAATCTGCTCCCCCTTAGTACAGGGTAACGGTTTTGTATTTCGCTCACTCAACCATTTTGTCGAGCGACATTTAGCAATATACCACGGATCTAAGCTATAATTCAAGTGCCATTATACGCCATTATACGCCATTATACTAGATAACTTCTCATATTCTCGTTATTACTCTCTTATTTGAGGAATATTAACTTTTCTTCTAAGATAGTATTTTTTCAAAGATTTTTAATTAAAGTTCTTAATAAAAGACCAAAGGTTGGCCCAGTTTGATTGGGGCCAACCCACAACTTAAAAATTCTCATTGATTATTCTTCAATATCTTCATCTCGAAGGTTTTCGTCTCTAGGACGCATCGTTGGGAAGAGGATGACATCTCTAATCGACGCAGAATCTGTTAAGAGCATAACCAAACGGTCAATACCGATTCCTAGTCCACCCGTCGGAGGAAGCCCATACTCCAGAGCCTGAACGAAATCTTCGTCCATCATATGAGCCTCATCGTCCCCCTTAACCCGTTCAGCCGTCTGTGCTTCAAAACGTTGCCGCTGATCAATGGGGTCATTCAACTCAGAAAATGCATTCGCCAATTCACGCCCAAATATAAAAGCTTCGAACCGATCCGTATATTCCGGTTGCTCCGCGTTACGTTTAGCCAACGGGGATATTTCCACCGGATGCCCTGTTATAAATGTCGGTTGCATCAAGTTAGGTTCAACGAACTCTTCAAAAAACTCATTGATAATTTTACCTCGTGACGCATCCGCACTGATATGAATACCTTTCTCTTGAGCGACCTGACGTGCTTCTTCATCTGTTACTATACTCCTGAAGTCTACTCCAGAATACTCTAAGATACCGTCCAACATTGGAAGACGGCGCCATGGAGTTTTAAATTCGAGGACTTGCCCCTGATAAGTAATCTCAAGTGTGCCATGTACTCTTTGAACAATATTGGCAATCATGTCCTCCGTTAACTCCATGATGTCTTCATAATTTGCATACGCTTGATAGAGTTCCATCATCGTAAACTCCGGATTATGTTTAATTGAAATTCCTTCGTTGCGGAAGGTTCTGCCGATTTCAAATACCTTTTCAAACCCGCCGACAATAAGCCGTTTTAAGGGAAGTTCAAGGGCAATCCGTAAATAAAGGTCCATATCCAGAGCGTTGTGATGTGTCCTGAACGGTCGCGCTGCCGCTCCTCCTGCAATCGTATGAAGTGTAGGCGTCTCCACTTCGAGAAATTCCCGTTCCTCCAAGAACTCCCTCATGACCCGTATAATTTTACTCCTTGTCACGAAAACTTGGCGAACATCCGGGTTCATGACCAAATCCAAATACCGTCTTCGATAACGAGTTTCCACGTTTGTTAAGCCGTGGAACTTCTCCGGAAGTGGGCGCATCGCCTTAGAAAGCAATTTTATATTATGGGCGTGAATGGATATCTCTCCCCGTTTTGTTCGGAAGACTTTTCCTTCAATTCCAATAATATCACCGACGTCAAATTTTGTGATTAAATCAAACAACGTCTGGCCTAATTCATCCATTCGAATATAAATTTGGATACGTCCACTAAAATCTTGGACGTGTGCAAAGATGATTTTCCCCTGATCTCGCTTACTCATAATTCGGCCAGCAACACTAACTTCCTGACCCTCTAGCTCTTCAAAACGCTCCAATATCTCGATCGCTTTATGCGTACGCTTATAGCGATCTGCATAGGGCTCAATACCGGCTTGACGAAGCATCTCAAGCTTCTCTAACCGAATGCGCCAGAGATCATTGGTATTATCCATTCATGATTCCTCCATTATTTATTTTTAGCGTAATTGGTCCTCATTTTAGTCTAATAAACAAAGTGCAGCATCTGTACGTGGTTAACCCTTACAGAAACACTGCACTTAAATATATTTTTCTCATCATATTACATCTTATCAGCTTTAAATAATCTTTCAAAACCCAAATGCTTTTATTTAATATCTAAAATCTGATAGTGTAAAATACCCGCGGGAACATTAACTTCAACTATAGACCCTTTAGGTTGGCCCAAGACCGCTCTTCCTACAGGTGATTCATTAGAAATTTTATTTGTGCCTGGATCCGCCTCTGCCGAACCAACAATAAAATACTCTTCCTCATCACCAAAGTCAATGTCTTTAAGACGCACTTTAACCCCTAGTGCCACGATATCTGTACTTTCATATTCATCAATAACGCGCGCATTCCTAAGCATTTTCTCGATTGTTATAATCCGACCTTCGATAAAGGCCTGGTCGTTCTTGGCATCATCGTACTCTGAGTTTTCACTAATATCTCCGAAGTCAATGGCTTGCTTAATGCGTTCTGCGACTTCCCGGCGCTTCACTGTTTTCGATATTTCCAACTCTTCCTCAAGTTTTTTGAGGCCTTCTAAAGTTAGAATAACTTCTTTTTCAGGCATATTTTCTCGCTCCCTTTTCTCGTCCTACGCATTGCGCATTTCAATGTGCCGGCGCTTTTCTAGCAGCTGTTGTCCATGCGTACTCGCCTTTAATATAGGAACTCCATGAAAGATTCCCCAAGTGCATTACTCGTTATTATAAGGATCGTTCAAAATATTGTCAAGGATACTAATCTTCAGCTTAACGAGCAATGTTCTCATATTGTTTCTTTTTTTTCAAAAACTATTCCCCTTGTTGTAAGATTCGACTCAAGATCGTTCGCATTTCTTCGGGTGCTCTTGTTTGCATAATCTCATCACGAAGTTGAGCGGCCTTTTTAACCCCTTTGATGTACCACACCGCATGTTTTCGCATTTCGTTGAGACCAATTCGCTCACCTTTATAACTCAACAAACGCTCAAAATGCTCCAATGCGACCTGAATACGTTCCTCGATTAATGGCTCGGGTAGAATTTTACCATGCTTTATAAAATACTGAGTGCGTGGAATAATCCATGGATTTCCGAGTGCACCGCGCCCGATCATAACCCCGTCGCATCCCGTTTGCTCAATCAACCTCACGGCATCTTCAGGTTTGAAGACGTCTCCGTTTCCAATGACAGGAATCCCAACTTCTTCCTTAACTCGTCGAATCCATTCCCAGTCAGCATAGCCTGAGTAAAATTGTTCGCGCGTTCGCGCATGAACCGTTAGCATTTGCACACCTACAGACTCAAGGGCTTTCGCCAAATTGATGGCCACAATTTCATCGTCGTTCCATCCCAGACGAATCTTGACTGTAACTGGCACGTTGACAGCCCGTACCACGGCTGCAGCAATAGCTTGTGCACGTGGCAAATCTCGTAAAAGTGCAGATCCTTCGCCATTCTTTACAATTTTCTGCGCGGGGCATCCCATATTAATATCGATGATGTTGGCACTGCATTCAATAGCCAATAGTGCCGCACCAGCCATTATATCTGGATCTGAGCCAAAAAGCTGTACAATCCGCGGTTCAGGTTCTCCAGTTAAATCCAGCATATTTAACGTCCTTGAATTTTGATAAGTCAACGCTTTATCACTAATCATCTCGGTCCAAACATACTCTCCACCCACCGCGCAAACCGTTTCTCTAAAAGCCTTATCAGTTACCCCTGCCAATGGCGCTAAAAAAACTGGAACCTCAATTTCATAGTTTCCTAACTTCATCTCTAAATTCCTCTTATTAAGCACATTCAAGAAAATATCCAAGGCATCTTTGACTTGTTATTTTCTCTCACACGCTAATTATTTTAAGTTACGTTCATAGATCAACAAAAGTCCCTCGAGCGTTAAAAAGGGATCGACTATTTCAATCGTTTCTGATTCTTGCGAGATCATTTCTGCTAATCCGCCCGTCGCAATAACTTTTGTCTCCGACCCCAATTCCTTTTTCATGCGTTTAACAATTCCGTCCACTTGGCCAGTGAAACCATAGTAAATTCCAGATTGCATTCCAGCTACCGTATTTTTTGCGATAACCGATGTTGGCTTCACCATTTCTATTCTCGGTAACTTTGATGCCCTCAAAAACAACGCTTCTGTCGAGATTCCGATTCCCGGAGCGATTGCCCCACCTAAGTATTCTCCACGTTTCGATATCACACAAAACGTAGTTGCAGTTCCAAAATCCACTATGACAAGCGGCCCACCGTACTTGGTGTAGGCAGCCACGGCATTTACAATTCGATCTGCCCCAACCTCTCTAGGGTTGTCATATACAATAGGCATACCCGTTTTAACGCCAGGCCCCACAACAAGAGGCTCTACGTTAAAGTACTTTCGGGCAAGGTCTTCAATCGTTGGCATCACTGGAGGAACTACAGAAGATATAACGACTGCCGTAATCTTTTCAAAAGTCAAGCCGCTGAAATCGAATAAGTTCTTTATAACAACCGCATATTCATCCATTGTGCGGGATTTTTCTGTAGATACCCTCCAATGATGGGTCAGCTCCTTCTCCTTATAAACCCCTAACACAATATTTGTATTACCCACATCAAATACAAGAATCATTTTAACGCTCCTTTTGACTTAAATGAGCTACCCCTTTAGGTAGCTCGACGGCGATTCACTTCCTGTCCAACCCAGACGGCAATCGCCGCCTTTATCAGATCACCTAAAATAAAGGGGACAAAACCGATCATCATAACACCCTCAACACTGGTCGGTCGGTGCAACACCCAGTGTAAAGTTATATAGAGATAGCTTAATCCGAAGAGATACAAAGTGACAATCCCAGTAATTACCCCAAGAATTGCCCGACGTAGACTTCCTT
>DHJG01000139.1:5098-9861 GCA_002404215.1 Desulfosporosinus sp. UBA4726
GTCGGTTTTAAGATGTAGCCTAATCCTCCAAACGGTGCGGACGAAAATACTGGCAAGCCAAATAACCCCAGAACCAGATAGACTAACATAGCCATGGCCGCATACTCTGCACCAAGAATAAGGCCAGACATAAAGACCAAAACCGGTATAACACTGAAAGGAACCAATGCCGGCGAAGCCCAGTGGATCAACATCCCCGCTAAACACATCAGTGCAGCCATTACGGACGTCATTGCCAATTTCCTTGTTTTCATTTCAAGTCCTCCTTCTATTGTCAACTTTCTTCATCATACGAAGTTTACAATAGAATAAAGCAGCTTGCAATGCAATTTGCTTAAGTATACAAAAACCTTTTCCTGGCTAATGAAAGAGATAGAATTTGCCCCCTCTTAGTTTGCGACTAAAGGGAGCAAGCCAACCTAGAATGGATAGTTCTCAGATTTCAAAAATATTTACCTATTTTGGAACGAAGTTGGACTTCTCCTGCTGAAAAGCTTTGTTCGCCTCTCTCCGTATCAAGAAGCAAGGCTCCATCAATGGAGATTCCCTTGAAAACACCTTGGACAACTTGCTCTCCCCGCAGGATTCTAACTTCTTCGCCTAAACCGACCGCCCTTTCCGACCAGCTTAACCTTAGCTCCTCGAACGCTCTTCTTTCGAGAGACATTAAGCGATTTTCCAAATGCTTCAGGATTGTAGCAGCCAGAATGTTTAGGTCTACTTCGTAGCCTAGAATGTCATAGAGAGTTGTTGCGTTTAATGGAGCGCTTAGTCGTTCACGTTTAAAATTAACATTTATCCCCATGCCTAGTATCAACGTTTGAACGGTATTCCATTCCCCTACCACTTCTCCGAGAATTCCGGCTAGTTTCTGACCATCGAAAATAAGATCATTTGGCCATTTAATTCCTATACGAAGCTGAAAAAGCTCCCTTAATGCGTCGACGATTGCAACACTCGCAGCGAGGGTTATTTTAGAGGCATCCGCTAAGGACAAATTGGGGCGCAGTATCACGGACATCCAAAGTCCACCCCTTGGGGATTCCCACTGCCTCTGTAGTCTTCCCTGACCCGCGCTCTGATGCTTTGCCAGGATAATTTGACCATGGCCCCCTCCTTGACGGGCAAGTTCCTTAGCTCGATCATTTGTAGAAGCCAGCTCGTCTTCAAGACAGATTGTGCATCCTAAAGATGTTGAGCTCAACGCCTGCTTTAAAACCCACTCATCTAAGGAAAAGGGCATCTTCAATAGGCGATACCCATTTTTGGACAGTCCCTCGATTTCAAAACCTTCTCCTTTTAAAACCTTAATTTGTTTCCAGATTGCTGCCCGCGTGACATTCAATTGTTGACTAATCTTTTCGCCAGACACATAGTCTCCAGCGTGCTCGGAGAGGAGATCAAGGATGTCTTGACGTACCATTTAGATTCCTCTTTCCCAATTTGCCCTCGTGGTAGCTTTAATTTCACCGAGGTCTAGACTAAAATCTAAAGCCTTAACGGAATTAGTCAATGCACCAATCGAAATCAAGTCCACCCCTGTCTCAGCCACGTCGCGCAGGCGTTCTTCTTTCATCCCCCCCGATGCTTCAACAATTACCCGATGATCGATATATTGGACTGCTTCCCGCATTTCATCTAAACTCATGTTGTCTAACATAATAACATCGACACTACAACTAACCGCTTCCTTCACCTGCTCAAAGCTTTCACACTCAACCTCAATCTTAGTCATATGCCCGACTTGAGCCTTGATTCGCTCGACAGCCTCTGTTAATCCACCCACAGCTGCAAGATGATTATCCTTTAACATCACCGCATCATAAAGCCCAAACCGATGGTTCTGCCCGCCGCCGACTCTGACCGCATATTTCTGTAACATACGCCATCCCGGCAGGGTTTTTCGTGTATCCACAATGTTAACTGAAAGACCGGCGACCAGATCGACCGCTCGTTTTGTTGCCGTAGCGATTCCTGAGAGGTGCTGTAAGAAATTCAACGCCGTCCGCTCACCCTGCAAAATGCTGCTTAATGAACCGACTAATTCGAGCACAACCCCTCCGACCTTCACAATATCTCCATCTTTAGCCAACCTATGGATCTGAATCCGTGGATCAACTCGCTGAAAGACCTGTTCAACAAGCGAGAGACCAGCGATTACGCCTTCTTGCTTGGCATAAAGTTTTGCTAATCCAGTTAAGTCTTCCGGCAAAATTCTGGTACTGAGGTCCCCCGTCCCGATGTCTTCCTGCAATGCTCGATCAATCAGTTCCTGAAACTGGAACGTAGCAAACATGATTTCCCTCCTTGCGTTGCAGAGAGTGCTTTTGCCAGAGTTCGTCAAGCCGCAATGGATAGTCTGATCGGAAATGACCGCCTCGACTCTCCTTGCGATCATAAGCGGCCTTTGCAATAGCCACTCCCACCGTCAACATGTTGGCAGTTTCAATATCTTCTATACTGCGTAGTGACAAGTCCTCTTGTTCCCAAGCTATTAATAACTCCCTGGCCTTCCTAAGACCAGGCTCATCTCGCAAAATAGCGACAGTGTCCCACATTAAGTCTTTAATCCGAGTCCGCAGACCTTGACCCTCGAATTGTTTTATAGGTCCATTCAGTCCTGTTCCATTAAGACTTCCTTCAGGGCTAAGAACGTTCTCCCACGAAGGGCGTTTTGCTTCGATCTTCTCCCCAATCTTTTTTACAATACGTGCCCCAAAGACCAATCCATCCAACAATGAATTACTTGCCAATCGATTTGCGCCGTGGACCCCATTACAAGCACATTCTCCAGCCGCATAAAGATGTGGTAGGTTTGTTTCTCCATATGAGTTTGTTGCAATACCACCCATCATATAATGAGCAGCCGGGGCAACTGGCAAGGGTGTAGTTAGAACATCAACCCCATATTTCAAACAGGTCTCGTAAATTTTAGGAAATCGTTTTAGAATTTTTTCCCGTCCAACGGGGCGAAAATCCAAGTAAACTGCGCCTTGGTTCATTTCCTGCCAGATGGCCCGTGCGACAATATCGCGGGGAGCAAGTTCCTTGCCCTCCACATTTTCCATAAAGCGTAACCCTGTGGCGTTAATTAAATGTGCGCCTTCTCCCCGTACCGCTTCAGATATAAGAAAACGAGGTGCGTTAGGAATCAACAACGCCGTAGGATGAAATTGCACAAATTCCATGTCCATTAAGTCTGCCCCAGCACGGAAGGCGACTGCCATACCATCACCCGTTGCAACATTGGGATTCGTCGTAAAACGATAAACTTGTCCCAAACCTCCGGTTGCCAAAACTATAGCATTGGCTAAGTGCCCTTCCAGTTCTCCCGTTTCTTCGTTAAGAACTAGGGCTCCTACAATATCTCCTTTATAGTCTTCTAATAGATCAATCAAAAAGCAGCCTTCAAAGGCAGAAACATTAGGGCTTTCCTTCGCTTTAGCAACTAAAGCGCGCTCAATTTCCCACCCCGTGGCATCTCCCAGCGCGTGAAGTATTCTCCGTTGACTATGTGCACCTTCTTGCGTGAGCGCAAGCTCCCCATTATGGCGGTCAAACTGCGTACCCATACCCATAAGTTCTTCCACACAGACAGGACCCTCTTCAACTAGAATCCTAACTACCGCAGGATCGCAGAGGCCTGCACCTGCCCGTAATGTGTCCTCAAGATGGAATGTCGGTGAGTCCGATTGATCAATAGCTACCGCAATCCCACCCTGAGCATGCTCGGTATTACTTTCTTCGATCGTTTTCTTAGTAAGAACTGTAACCTGAAAATTTTCACTCGCCTTAATCGCCGTATACAAACCGGCAATACCACTACCTAAAACAAGTACGTCCGAATCGAAGACCTTTATCCCTGATTTGGACCAAGGGTATAAATACCGTCTCAATTTGCCCATCCCCTGCTCTTCTATTGCTGCTTACAATGCCAGCATTCGGTCTAGTGCCTCTTTGGCTCTGACTCGTATTTCCTCTTTTACCGTAACACGCGGAGAGAGGGTAATAAGCGCATCTCTTACTTTTTCTAATGTTGTCAATTTCATATTTGGGCAAGTCAAACGTTCTGAAGCTAGATAGAACTCTTTGTCTGGGCAAACCTGATGAAGTCGGTGTAGTATCCCCGACTCCGTCCCGACAATAAATTCTTGACTTTCTGAGTTCTGAGCGTAAGAGATTAGTCCAGCGGTGGAGCCTACATAATCGGCTAACTGGCAAATGTCTTCCCTGCATTCCGGGTGTACTATAACCTTAGCTAACGGATGCTCTTCTCTGGCCTTAAGAATGTCTTCCTTCGACAACCGATGATGAGTCTTACAGTAGCCTGGCCATAACTCAATAGAGCGCTCAAGAATATTTGCAGCGTAACGTCCAAGATTCTCGTCTGGAATAAATAGGACATCTTCTCCCTCTAAAGACTGCAATACTTTTACTGCGTTAGATGAGGTGCAACAGATATCGCTCTCTGCTTTAACTTCTGCCGATGTATTAACATAACAGACCACCTTAACTCCAGGAACCCTTTTTTTATAGGCACGTAAGCCTTCGGCATCAACCATGTCCGCCATAGGACAACCAGCCTGCGCATCCGGCAATAATACCGTTTTATCGGGTGATAAAATAGCCGCACTTTCAGCCATAAAATGAACACCACAAAAAACAATGACTTCAGCGTCCGTTTGGGCAGCCTGTTGACTAAGTTGCAGAGAATCTCCGACAAAATCGGCAATATCCTGAACTTCAGGTCTTTGATAATAGTG
>DHJG01000138.1:0-2365 GCA_002404215.1 Desulfosporosinus sp. UBA4726
TGATGTCAACTATTATTTTCTTTCATCTTTATTATTTAACTGAGGAAGAAGCTTGCAAATGACAAGTAGCTTAATTCTTTTCTCTACGCTGCTATTAGATTTCGCTCAAGGAATTTAAAAAATGCTCCACAATTGTGGAGCATTTTTAGCTACTTTAGTCAACTTCTTGAATAATAGGTAAAATCATAGGCCGACGGCGTGTTTTTTCGTAAAATTGTTTACTTAAAGCATCTCTAATTTGGCTTTTTAATACGGCCCATTCAGTGATCCGATTCTCACGACAACGTGCCATGGTCTGTCTTATTTTCTGTTTAGCCTCATCTAGCATATATTCTGACTCACGAACATACACAAATCCACGAGTTACTACGTCTGGTCCAGAAACAATCGCTCCGCTTGAGCGACTTATAGTCATTACAACAATCAAGATACCATCCTGAGATAGTTGTTTTCGATCACGTAAAACTATGTTCCCTACATCTCCGACTCCTAAACCGTCAATTAATACTTTACCAGCCGTAACCTTTCCGCCCAAACTTGCGCCATGGCGGGTGAACTCAATAATCGCTCCGTTTTCCGCAACAAAGATATTTTCCCTGGCAATACCGAGTTGTTCCGCCAATTGAGCATGTTTAATTAACATGCGATACTCTCCGTGCACTGGCATGAAATACTGTGGTCGAATCATAGTTAACATTAATTTTTGCTCTTCTTGGCTAGCATGACCCGATACATGCATTCCATCAGTCGATTCATAAATCACATTCGCACCCAGCTTGAATAATTGGTCTACAGTTTTAGCCACCGATTTTTCATTTCCCGGAATTGGACTTGCCGAAATGATCACAGTATCCCCAGGTTGAATCGCAACATGTCGATGGTCATGATTCGCCATTCTAGTCAGTGCGGACATTGGTTCACCCTGACTGCCCGTAGTCAGAATACAGGCTTGATTTCCCGGCATGCCGACGATTTCATCGATATCAACAAGTGTTCCCTCCGGAATCTCTAGATAACCCAGTTCGGCTGCGATACCGACAATATTAATCATACTTCTTCCCACAACGGCTACCTTACGATTCGTCTTAACGGCAGAGCTTATGGCCTGTTGGAGACGGTACACGTTTGAAGCAAAACTTGCAAGGATCACTCGGTCCTTAGCTTCACGAAAAGCTTCATCTATCATTTCTCCAACATGCCGTTCAGATGGCGTGAAGCCAGGTCTTTCTACATTTGTACTGTCTGAGAGTAAACACAGAACACCTTTGTCCCCCAATTCAGAGAACTTCTGGATGTCAAGGACCTCTCCAGATACAGGAGTATGATCTAATTTAAAATCTCCCGTAACAACGATAGTCCCTAATGGCGTATGGATAGCAATCGAGACTGCGTCTGGAATGCTGTGATTAACACGAATAAATTCAAGTCGAAAAACACCCAGTTTTATGACATCGCGCGGTTGAACGACTGTAGCTTTAATATTATTCAAGTTGCTTTCTTTCATCTTGGACTGGATAATTGCTAGAGTTAACCGCGTACCAAATATGGGTACATCCACATCTCTGAGTAAGTAAGGTAATGCACCTATATGATCTTCGTGTCCATGTGTTAGAAATATGCCTAGAAGCATCTCTTTGTGTTCAATCAGATATGAGTAGTCTGGTATTACAATATCGATCCCTAGCATTTCTTCTTCTGGAAAAGCTAATCCGGCATCAATAAGCACCATTTGATTATCATAACGGATCACTGTCATATTTTTTCCTATTTCTCCAAGTCCGCCTAATGGGATAATTTGTAATTTATGCTCTTTCGGCAATCAAATCTACCTCCTGTATTTATTTTAGCAACTATTGCATTGTGCCTAAAAAGCTAAGGGGACCCCCGTAATTTCTTTCGACGCCAAAATTAAGACACCAAAAAGACGAAACACCACAAACGAACACAACGATACCCGATATTCGTCAGTATTTCGAAATGCATCTATGAAACTAGCCGCACAATAAGATAATTTATTATAGCGCTAAAAACGTTGGCTGGCAAGTTTCTTCATCTCTCTTGATTATTGAAAAATCACTAATTAACTTAGAACTAGTATAAAATAATCTATTTTGGGGATTATATTATCAGTGTCTTAGAAAGGTGGTAAAATCATGACCAATGTCGTTTGTTCAGCAGAGAAATGTCAACATAATGAAGATGGCCACTGTCAGCTTGAAACGCTAAGTGTTACCTCCAGCTTAATGGATCGCGAAGCTGAATGTGCTTTTTACGAACCCCAAGAATAAGTTCACTCTATCCTCAGTCTATTAAGGATGACGGTTTGCCTTTGCGAAAGAATAGAATTAATAATGATAATGAACCT
>DHJG01000138.1:2459-16945 GCA_002404215.1 Desulfosporosinus sp. UBA4726
TAATGAACCTCTGCCTAGGCAGAGGTTCATTATCATTATTAATTGCAAAGGAACATATGAAAGAGACACGACACGAACCGTCCCTATTACACCATCAAGTCGCTAGCTTTCTCAGATGCTACTTTTAATTCCGTTGTGACTTGTGTCCTGCTTTTGGTGTTTACGCTTACCTTTTTTGTTTCAACGAGAAGATCTTTTAGAAACTTTACTTCCTCCGGCGTTGCATTAACAAGAGGTAAGCGAACTGATCCGGCTTTAATCCCGATCATTTCCACAAGTGCCTTAATGGGAACGGGGTTGGAGGTTACAAAAATTCCTTTGAACATTGGGAAAAGTTCAAGATGTAACTTTGTAGCCTGGGCACAATCTCCTGCGAGCCAAGCATCCACCATTTCTTTCATTTCATTCCCAATGACATGGGCTGCCACGCTGATAACTCCATAGCATCCTAGCGCTAACATCGGCAATGTCATAGAATCGTCTCCACTATAAATTGCAAACTCGGGAGGTAACAGTCTTTTTAGTTCACTGACCTGATCAACGGAACCTGCAGCTTCTTTTAAAGCGACAATATTCGGAATTTCAGCTAATCGTTTTACTGTTGCAGGCAATAGATTAGCGGAAGTTCTTCCAGGTACATTATAAAGAATCAGGGGTACAGATGTCACCTGTGCAATGGCTTTAAAATGTTGAAACATCCCTTCCTGGGAAGGTTTATTGTAATAGGGTACAACGACGAGAAATCCATCGACGCCCGTTCCCTCTGCCTGGCGAGCGAGTGAAATAGTGGCCTCGGTAGAATATGACCCGATCCCTGCAATCACCGGTGTTTTTCCGAGAGCCTCTTTCACTACCCTAAAAAGCTTTATTTTCTCATCAGATGTTACGGTCGGAGACTCTCCCGTCGTTCCACAAACTACTACGCCATCTGATCCATGACTGACTAAGTACTTCGCTAAACGTATGGCTTCTTCGTAATCAACCTCAAACGCCTCATTCATGGGAGTTACCATGGCCGTCAAGATTCTTCCAAAAGTCATCTCTCTCACCCTTCCTTCCAATATTTTTTGCTTACATCAAACCCCTAACTGGAACTTTTTGTGTAAAGTTTGAACTGCCGTCACCATGTCTTCCTTGTGAACTAATACCCAAATAGTAGTGTGTGAATCTGCTGATTGCAGGATAGTCACACCATTATCTGAAAGCGCTTCAACCATATCCGCCATTACCCCAGGAACACCAGCAATCCCCCCCCCCACGATTGAAACTTTGGCACAACTAGGAATAACTCCTGGCTCAAAGCCCATATTTTGTAAGATTTTAATTGCTTTGGACGCAACCTCGTCTCGCACAGTATAGAGCACAGCTTCCGGCTGAACACTGATAAAGTCGACACTAATGTCGGCAAGTGCCATCGCTTTAAAAATACGTTTGTCCGTAAGCTGTTTGTCTTTTGCATCAGCTGTTAAAACTCGAAGTTGTGTAACGTTAGGGGTGTGTGCAATTCCTGTAATAATACGGTCTGTGGTTATATCTGTTCCTGCGCCTCGATCTGGATGCAGATTGGTAACTAATGTTCCTGGTGCATCTGAAAAAGTCGATTTGATTCTCAAGGGAATATTTTGCTGCATCGCAATTTCCACAGCACGGGGATGAATGACTTTGGCGCCTTGATATGCTAACTGACATATCTCATTATAAGTCATAGTATCTAATATCCGGGCATCTTCCACAATCCGCGGATCCGCAGTCATGATTCCCTCGACATCAGTATAAATATCAATCGCTTCTGCATTAAGAGCAACTCCAAGAGCTGAAGCCGTCGTGTCGCTTCCGCCTCGTCCAAGGGTCGTAACCTGACCGTCTTCCGTCATTCCCTGAAAACCTGCAACAACAACGACTTTACCCTGCGCTAGCTCTTCTAAGATGGCACCCGGCTCCACTCTTACAATACGGGCATCTCCGAACTCTTTATCTGTAATAATACCTGCTTGCCCTCCAGTAAAAAGGACCGCTTCCAAGCCCAGACTATTTAACGTGCTTACTAAGATAGTCCCAGAAATCACCTCGCCACAACTCATCAGGAGATCCAATTCACGTTTTGGTAAGTCAGGATATATTCCTTTTACCATACCCAAAAACGTATCAGTTGCATAGGGATCCCCGGAACGACCAATAGCAGAAACTACTATAACTGGAGAATATCCACTATGAACAGCTTCTAAAACTTTTGAAACCACCTGAGTTCTTCGTTCTGCCGTAGCCACGGAGGTTCCGCCAAACTTCTGTATTAAAATTCGCAACCACCCGCCCCCCCTTCTCAAGTTCATAAAAAACTCCCTATAATTGACAGCAAAGCATTGGTAAGCGGGATGAAGTTACCTTCAGAACTACAAACATCTACTCTTGATAGTTATAGCAGGAGTTCCGCGATTTGGACGGCATTCGTCGCCGCACCCTTACGAATTTGATCCCCAACTACCCACAAGTTGAACCCTTGAGCTATGGAAAAGTCTTTACGCAAGCGCCCGACAAAGACTTCGTCTTTGTCAGAACATAACCACGGCATTGGATAACGGTCATCACTTGGACCGTCATCAACAATAATGCCCGCCGCTTTGCTTAAAGCCTCCCGGATATCTGAAACACTGACTAAGCGATCGGTCTCAACATTAATGGACTCCGAGTGACTCCTGAAAACCGGTACCCGAACCGTTGTTGCGGTAATGGCCATATCCGGTACATGGAAAATCTTTTGTGTTTCCTTAACCATCTTCCACTCTTCTTTGGTATAGTCGCCCTCTTGGAATACATCAATACGAGGAATGACATTAAAGGCAATTTGATAAGGAAAAACGCTCGAAGTTAACTCTTCCCCCTGAGACCACGCCTTAACTTGTGCTCCCAGTTCTTCAATACCTTCGCGTCCCGCTCCTGACACGGCTTGATAGGTAGAAACTACCACCCGACGAATTCCTGCTAAATCAAAAATCGGTTTGAGGGCAACGGCCATAATAATCGTCGAACAATTAGGGTTTGCAATAATCCCCTTATGCCATAAAACATCTTCAGGATTAACTTCAGGTACTACAAGAGGCACTTCCGGATCGAGCCGAAAAGCGCTACTGTTATCAATCACCACGGCCCCACTGTCCACCGCAGAACGGGCAAATTCCGTACTCCCTGATCCGCCGGCAAAGAGCGCAATGTCTATGCCCTTAAAACTCTCGTGGGTTGTCTCTTGAACCTCAAGTTCCTGGCCCTGCCATGAAATGAGTTTCCCTGCAGAACGTTTTGTTGCCAGTAACCTTAATTCATCTACCGGAAAATGACGTTCAGCAAGGATCTTAAGAAACTCTTGTCCAACTGCGCCCGTAGCGCCAACGATAGCTATATTCGGCATCCCTTATGTTCCTCCTTATTTTTTAACTCAAGTTGCCTTGTGAGAATGGCGCCCTACTGTAAAAAGCAAGACACCAAGTCTCATTCATCGGCGATCACTGTTTTACTCTACCGATAATCTAACAACACAGGTTGAATTTGTTTTCCGGCACAAGCCATGAGGATGGTTTCCGGAACTTTACCCATATGTGCTACTAAAGAATTGGCTTTGACTTCGGGGTTATCTTGACCAAAAGGTACCAAGTAGATATTTTTTGTAACGAGTATGGTCCCAAGATTTCGAGCATTTAAGCCCAGTCCATCATTGGTAGAAATTGCTAAAACTAACGGCCTTTGATTACGCAGATGGGATTTTGCTGCCATAAGCACCGGTGTATCAATAATTCCGTTGGCAAGTTTCGCCAGAGTATTTCCAGTACATGGAGCAATGACCACACAATCAAACATCTTCTTAGGCCCTATTGGCTCCGCATCAGGAATCGTTTGGATCAGCTTTTGATGCGTAATTTCCTGAAATTGCTGCTTCCACTCCTCCGCCTTACCAAATCGTGTATCCATACTTTCCACAGAATAGGAGATAATCGGAGTTACCTCAGCCCCTTCATTAACCAAACTCTTCATGACCTTGAGAACTTCATTTATTGTACAGTGTGATCCTGTAATAGCGAACCCAATTTTCAACCCGTCAAACTGCATCCCTTCGCACCTCCACTTTTAAGACTGAACAATAGCATTCATTGTGGTCAAGTGACGAAGAATAAGTTGCGGATAGATTTGAGCAAGAATTCGGCCGGCTGTTTTAGGAGCTACAATGCCAGGGAGACCCGGAGCTAAAAGTGCCTTAATACCCAGCAACGCCGCATATTCAAAATCAGTCCCTCCTGGAATAGAAGCCAAATCCACGATTACTGTATCCCGAGCTACCTTTTCTAACATCACGCGATCTAAAATAAGATGCGGTACGGTATTGAAAATGATTTCCGCACGACTAATCTCATTCTCAAGATCTGCAAGCTGTACAGCACGGAATCCCATTTCAACTGCACGTGCTAGGTTTGAAGGCTTACGAGCTACCCCTGTCACATGTGCTCCTATGCCTTGTAACATGCGCGCTAGAGTCCAACCACACCGTCCTAAACCTAGGACCATGCTTTCACTGCCATGAATCGTTATGGTTGTGGCCTCCATAGCCATTTGAATGGCTCCTTCTGCGGAAGGTATGGAATTAAGGACAGTAATTTCATTCAGGGTTATGGTTTCTACCAATCGGATTCCCAACTTCTCTGCTGCTGACTTCAAGGCCGGTCGCGCCCAACCAATTAATAGTGGAACATGCGCTGGTATAGCTTGCAGTACATCTTTGTTTAATATGATAGGTTGGCTAGAGTATTTAGCTTTGACTACCCCACGGTCATCCGTGCCGAACATCGGAAATAGCAACATGTCTACTTGACCAACTGCGTCTTGAAGTGAAGACGCAAGGGTCATTCCCGGAATGGGCGAAGCATTTTCGAATCCGACCCCGACTATGTAGGCTCCCTGTTTTTGAAGTTCGGGAATTAAATAGATCTCCCTCTCGTCTCCTCCGATTACGGCCAAACGAATTCCTTTCAGACCCGCACTCATCTTTATGCCCCCTTTGAGACAGTGTCCCATTGACTACTATCCATTATATGAGGGAACGCGGTCTGCGGTTACGCAGGATAATTACCTAATCGAGGAAATTTTCCAGGCCTATGACTAGATCTTTCAATTCGATAGCCTTGCGAATAGCCAACATAACTCCTGGCATATAGGTCTCTCTCGAGAATGCATCATGCCGGATTGTTAGAGACTGGCCTAACCCACCAAAAATAACTTCTTGGTGGGCAATTAAACCTGGTAAGCGCACAGAGTGAATACGAATTCCCCCAATATCCGCTCCACGAGCCCCCGGGATTTTCTCATATTCATTGGGGTGTCCCTGAACCAGGGGTTCACGAACTTCCAACATTACTTCTGCTGTCTTGATTGCAGTTCCCGATGGAGCATCAAGTTTTTGATCATGGTGCAATTCGATAATATCCACATTAGGAAAATATTTTACTGTTTCCCTAGCAAATCTCATCATCAAAATTGCCCCGATAGCGAAATTAGGAGCTAAGAAAGCGCCCACATGTTCCTTTATTACTAGCGTCCGAATTTCTTCTATTTCAGCTTCTTCTAAGCCAGTTGTTCCAATAACTGGAATAACTCCAGCCATGATTGCCGTTTTCGCATTTTTCAAGACAGATTGGGGATTTGTGAAATCCACTAAAACATCTGCGTGTGACATACGCAACATTTCAACATCCAATGCACCCGTAATATCGACACCGACTCGCGGTGCACCAACAACGAAGCCAACGTCCATCCCCTGATGCCGCGTATCTGAAGCTCCTATCAAAAGGAGATCATCCTGTTTAAGAACCGACCGGATCACCTCTTGACCCATCTTCCCACTTGCTCCGGAGACGAAAACTCGAATTTTTTTCAACAGAAACCCCTCCTGTGATGATAAGGCAAAAACCCCGTTGCAATCGCAAGGCGGGGTTACAGCTTTTCTATTCATTTTATTGGGTATAGCGGACTCTGTCAAATTGAATATTTATGATTTTCCTCAGATTTGTTATGTAAGTCAATAATAATTACCTCAGAACCTACTTTTTTAATAGTATGCCAAGGTATCACCAACGTCTCACGTTCTCTTTCGCCCCTTGAACCTGAACCCAAAAAGCCAGAAAAGCCTGAAAATCCTCCACGGGAGGTCAGAATAATCGCTTCAACAGCTCCGTTTAAGGATATATCAAGATCAGCATCGCCCACTAGTCCTAGTTTAGCGCCATTATGCAGATTAATGATTTCTTTGCCAGCGAGATCACTTAAAAGCATCCTATTCCCTCCTCTATTTCCGTAGTCTCATCCATGCATTCAATACGAAAGGTTGTAAAATGGCTAGTATTAAAGAGATGACAGCAAGTGGTTCAACCCAAAAAACCGAATCACTCCACCAATTTTCGGGGATTTTCAGAAAGGAGAATAAAAGTTCCATCGAGAGGTAAATCCCCCCTGCAGTGCCCACCAATTGGCTTAATGCCGTGGCCAACTGATTTGAGGTTGACTGTGATCGCCACATCATCCTATACTTTCGTGCTCGCACGGAAATGACAATACCAATAACGATCAAAATAAGTCCAATGGCTTGCATTTTTACTCCCCCTCATGGGGATTGTATGTAAAGACAAACTTCTATAGAACAAAAGAATCAGGAAGATTATCATTTAATCCTTCTGATTCCTATATTCCCGTCGAGCCAAATCCGCCACTCCCTCGAGGTGTATTCTCAAGCTCTGCAACCTCTTCAAATAAAGCGTGGAGAAGCGGCATAAAGAGCATCTGGGCTATTCGATCCCCTGGCTTAATTGTAATAGGTTGAGATCCCAAATTTTGCATCAACACTTGGATTTCTCCCCGGTAATCGGAGTCAATCACGCCCACGCCATTCGTCAAGCCAATTCCAGAGCGGCTAGCCAGACCGCTTCTCGCAAAAACAAGTGCGACCATATTCTGACTGGGAAGTTCGATCGCTAAACCTGTCGGAATCTTAACATTCTCTCCTGGGTTGAATGTCAATGGCTCTCTCAGATTCGCACAGAGATCGACACCAGCCGAAGCGGCAGTTGCATATGCAGGAAGGGGCAAGGAATCATTTGTTATTTTTTTTATTTTTACGATAATAGAATCTGACACCCAGGACCCTCCTCGTGTAGGGGCACGATGCATCGTACCCCTATGATACTTTTTTTCCATAAATTGGGGAGCATAACAGCATGTCCCTACCAACCAGATTCGTTCAATAAATCGGATAATACAACTTCATGCCCGGCTGGCCCTAGTGTCATTATACTAATCTTCTCCCTTTGCCAAAGGCGCTCAATCAAGCGTGAAACATCCTCTAAAGTCACCTTTTCGAGTTTTTCAATCACTTCCTCCGGCAAAAGTACACGATTATACGTAAGTTCGGTCTTCCCTAAGCGACTCATCCGGCTACTTACTGATTCCAGTCCAAGATATAAACCACCCTTAATTTGCGCTTTTGTTCTCTCTAATTCTCCAGCCGTAATTCCCTTTTGCTTCATATCCATTAACCCTTGGAGAATACATGTAATAACTTCTTTGGTATTTTTCGGACTCGTTCCCGCATAGATCGCAAACAAACCAGTATCTACGTAAGTGGAATGATACGAATACACTGAATAGGCCAAGCCACGCTGTTCACGTATTTCCTGAAATAGCCGGGAACTTAGACCTCCGCCTAAAATATTATTGAACACGTGCATTGCATAAATATCATCATCATCTTGACCAAGACCTGGTACGCCCAAGAGGATATGCATCTGTTCTGTATCTTTCTTTTGGTAATGTTCAACAGTCTGTCCAGTGGGCGTCCCTTCAAGTACACGACGCCCCCCCCTTTCAAACGTGCCAAATTGATCAGATAGTTTTGCGACAACATCCTCGTGCTTTATTTTGCCCGCCACAGCAATGACGACATTATCCGGTGCATAATGTTCTGAGAGGAAATGCATAATCTTTTCCCGACTTAAGCCCCTTATACTCTCCTCAGTTCCCAAGATTGGCATACCTAAAGGATGCTCATTCCACACACGTTCTGAAAAGATATCATGGATCAATTCATCTGGCGAATCCTCATACATTTTTATCTCTTCAATGACCACATTTTTTTCTTTTTCAATTTCCTTTTCATCAAACAGAGAATGAAAGAACATATCACTTAGCACGTCAATCGCCAGATCTAGGTCCTCATCTAAGACTTTAGCATAATAACAGGTGTATTCTTTCGTCGTAAAAGCATTCAACTGACCACCCACGGCTTCTAAGGATTCCGCTAAGACTCGGGCTGTTCGGTGTTCCGTACCTTTAAAAAACATATGCTCCATAAAGTGTGAGATTCCCTCATATCCTTCACGTTCATCCCGGGAACCTGCTCCCACCCAAATCCCAAAGGCCGCCGAACGAACATGTTCAATTTCTTCAGTAATAATTCTAACTCCGTTAGGTAATACCGTTTTTTGATACAATTAAATTCACTCCCTCTCATTTCCTTTGCCAGTCGAAAATAAACGTTTTAAGGAACGATTTCCTAAGACTTCGTCTTCACTGATCAGAGGAACGCTGTTTAGTTTTCGTTCCCCCAGCCAAACTTCTAAACGACCCAACCGCTCTCCTGCTCGAACCGGCAGCTTCGCAGTTTTTTCCCACACAACACGGGTTTGGAGTTTCTGGCGTTCCACTTTAGAAAGGCTGACATCTATTGGCTCATTAATAAAAACAGGGACTGATTTTGTTACACTTGGAAATTCCGCGATAACTTGACCAACATTAGCCAGCCGAACGGTTTCTGTATTCGCAAAGCCCCACTCTAATACTTTCTTTGCATCTCCGAACCGATCGGGAGCATTGAGAAGCACCACTAATAGTTGACGACCTTCCTTAGTTGCAGATGCAACAAGGCATTTTCCTGCTGCAGTTGTCGTCCCTGTTTTAACGCCATCTGCATACGAATAGTTCCATAACAATTTATTCGTGTTCCTTACATCCATGAATACATCAGGCTCCAAAAAGTGAATTTCTGTTTCCTTTTGACGGGTAATGGATGCAAACTGGGGAATCTGTAAACCATGGCGAGCCATTAAGGCTAGATCATAGGCCGTGGTGTAATGCTCTTTACGTGGCAAGCCATTTGTATTCTCAAAGTTGGTATCTTGTGCTCCAAGAGCGAAAGCTTTCCGATTCATCAGTTCAACAAACTGTTCTTCAGTTCCCGCGATGTGCTCAGCAATTGCTACGCAGGCATCATTCCCTGATCTGATCAAAGCTCCGCTAATGAGTTCGTAGAGGGTAATCTTTTCTCCTGGATCAAGATGTAGGGTGGCTTCGCCGACGGCTGCTGCTTTCGGACTGACAGTTACAACTTCATCCGATCGCCCTAACTCAAACCCTAAAATGGCTGTCATTATTTTAGTGGTACTTGCCGGAGGGCGACGCTTATGCGCCTGTTTATCAAAGAGCACATCGCCTGTTGCCACATCCATTAATACTGCAGTATTAGCAGTGACCGTCAACGCTCCCTGAGCTACCACACCAGGTTTGGTAGCCGACTTAACAGGCGCACTGTAAACAGGGTTTGCCGATAAACTGATACTGATAATACAAAGAAAGACGCAGCACCAAGCTCGCGTCCATTTCTGCCTGATCATCTAACCACCTCATTTTCTAATTCCTCATGAGGTAGTATTTCCGATCTGGTCAAATGTTATTAATCCATCGATAGTTTGTAACACAAATCCTTCTTGGGTCAATTGGTGGAGAATGACGGGCAAGGCTTTAACTGTATTCTCTTTTGGATGCATTAAGACAATCGCACCGGATTTATTCGGTTTAATACCATACTGAATAGCTGGGTTAAGAATACGTTTCGCGATAATCTCTGGCGTACTATCTGCCCGCCAATCGACAGTATCCAATGTCCAGAGAATGGTCTGATAACCCAATTCATCAGCTGCTTGTAGTCCTGTAACACCCTTTTCGCCATAAGGTGGCGCGTAAAAACGTGTTTTACGCCCAATAATTTCGTTAATAATATTTTCTGTCTTTTTAATCTCTTCCTTATTTGCGCCTACAGAAAGCTTATCGGGATGCGGGTGAGAATATCCATGATTTTCAATTTGGTGACCTTTGCTTGCCATTAATTTCAATAATTCTGGATGTTTCTTGGCCCAACGCCCGGTAACAAAAAAGGTCGCCTGTGTCTTGTTCTTTTCTAATGCATCCAATATCGGCGGAATATATTCTTCGCCCCAATCCACGTTAATCGTCAAAGCCATAACTTTCTGATCGGTTTTGATCTTTTCAATTGGCTTTGAGACCGTAGCATTCGATACCATGATCCATTTTTCTGTAATGATCCCAACAAATAATAGCAGGAAAATCCCAACTAACGAAAGTACTCGTCGCGAGATTTTTAAATTAATGAACATCCGAATCGCCCCCCTTCCTTTAACATTTATGCGAAGAGGGGGCCTCACAGACTGATCAGCCTTTAGATTATATTGGGATTTCCTACAAAAAGATTAGCGGGGGGTCGAATTTTCATTACGTTCATTTGGCATAGCATCTTTACGAGAAAGATTTAAGCGCCCTTGTTTGTCAATGGCAGTTGCTTTGACCATGATTTCATCCCCAGCCTTCACGATGTCTTCCACTTTTTCGACGCGTTCATGGGCTAATTGAGAAATATGGACTAATCCTTCTTTACCAGTCAGCCCCAAGACTCCGGGAATGACTTCCACGAATGCTCCAAAGTCCATAACCCGTGTGACTTTACCCTTATAGATTTTACCGACTTCCACTTCCTGAGTTAGGGCTTGGATAATCTTTAAGGCCTGATCGCCGCCGTCCCCGCCAACAGACGATATAAAGACTCGACCGTCATCCTCTATGTCTATCTTGACTCCCGTTTGCTCAACGATCTTCTTAATTGTTTTTCCGCCAGGTCCGATAACATCCCGAATTTTATCGGGATTAATTGATGCTGTGATAATTCTAGGCGCATAAGTAGAAAGTTGGGCGCGTGGTTTATCTATGATTTCGACCATTTTACCTAGGATAAAAAGCCGTCCTGCTTTGGCTTGGGTCAGGGCTTTCAATAAAATCTCTCGGGACACGCCCTTAATCTTAATATCCATCTGCAAAGCGGTGATTCCCTTGCTCGTTCCTGCCACTTTGAAATCCATATCTCCAAAATGATCTTCTAAGCCCTGGATATCCGTAAGGATGGCAATGTTATCCCCTTCCTTGATGAGTCCCATAGCAATGCCGGCTACCGGAGCTGTAATGGGAACACCTGCATCCATCATAGAGAGGGTACTTCCGCAAACTGAGGCCATCGAACTCGAACCATTGGATTCCAAAACCTCAGAAACCAGACGAATCGTATAAGGAAATTCGTTTTCATCTGGTAGAACAGGGAGTAAAGCTCTTTCTGCTAAAGCACCATGACCTATATCCCTTCGAGATGGTCCACGCATCATTTTGATTTCCCCAACACTATAGGGAGGGAAATTATAGTGATGTATATAACGTTTAGACCTTTCAAGACCTAAACCATCTAATATTTGTTCATCTCTTGCGGCCCCAAGCGTTGCCACAGTGAGTACCTGAGTTTGACCCCGAGTAAAGAGCCCTGTTCCATGTGTACGTGGCAGAATTCCTACTTCAACACTAATTGGACGAACTTCATCGACTGCCCGACCATCCGGCCGAATATGCTCATCAGTGATCAATTTACGAACAAGCAGGTGCATAGTGTCTTCCATTATCGTTTTGATTGCTTTAGTATCTTCCGGGAACTCAGCTTCGAAATGACTCAAGGCTTCCGCTTTCACTTCGTCGAGAGCACTTTCTCGTGCTTTCTTCTCTTCTACACGAACTGCCACATCTAATTTATCATAAGTATAGGCTTTAACAGCCTCTACAATCCGGTCTTGGATTTTGGTAAGCTTTACTTCGTCTTTCTCCTTTGCTAATCCCAAAGTCAAAGCTTCCTCACGATAGTCTACTATAAATTGAGCAATCTTTTTGATTTCTGCATGTCCAAACATGATTGCTTCCAATATTTGGTCCTCAGGTACTTCATGAGCACTGGCTTCCACCATCATAACAGCGTCTACTGTCCCTGCTACCGTCAGTAACATTCGACTTTGTGCAGATTGTTCAATGGTTGGATTAATAATGTATTCATCTTCAACAAGTCCAACTGTAACAGCAGCAATAGGACCTTCAAAAGGTACGTTCGATATGGTCAACGCGGCAGATACCGCGTTAATTGCTGTGATATCTGTGGCACAGTCTTGATCAACCGACATAACGGCTGCGACTACTTGGACTTCATTGCGAAAGCCTTGCGGAAATAACGGGCGAATTGGACGGTCAATTAAACGAGCAGATAGAGTAGCCTTCTCACTGGCCCTTCCTTCGCGTTTAATAAATCCGCCTGGAATTTTACCTGCGGCATACATACGTTCTTCAAATTCAACGGTCAAGGGGAAAAAATCGATTCCCTCTCGAGGTACACCACTGCATGTAGCAAACGCAGAAACCACAGTATCCCCATAACGAAGAAAAACCGCACCTCCCGCTTGTTTACCAATTTTCCCGGTTTGGAAAGTCATTGTTCTCCCACCAACCGAAAGTGATTTTTCAAGTATTTCTTGTTTCACAATGGAACCTCCTTAAAACTTTTCAATCCTTCTATATCAACTTGTTTCCACTTCGACATATTATTATTATTTCCTGCAAATAGCATAAAAAAACTCTTCTTAATAAGAATCTTGCTTAAACCATCAAACTTTGTGTCTATTTTCCAAAACTCAGCCTCAAATAAGCGCGTTAAGACTCGAACAGACGTCCCCAGCCATGGATGAGTTGTATTTTCTGATAAAGATAACTTGGCTGGCGCCAAGCCGCAGGCGCCGGCGACCGCCTAGTTGCGCTTATACCACCCGAATTATGCCACCCAAAACTTATACTTTCTGTATAGGTACTAGTAAAATAAAGAAGCGGATCATTTTGATCCGCTTCTGATTGCTTGTTCTGTGAGTTATTTCCGCAGACCGAGTACAGAAATAAGATTGCGATAACGGTCAAAATCAACATTTTTCAAGTACGTCAATAATGCACGTCTCGAACCAACCATTTTCAAGAGACCACGACGGGAATGGTGGTCTTTCTTATGCGTCTTAAAGTGTTCAGTTAAATACGTAATCCGTTCAGTGAGAAGCGCTACTTGTACTTCCGGAGACCCTGTGTCCCCTTCTGTTCGTGCATGCTTTAGGATAATCTCTTGCTTTCTCTCAGGTGTCATCATAATAAATTCCTCCATTTTTTTTGTAATTCCCAACTGCCCAGGTTGACGTTGGAGACTCACTCAAGCCGAGTCAGTGGGACCTCATAGTTCCTAAAATAGTATACATGGTAAAAATGTTTTTGTAAAGTGGCGACACTTTTGCCCATGCTCCTACTTGAGGATTTCTTGCAAGACATGCTCTGCTTCCACCTGATCTTCTTTCAGCTGCTTTATAAGTTCATTTACACCATTAAATTTACGTTCATCGCGCAAACGTGCTTCAATGTGAACATTGATCTCACTATCGTATAAATCTCCCTGAAAATCAAAGAAATTGACCTCAATCACTGTTGCATACTTGTCATGAAAGGTTGGTTTCCTGCCAATGCTCATCATTCCAAAAACACGCTTTCCTTCCAAATAAGCCCAAACTGCATATACCCCATGCTTTGGAATTAGATAATCGTCTGAAACGAGAATATTGGCTGTCGGATATCCAAGCAGGCGCCCGCGCTCTTCACCGTGCACGACTATCCCACTGATAAGAAAGGGGTGCCCAAGCAGAGAGTTGGCCAATTGGACATCCCCATTAAGTAATGCTTGACGAATACTGCTCGAAGAAATCACCTGAGAACCAATCGTTTGGGCCTGAAGTACACTAACTTCAAATCCATACTTTAGTCCTAAGGTTTTGATCAACGCAGCATCACCCTTGCCTTGAGCTCCAAATGAATAATTGAATCCAACGACAACATGTATTACCCCGAGAGGCAGAAGAACCTTCTCCACAAACTGTTCAGGGGAAGTGTTTGCCATCTCACGTGTAAACGGTAAGAGATAAACTGTATGGACCCCCATTTTTTCCAAACAACGCAAACGTTCTTGATTTGTGGACAAAAGCTTTATCTCCCGTTCAGGAAATAACGCTTTTAATGGATGAGGCTCAAAAATTAAAACGCTAAGTCCCACGCCTAACCGTACGGCGTTTCCTAATCCCTGCTCAAGCAAACGACGATGTCCCAGGTGTACTCCATCGAAATTACCCAAAGCTAAAACACAGGACTCTTTATCGTCAGGCAGACTTGTTCGAACTTGCATGGATTCGCTCCTCCTAAATATAGAAAACTTGGCTAGCAAG
>DHJG01000138.1:17157-20329 GCA_002404215.1 Desulfosporosinus sp. UBA4726
CTTTTCTCACGCCAAACTCCAATTCCAATCAATTCTCCGTTCTCAATCACCTGAACATAAGACTCAATACCTTCGGTTGGGCATTTTACCAGTTCTCGCTTTGTTGGCAGACCATGCCGAAAAGCATTAGCTCGATCCGCTGATAAAAAGACTTTCGGAAGATCTATACCTTCTGTTAAGGGAAGTAAAAAGGGATAGGTTGAATCACGTACGGACTCTTCTATTTCTTCAAGCGTCCAACTCTCCTGGAGTTGGAATGGACCGGAACGAACACGCAATAAATAAGACATATGCGCCCCGCAGCCCAATGCCTGTCCAAGATCATGACTTATGGTCCGTATGTATGTTCCTTTTGAGCACTCAATATCCAAGATTGCCCGTGGGAACTCGCCATCATACCATTTTTCAAGTCGTATTTTATAAATGGTAACTTCTCGCGACTTTCTCTCAACTGCTATTCCTTGGCGAGCGTATTCATATAAGTGCTTCCCCTCAATACGAACCGCTGAATACATGGGAGGGACCTGGGATAGTTTACCCAAAAAACTTGGTAAAATTCGTTCTAAGTCACTCTGTTTCAATTCCGTTGGAGTCACTTGAACCACGTTTCCAAAGGCATCCTGACTATCTGTCGTAATGCCAAAAGTGACCTCAGCCCGATAAGCTTTTCCCTGCTCAGTAATATATTCTGCTAAACGTGTACCCTTACCTACACAAAGCGGTAAGACCCCGGCCACCCCAGGATCCAGCGTGCCCGTATGGCCAATTTTTTTGACTTTTAATACTCTCCGCATCCAAACAACGACATCTGACGATGTCATTCCAGGTGGTTTAAGGACGTTAATGATTCCTTCCAATCTCTAACGCCTCCTCAATCGCTGTGATTAAGATTTGTTTAGCCTCAGATAATGAAAGTTTCAATGAACACCCAGCAGCACGCTGGTGCCCTCCTCCACCGAACTGAGCAGCAATCTCATTGACATTCAACCAAAGGTTAGAACGAAGGCCCACCTTAATCTCTTGAACACCCGCTTCTCTCAACAGCACTGCTACCTCAACACCCGCAATACTTCGCGCGTGGTTTACTAGTCCCTCACTCAGACCCTGTTCAGCTCCACTTTTTTGAAAATCCTCTAAGCTCAGGGTCATGGTGGCTAGCTGGCCCTCTGCATGGATTTCTAATCCGTTTAGAGCACTTTGAAGTAACTTAATCTGAGCCAGGGGCTTCTGATCAAAAATATTATGATGGATGATTGCCAAATCGATCCCTTTATCCAATAGTTCAGCAGTCAAGCGATGCGTGTTCGCAGTCGTATTGCTATATTGAAAGCAGCCCGTATCCGTCACAATAGCTGTATAGAGGTTAGTCGCTATATCTCTATCTACTTCAACACCAAGATAACCAATCAGAGCTATAGCGACTTCTCCACTCGCACTTGCGTGGGCATCCACCCAGTTAAAGTGACCAAAATATTCATTGGAGATGTGATGATCTAAGTTAAGTATGGTACTTTCCCCAGAAATTTCAGCCATCGTTAGGTTAACACGATGGAGATCCGTACAGTCCACGAACATTAAGGTCTTCTCTACGAGATTAGGAAGTTCTTGTCGTACACGAGATGATCCCGGCAAGAACGCTAAATTTCTTGGCACAGGGTCCGGATTATAGAAAGAGACTTCTTTCCCCATTTTCTCCAAGGCCATACCAATTGCCAACATAGAGCCAATACAATCTCCATCCGGTGATACATGGGAGAAAAGCGCCACCGATGGCGCTTTTCTTAGGACTTCTATCATCTCTTCAATTGAGGTACTTTCATTCATGCGATTCATCCTTACCCGTATCGTCGGATACACTAACATCCCGCAACAACTTAGCAATGTGTGCACCATGTTCAATGGATGGATCGTAGACAAAAACGATAGCTGGTACGTGTCGAAGACGTACGCGCTTCCCGATTTCACAACGCACGAATCCAGATGCCCGATTCAATACCTCCAAGGATGTTTTCCCTTCATCCTCAGTCCCCAGAACACTAACATACACTTTTGCGTGAGCCAGATCGCCTGCAACCTCTACACTCGTCACAGTTACAAATCCGATCCGGGGATCTTTCAACTCCACGCGAATGAGCTGCGAAACTTCTTCTTTGAGCGTTTCAGCCAACCGATTAGGCCGATATTTTGACATACCTATCCCTCCAGGACACATTTACTAAAGTGTGCGTTTAACTTCTTCCATGATAAACGCTTCAATAACGTCTCCTTCGTGGACATCATTGAACTTTTCAATGCCAAGTCCGCATTCATAACCCTCAGCAACTTCTTTAACGTCATCCTTAAAGCGTCGCAGAGATTCCATAACACCGTCATGAATAACGATACCATCTCGAATGACACGGACTTTAGCCGAACGAATAATTTTCCCTTCTGTCACCATACAGCCAGCGACAGTTCCCGCTTTAGGAACCTTAAAGACCTGACGGACTTCTACTTTACCTAAAACGACTTCTTTAAAGGTCGGATCAAGCAGACCCGTCATTGCTGCTTTAACATCTTCAATAGCATCATATATGACTCGATAGAGACGTAAATCGACTCCCTCAAGATCAGCAGTTGCCTTCGTATTAGAGTCTGGCCGAACATTAAAACCAATAATAATGGCATTTGAAGCTGACGCTAACATGATGTCGTTTTCGTTAATAGCACCGACTCCACCGTGGATTGGGTTGACACGCACCTCGCTTGTCGAAAGTCTGAGAAGTGACTGCCGTAAAGCTTCGACTGACCCTTGCACATCGGCTTTAATAATAATGTTTAGCTCTTTGATTTCGCCCTCTTTGATCTTGTCAAAAAGGTCTTCTAAACTTACTTTAAAGACGGTTTTTTTGGATTCTTCCACTTTACGTACCGCAGTACGTGCCGATGTTATTTGACGAGCTAGTTTTTCGTCCGCGACAACATAGAACGTTTCTCCAGCTTGAGGCACTTCAGATAAACCTTGAACTTCAACTGGCGTAGATGGGCCCGCCTTTTTAACACGTCGCCCTTTATCATCCACCATGGCCCGAATTCGACCAAATGCACACCCTGCAACCGCAACATCACCTATATTAAGTGTACCCTTGGAAACGAGAACGGTGGCAATCGGTCCTTTTCCCTTATCCAATTC
>DHJG01000138.1:20459-21436 GCA_002404215.1 Desulfosporosinus sp. UBA4726
CGAACTTCAGCAACAAGCAGTATCATTTCGAGAAGTTGTTCGATGTTCAGTTTACTTTTTGCTGATACAGGAACGGCGATCGTTTCTCCGCCCCATTCCTCAACCACAAGGCCATACTCTGTCAGTCCCTGTTTTACCTTTTCTGGATTTGCATTTTCTCTATCTATTTTATTAATAGCCACAATGATCGGAACCTCAGCTGCCTTAGCATGATTAATTGCTTCGATAGTTTGAGGCATAACTCCATCATCTGCTGCTACCACCAAAACTGCAATATCCGTGACTTGCGCACCGCGAGCACGCATCGCTGTGAAGGCTTCATGTCCGGGTGTATCTAGGAACGTTATCTTTTGTCCTTTAATTTCCACCTGGTACGCCCCAATATGTTGCGTAATTCCTCCAGCTTCTGAATCAGTCACATTTGTCGTACGAATTGCATCCAAGAGTGACGTTTTACCATGATCAACATGCCCCATTACCGTTACGACAGGCGGACGGAAAACGAGATCTGCCGGATCGTCTACTACGTCAACAAAAATATCCATTAATTTCTCGGCTTTTATCTCAACTGTGACACCCATTTCGCCCGCCAGGATTGTAGCCGTTTCGGCATCCAACTCCTGATTGATGGTCGCCATAACCCCTAGGTTCATAAGGTGTTTAATCAGTTCTCCTGCCTTACGGCTCATTTTAGAGGCTAAATCTTGGACCGAAATTGACCCCTGAATTACAATATTTTTCGGAGTCGTATCTCGAACCTCTTTCTTGGGATGCTTTTGAAAACGTCTATGAGGTGCACGTATTGCATTCTCTCGTTCTTTTTCTACTTCGCGCTTCCGTTCATAGGCTTTATCCTGAGCTTTTTTATTCGCTGGCGGCTGTCTTTTGGGCTGTTCAGTGATCGTTGGGGTTGTCGGCGCGCCTGCACTAGGCCGCTGAGGCATTCCAGGACGAGCACCCTGAGGCTGTCCTTGATA
>DHJG01000007.1:0-1834 GCA_002404215.1 Desulfosporosinus sp. UBA4726
AAGATCAAGATCAGAATAGAGGACATGCCATCGACAATTTAATATTGTCGATGGCATGTCTTTAATTGTGAACATCTTAAGTTCGGGCTACTGGCTTGTTTCAAACAGGAAGATTCACATCGATACTTAGTGAGAGATTGGTTCTAGACAGGTATACTCGCCGTTATTGCAACGATTTACCACAAGCGTTCATCTGTCTCCGTGGTTGTACGCACAGTCCTTGTAGGTCTGCTTGTGAGTTAGCGGTGGGGTTGGCGTAGCACCCTGAGCACTGCTCTATTTCTTCTGCCGATTGTTTTAGTTGGTCGAAACTAAATGCTTGCTCTTCACGAATCACTCTCATCATCTCCTGTCTTTTTGGTATTTTAGTGAGTGACGAATAACATCATTTTTTCAAACAGAAAATTCGAGTTAGAATTGTACGAAAGTACTAGACTTTCTCTCTCTGCGTATAGCTGGTATGTAATAATTGATGCGCCTTTTCTCCATAAGGTTCTCCCATATAATCTTTATAAAGCGCTATAACAGCAGGGTTTTCGTGCGATTTACGCAAGGTCTTGGAGCGGTCCTCCTGATAAATTGCGTTGGCACGAGCTTTAAGAAGTTCAATATTGCCATGGTGATAAGGTTGTCCACCACCACCGATGCATCCCCCAGGGCAGGCCATGATCTCAATGACATCATAATGAGCTTCCCCGGTTTGTATCTTTTCAAGAATATAACGGGCATGTCCCAGACCGTGCGTGACCGCAACCCGATAATCCTTTCCCGCGATTGGGATGACCGCTTCCTTAATTCCATCCATACCTCGGAGAGCTTCAAACTCTACCTTCTCCAGAGTTTCGCCGGTTATCCACTCATAGGCAGTCCGCAGGGCTGCTTCGAGGACACCACCTGTCGTTCCGAAAATCACGGAAGCACCGGTCGATTCGCCAAGGGGATGGTCAAACTCGTCTTCTTTGAGGTCTGTAAAATGAATACTAGCTTCTCGAATCATGCGCGCAAGTTCTCGGGTGGTGATGACGATGTCCACGTCAGGAGTAACGTCGCTCTGCCCCAGTTCAGGGCGGGCCGCTTCGTATTTTTTGGCTATGCAAGGCATAATTGAGACAACGGTAATGTCCTTTGGATCGATTCCATAGATCTCTGCATAATAACTTTTGGTCAAGACTCCAAGCATTTGGTGAGGAGATTTACAGGTCGAAGGGATGTCCAATAGATCCGGAAATTGATGTTCAAAGAATTTGACCCAGGCGGGACAGCAACTGGTGAGCATAGGTAGTCGTCCACCGTGTTTTATGCGGTGAACAAGCTCGGAGGCCTCCTCCATGATCGTCACATCTGCCGCAAAATCGGTGTCAAAGACTCGGTCGAAACCAAGCCGTCGTAAAGCTGTCACCATTTTGCCGGTGACAATTGTTCCTGGTTCTAAACCGAATCCCTCCCCAAGGGCGACCCGCACGGCGGGTGCTGTTTGCACGACGACAAAGCGTGTAGGATCGTTAAGGGCTTTCCAGACCTTGTCAACTTGATCAAGTTCCATCAAAGCGCCGGTGGGGCACACTGCGACACATTGTCCACAGAACGTACAAGATGTCTCGTGTAGAGGTAACTCGAAGGCCGTTTTAACCACGGATTCAAAACCGCGCCCTATAGCAGAGTAAACGCCCACTGTTTGAACATCGTCGCACATCGTTTCACAGCGGCGGCAGCGAATACATTTATTGGGATCTCGGATAATGGCTAAACTGGACTTATCGATTTCATACGTAGATTCTTTCCCTTCATAAGAGATATTGCGCACTCCCAAATCTGCAGCAAGAGATTGGAGATC
>DHJG01000007.1:2038-5208 GCA_002404215.1 Desulfosporosinus sp. UBA4726
CCGTCTTCCTTGGACAGCACGCGGAGTATCTGTTTTAACGATCATGCCTGGAGATACTGGTGTTGAACAGGATGGGGCCAGATTACGTCGCCCCTCGACTTCTACCACACAGACTCGGCAGGAAGAGATATGATTATTCATGTTCATTTCATGAAGGTTAAGGTAGCATAAGGTTGGGATGTCTATGTTAACGGTTCTGGCTGCGTCTAAAATGGACATTCCTTCAGGTACGGTAAGCGGTATATCGTTAATAGTGAGCTGTATATCCATACGGAGTCCTCCTTTAAAGAAAACTTAGCTGGCGCTCGAAGACACTGTCTTCGCGCGAATTAGCCTTCTTGCAGCATGCGAAGCGGCCGCCTAGTTGCACTTATGCCCACGCATTCTAATAAGCAGGGTACAGGGGTACTTAATGGTGGATAATGGCACCGGCGACGCGGCATTGTTCCATGCATGCCCCGCATTTTGTGCAGATGTCTTGGTCAATGACGTGGCGCTCCTTGCTTGTGCCAGCTATGCAATAAGTTGGGCATTTCTTTGAGCAAAGGCCACAACCAATGCACTTTTCTGTAATGTGAAAGCTTAACAGGTCCTTACAAACGCCGGCGGGGCAGGTTTTGTCGACGATATGGGCCAGGTACTCGTCTCGGAAATATTCAATTGTGGAAAGAATCGGATTGGGAGCAGTTTGCCCCAGTCCGCAAAGAGACGTGTCTTTGACGATCTTGCCTAGCTTCTCCAGTTTATCCAAGTCATCTTCCGTCCCTTTGCCTTTCGTAATTCTGGTTAGAATTTCGTGTAGACGTTTCGTGCCGACTCGGCAGGCGGTACAGCGTCCACAGGATTCGTCAACTGAGAATTCAAGGAAGAACTTGGCGATATTAACCATACAATCGTCTTCATCCATGACTATCAGCCCGCCCGAGCCCATCATAGAGCCGATGGCAGCTAAGGATTCATACTCAATGGGGGTGTCTAAATACTTGGCCGGAATACATCCGCCCGAGGGGCCTCCAGTTTGTGCGGCCTTAAAGATTTTGTGGTATTTAATCCCCCCACCCATGTCAAAGATAATTTGGCGGAGCGTCGTCCCCATGGGAACCTCCACTAGTCCAACGTTTCGGACCTTCCCAGCTAAAGCAAACACCTTCGTGCCTTTGCTTTTTTCCGTGCCTATTCCGGCAAACCAATCGGCTCCCTTTAAAATAATTGGAGGAAGGTTCGCCAAGGTTTCTACATTGTTGACACAGGTCGGTTTACCCCAGAGCCCCTTTTGAGCTGGGAAGGGAGGCTTGACCGAAGGTTCCCCCCTAGCCCCCTCGACGGAATGGATCAGAGCTGTTTCTTCACCACAGACAAAGGCCCCTGCACCGTATTTAAGCTCAATGTCAAAGCAAAAACCACTGCCCAAAATATCGTTCCCCAGTAAGCCATATTCCTGAGCTTGAATTATGGCGACTTCTAAACGGTGAATGGCTGCAGGATATTCCGCTCGGACATAGATAAATCCATGGCTAGCTCCGATTGCAGAGCCAGCGATGAGCATGCCTTCTAAAACGCTATGGGGGTCTCCTTCTAGGATGGAGCGGTCCATAAAGGCGCCCGGATCCCCTTCGTCGGCGTTACAAATGATATACCGTTGCTTGCCCTCACTATTACGTGTATATTCCCACTTCAAGCCAGTGGGAAATCCGCCACCGCCCCGTCCCCGGAGGCCACTTTTTTTAATCTCGTCAATAACTGAGGTAGGGGGCATGCTTAGGACTTTTGCTAAGGCCTGATAACCGCCGGTAGCGATATATTCGAGAATGCTTTCAGGGGCAATGTAGCCGACATTACGTAGGGCGATTTTAAGTTGGCCCTTATAAAAGGGAAGGTTAGAAGTAAGACGCTCTCTAGTCTGCCAATTCATAAAGAGTAGGCGTTCTACCTGGTTTCCTTGAATAAAGTGCTCTTCAACAATGGTTTCCACGTCTTCAACAGAAAGCTCACAATAGGTTGTGTTATCGGGGTGAATCTCGATCATCGGTCCCTTTTCGCAAAAACCAAAACAACCGGTTTGGAAAACTTTAACCTGTTCCGCTAAACCTCGTCGCTTCAGTTCTGCCTCGAGGAGTTCGGCGATTTTGGGACTGCCTGAGGAGCTACAACCGGGTCCTCCGCAGACCATAACGTTCCTAGGCATGCCTAGGGCATCCTTAATAGGTACAGGGTTAGCTACGCGTCGGTTTTCAAGAAGAATATGGCTTTGTGATTTTAGCTCATTCAGGGCATTGACATCGTTTAGTTTCATTTATGGCTTCACTTCCTTTGGTGATGGTACTAGAACATCATATAGTGCTGTGCCAGGACACTTCCTCAGTATTGCTCTCTTCAATGTATCTTGCCAAGTCGGTATGTATCCAAGATTTGTCGGATCTCTTCTGGCTCATGGAGGCGTCCATAGGCTGTTCCATCGATCATCATGACCGGGGCAAGGCTACACGCGCCGATACAGCGTAGAGAATCTAAGGAAAAGAGATTATCTGCTGTGGTTTGTCCGGTTTTTATCTCCAACTGTTTTTCGAGTTCTGCCTGTAGTTTCTGCGATCCTCGCACAAAACAGGCGGTGCCCATGCATACGTTGATAGTGTGTTTCCCCCGAGGTTTCATGGTGAAATAGGAGTAGAAAGTCACAACTCCATAAACCTTGGCAGCAGGAATATCCAATTTTCGGGCGATATGATGCTGTAACTTATAGGGCAAGTATCCAAAGAGTTCTTGGGCATAATGTAGGATCCCGATAAGGTTTTCTTTTTTGTAGTGGAGGTTGTCAATGTAGGTATCTAACTGGGGAAAGGAATCGGTTATGGTTGCGTTGTCACACATGGGAGGCCTCCTTTAGTTTAGTAAGAACATAATATTTGGGTACAAACCATGACGCAGTCTGCCTTGAACTCTGTACATAGAGTTCCCAATTATTCCAGGATATACGTATTAACCTGACAAAAAATGCGAAGAAGAAGGTCAAAGTAGGTGAGATGTTCTCCTTGACAAATAAAACTTATATATTTATACTACTGATATACCCCTAAGGGGTATATCAGTATCGGTTATAGCGAAATCAATAGCGGGAAGTATTGGAGAGATAGTTTTAAAACGGAATAGAGAACAAAGAAAACAAGAAATAG
>DHJG01000174.1:0-2247 GCA_002404215.1 Desulfosporosinus sp. UBA4726
CACGCTTACCCCACCTTCCCACTTGACTGATTCGACTGCTTGAAACGTTCAATCATATCCCAAAGTAATTCTTCGCGATGGTAGACCGCATTTTCAAACTCTTGTGAGAGTTTAAGTGCGCTAGTCGGGCAGGCTTCCGTACATAACCCACACAAAAGGCAGCGGCCAATGTTCATATAGTAAGTCTTTAATACTTTCTTATTGTTCTCATCCTTTTCGCTTGTTAGATTAATGACTTGATTCGGACAAACGTTTACACAGAGTCCGCAAGAAATACACTTTCCAGGTTCAAGAACTATGGAACTCCGCGTACGGGGTGGAAGAGTCGGTTTTTCTTCAGGATAACCTTCTGCAATTTTTGGCCCGAGGAAACGTTTGATCGTAATACTCAGCCCTTTTAATAAACCTTTACCAAACATGCGTTATCCTCCAATCCGCAAAATGAGCAGTTGGTAAATATAAATTCCAATACCTGTTAAGAAAATGTTCGCTAAAGATAAAGGAAGCAAGATCTTCCAGGCAAAGTGCATAAGATGATCGATTCTCATCCGGACAAAGGTCCAGCGAATCCACATCATCGTAAAAATAATGAGCCACATTTTGAGAATAAACCATAGCCATCCAGGGAGTAATCCAGGTCCGTGCCAACCACCTAGGAACATCGAAACAGCGATAGCAGATGTGGCGACCACATTACCATATTCAGCAAGCATGAACAGTCCCCACCTGAGTCCTGAGTATTCCGTGAAAGGCCCGGCGACGATCTCCTGCTCCCCTTGAACTTGATCAAAAGGCGCCCTGTTAGTTTCCGCTATACCGGAAATCATATATATGACAAAAGCCAAAGGTTGCAGAAAAATAAACGGGACGGTTTTCTGTGCCTCGATAATAGATGATAGGTTGAAGGTCTGAGTGATCATGACTACTCCTAGCAAGGAAAAGAGCAAAGGGATTTCGTAGCTGATCATTTGGGCCACCGCTCGTAGTCCGCCTAGTAAGGAGTATTTATTATTTGATGCCCAACCCGCCATCAACAGCGCTACCGTTGAAACGGATGAAACTGCCAAAAAGTAAAATATACCCAAGTCGAGATTAATTGCTACCATTCCCTTACCAAAGGGAAGAACGCCAAAGGCCATCAAGGTAATCCCCACGAGAATCATTGGAGCAATTTTAAAGAGGAATTTATCTGCCTTGGCAGGCGTAATATCTTCCTTACCCAACATTTTCACCGCATCGGCAATAAATTGGAACCAGCCGTGTGGCCCTAGTCGATTGGGACCTGGTCTCTGCGATACCCAGTGGGCAAATTTGCGTTCCACCAAACTAAGAAACAAAGCTGCGACGACCATAATCAAGAAAAGCACAATAAAAACTATAATATTAATCGTTAGGTCAGCCCCAAATGAGTGGGAATCCGCAAACAGTCCCCTGATGGTAACCGCAATAGTTACAAACACATTGTTTAAAGCGTCCATCTTCTACTCCCCTCATGGCAAATTTTTACTTATCTACTTCCCCTAAAACAAGATCCATGGATGCGAAAATAGTCACAAGATCTTGAATCTTCCAACCGGCAATGATAGCTGGAAGCATTTGAACGTTAACAAACGCTCCTGTACGTATACGTACCCTAGCCGGTTTCGTCGTACCATTACTAACAATGTGCCAGCCCATTTCTCCTTTAGGGTTTTCGACTCGGTGATAAACTTTGTTGGCTGGAGGCTTAATCACTTTAGGGACCTTCGCCATTACAGGCCCGTCAGGGATGTCTCTCAGTGCCTGTCGGAGAATCTTACTGCTCTCTTGAATCTCAAGAAGCCGAATAAAGTGCCGGTCATAGGTATCACAGCCATACAACACCGGGATATTGAAATCAAACCTATCATAAATACTGTAGGGCTCGGCCTTGCGCACATCATACTGTACTCCAGAGGCCCGAAGATTCGCCCCCGTTATAAGCAGATTTTCTGCCAATTCCTTAGGGAGAACACCCACATTTTTCATGCGAGATTGAACAATCTCATTACCGAAAAAGATACCCTGGTACTCCTCAATCATCTCAGGCATATCATCGAGAAAGCTCTTGAGTGCAGGCATAAATTCGTCTGGAACATCATGACTGACCCCACCGATTCGGAAGTAATTTGGAGTCATGCGATTGCCCGCGGTCATCTCAAAAAGATCGAGAATCCGCTCGCGGTCACGGAAACAATAACTCCAAGGAGTCCAGCCGCAAATATCTAA
>DHJG01000174.1:2386-2942 GCA_002404215.1 Desulfosporosinus sp. UBA4726
TACTCAGCCCGCTCGGGAAGTTCTATTTCCATCAATTTTTCAACAGCTTGGACGTAACCAAGACTGTTATGTGGACCGGCTAGATAATCTAAGCGATCAGTGTACGGAACAAACTGAGCATAAGTGCGGCTTTCCGCTATTTTCTCCAGACCACGATGGAGATACCCAATTTTCGGTTCAACTTTGGTTACAACTTCTCCATCTAAATGGACCACCATGCGAAACACGCCATGCGTACTTGGGTGTTGGGGGCCCATGTTTATGGAGTACTCTTGAGTTCCTTCAATCGTCATAGTTCCCCCACCTACTCCCCTTCTTTTCTTACTCGCATAATCGCACGTTGTTCATAACTTTCAACAACATAATCTTTCCGCATTGGATATCCTTCAAAATCATCCCACAAATAAATACGCTTTAAATTAGGGTGACCTCTGAATTGAATGCCAAACATATCGAAAGCTTCACGCTCTAAAAAGTCTGCACCCTTCCAAATACAAGTAGCGGAGTCAATCACGGGGTTTTCCCGCTCAACTCTGGCAATAATACGCAAACGCTG
>DHJG01000174.1:3068-6726 GCA_002404215.1 Desulfosporosinus sp. UBA4726
CTGCCAACTCGCCCACTCGTGCTCTCAACATATCACTTACCATACTTAACCAACCTCACTTTAGAGGGATTTTGGATCTTATGTTTCAGTTGCAGCATCCCAAAAATCAAAGATTCTGGCCTTGGTGGGCAGCCTGGTATATAGATGTCTATGGGGATAATACTGTCCGCCCCCGGTACCACCGCATAAGAATCTGCAAATGGCCCACCCGAGCAAGCACAATTACCCATGGCAATAGCCCATTTAGGTTCCGGCATTTGATCATATATTCGTCGCGCTACAGGCGCCATTTTCCTTGTCAAGGTTCCTGCAACAATCATTAAATCAGCTTGCCTCGGTGAGGCCTGGAACACCTCATAACCGAAACGCGATAGGTCATAACGAGCGCCTCCGGTTGATGCCATCTCAATGGCACAACAAGCCAGACCAAATGAATTCGGCCAAAAAGAATGCACTCGACCCCAGTTCAGAAACTTCTCGATGTTGGTACGGAGAATATTTTTTTCAGCCATAACTTCAGCATCGCGAAGCTCTTTCTCCTTTTTTACATCCACTCCAAAGCACCTTCCTTCCAAGCGTACCAAAAACCGACTATGAGAATGATCATAAAGACAAACATTTCGACAAAAGCAAATGTTCCTAGTTTACGGTACGTCAATGCCCAAGGATACAAAAAGATTGTTTCGACATCGAAGGCAGTGAAGACAATAGCATAGAGAAAGTAGTTGCTCTTGAATCCGATCCACGCCCTGCCAATCGGCTCGTTACCGCATTCATAGGTTGTTAACTTTTCCTTATGCGGCTTATGGGGTGCCAATAGATTAACCACAGCCATAACTACGATTGGTAAAACTACTGAAAATGCAAGCAACAATCCTACTGCGGCAAAATTGTCAGACATTTCCTTCCCCCCTTTCTCTTAATGGTTATGATTTTTTTATCTATCTGATTCCTTTCACTACACCCCTCCTCGCACTGCTTCCAACTCGCTTCCCACTCATTGGGGCACCTTTACGTACCTGTTCTCTCTATATCTTCACCTCTATTTAGCAAGAGGGAAACACGCCACGTCCTGGCTTAAGCATGGATTTCTGCTGCTTTTCTCCCGCCGATTTTCTTCTTATTCTCAGTGTAGTTTCAACCATAGTTACACCTCTCGCCCCTATAGCTAATAGTATCTATCTAGCTAATAGTATATACGTTGAGAACGCGAACATCAATAGGTTATTTTCCGTGATTCTAGTCCTACACCTTAATCCCCTAAAGTATTTTATTAATTCCGAGACACCCACTTCTTGTAAGTGGGTGTTCCGATTTCCACTTCGGTGGGGGTAGAATCCCCCACCGAAGCCCCGATGTTCAGCTGCGAGCGTAAGCGAGTTCACTTGCTACCAGTTAAATCTTTTCAAAACAAAAGCAGCACTCGCAAGGTGCTGCCATTAAGATCAATTTTTCATTTGTATCAGGACTTAAGCACTAAGGCCCATTATTCTTAACCGAATTGATTGGTTACTGGCATTTTGCCGGTTCATGGTACTCATTAATACCATTGTTCGAGTCTATACCGGCGCTTTCATTAAATATTAACCTATACTGGTTTTAACGCAGAACAATTTTTCCTTTGTCACCGTCAACTTCACGCATCACAGGGATGCCAAACCCTGCATGTTTGGAAAAATCTAAATAGCACCAGCATCCTGAAGTGACACTGGTACTATTGTGCTATGACTCAAGTATAATCTGATTGAATTCTTCCGGCTTTTCCAGAAAGGGAAAGTGACCACAATCTTTCATCATCACTTCCTTTGAGTGCTTGATCTTCTCGTGAATATACTCTCCTATCTTGAGGACAATTTCGCTATCGTTATCGGCAGAAATGATCAAAACTGGGATCTGAATCTCTCCTAGGCGTTCGTAAGAAGAAGGCTTCAACTCGGTCTCCCACATTGGATTCCAGCGAAAAATATTGGTTGACTCTTTGACAATTTCCATCACCTTGGCTCTGGCGTCTGCCCTGTGCGGAGATGGAAAAAAATATTCATAAAATGGATTGGAAATAAACTTTTGTATCGCAGCTTCAGGCCCTTCGGATTGCCCCGTAATATATATATTCACCATTTCAGAAATAAAATTGGGCGGATAGGGATACCCATTCAAGGCAGGACAAACCAAGACTAAGTCTTTTACCATTTCTGGATATTGTAGAGCAAAATCAATCGCAAGAGCTCCTCCGGCAGATGATCCTATTATAGTAATTTTTCTTAGTTCTAAAGCATCCATCAATGATTTGAAATCTTCCAAATGTGAAAAAGCATCTATGGGTAAATCCGATTTTCCATGCCCTCTTTTATCAAAACAGATCACTTTATACATGCTCGCTAAAGAATCAATTTGGTAGTCCCAAATACGGTGATCGCAAAAAGGGCCCCCATGAACAAGAACTAATGGCTCACCTTCTCCTTTTACGGAATAACATAAACGGGTGTTATTAATTTTTAGATAATCCTCTAACATAATAATTACCTCCTTGTTATTCAGAATCTGATTGAAGCAATTCTACGCCCAATTACGGCATTATATTCCATCAAAGACTTGACACCGCAAGGTAGTGAATTACTCTTAAACAAAGTTGGGGAGGAAATCTATTGAGTACTAATTCTATACAGCTCTTTCAACAAACGAAACAATGGGGGGCATCAACCAGAAATTATAATTAATGAAAAAGGTCCCTATCATGGATTACGAGGACTTAAACGATTATCTCGATCTTATAAATTTGTGTTGGCATTAAGCAAAAGTAAAAAAATACCGTTAAAACGTTTGCTGCAGTTGATATACACGGGAATTGCGAAGAAAGGATTTCAAAAATCTACCTGATCGGGATTTTCTGAAGTCGTATACTGAAATTATGATAGCTCGCAAGGACTACATGCCTACCTTTGCTTTTATGTCTGGAGTAGCAAGTTATCCAAATCTAAAGCTTATGGACAAACTAAAAAACTACTTTAAGTCCCAAGGGAATTCCTTAGCAACCGCTGTCTTAGCTGGCAGTGCGCATGTTAACAGCACTTATCTTAATATGTCCGAGTATATTTTATAGAAAATCTCTCCCTTATTCGTGTATACGATAACCATTTCGAATGATTTTAATAATTTTTAGAGAATTTAACAATGTTCGAAGTCGGGTTCCTTTTTCGTATTTGCCTATAAATTTTAAGTTAGTCAATAACGGAGTTGCTTTAGTGACGAGTCGTACATATTCTGAATAGAATTGCTTAAGAGGTAATTTCGTGGGTAAAACTGTGTGCAGAAAATCATAGGCTTCCGGTTTATCGGTTATTAACTCAGCTTTTTTACTCTCGTATAATTGCGTACCGGGTAACGGGGTTAAGATCGAACATATAACTACATCCACTTTCAAACTGCGAATGTGAGATATAAGCCCATCGAAGTCCTCTCTGGTATATGACTGATCAACCATAAAAGACCCAGCAATACCGATTTTAAGATCATTGAGGATTTTTGCCGCCTTATATTGTTGCTCTACTGTTATGTTTTTCTTCAAATCGTTTAACTGCTTATTGTTAAAACTTTCGAATCCAATAAATACCTCCGCGAGGCCAATATCTTTCCATTTAGCAAACAGGTTCGGATGTTT
>DHJG01000218.1 GCA_002404215.1 Desulfosporosinus sp. UBA4726
TAGAATTTAGAGAAACATAATTCACAGGGAGCGTAAACAAAGTCCTGGGTCTGTGGTGGCCAAGTGGGTAAAGTGCTGAGGAAATTGCCGAGCCAAGTTTCAAAAAAGGAAGGGGCTGTAGCAGTAAGAGACCCCGTTCTCGTTTGAGGTATAAAAACAAGTAATACTGTTATATATATCAGTTTTCGGTTGAGAATTGACACCAAAATGGCAACTAAATTGACGTCGATTTAGCTGCCATTTTATTTAGAAGACGACTTAGTTGAGAGTCCCTTCTACGCCTTCTTTAACTGTGAGATACACATACTATAGATTTTGAGAAGTTCAACCTTTCCATTGTACCTGTACAAAATAAGAATATTTAGTAATTGAACGAGTTTACCTCAACCTGAGTATTTTAATATGAAGTACGGATTAGGCGTAATCATGTCCAACAGAATTACGCCTAGTTTATGCCATGATAAGGATTATACAAATATAACAAAACACCATTGTGTTACATATTCGACATTTTTTTAGATATGGTCAATACCTTACATAAAAAATGAAAAGACTGCTGTTTATGTCCGATACAGCAAGTCTTTCTGTGACTACACCTAGGTGACGCTCAAATAATTAACAGGAGCAAGAACTCCCGTTATTAATCACAAATACTTATGCTTTATATGCTGGTGCTATACGTAGCCAACTACGTTTTTCCATAAGGTCTTTAAGAGTTACACCAAGCAAAGTCTTTCTTGTAATTACTTTAAAAAACAAATATCCAATATCTGTTCTAATAGATTCAGTTAATCCCCTGGTGGCATAAGTCACCCCTAAAAGCAAATTAAAAGACATAAAATTAGCTAATTCTTCATCATTAAATCTTGCACCGTCTGGTATATTTTTAACTACAATATCAGGTTTTTCTGGAGTATCTTGTGGCAGGGGAATTCCTTCAGCCTTAAGCAATTTATTAATTTCTTCTGCAATAGATTTATGTATCTCCCTAGCGTCCTTTAGAATTTTTTTAAGTTCTTTATCTTCAGCAGTATTGTAAGCTAACTCTTCATTTCGTAGTGTGCCATTACATATAGTAAGGAACATCCATAGGTTTGAAACTTCCACGACAGTTAATGGTTTCTTATCTCCGCCTAGAAAAGGTTTGAAAGAATCATATGCTACTTCTAATAGATTCATCCCCATATTCCTCCCTTTTTGAACAACATCCATAAAGCTATTGTACCCTTGCACACAAATACTTATACAAATGGCTGAACAAGAGATTAGGATACACTTGTTCCTTTCATATAACTTGAGTTTGAGTTATTTAATAAAAATTTGTCCAAGCCCCGATAAAATAAAAAAACCGTCTATTAATTGCTTTCATCTCACAAGCAATACTGACTATGAATGTAATGAGTAAAGAAAATTCTAAAGATAAGGAGGAAGAATAACTGCTAAACTTGTCATAATATTTTTGCCAAAAAGGTACTGAAACATAGTTTTGAAATAGTTAAACCGATTTCGAAAAAATATAAGGCGTGAGATTATTAAGTATCTGAAGAGCTGTTTGACTGCTCTTTTTCATTGCGCGTCAAAGTGGACATTTGGAAATTCCTCATCTTCCAATACTTTATTTTTACTAATACATATAAATCTCATAACATATTTACAGTCAGACTTAAAAGGCCATAATAACTTGAACTCCGAACTAAAATTTATCAAACCACTTTCTAATCTTAATTCTAAGTCATGTTCAGCTTGAATAGCCCCTTCAATTCGACCGTACTGTCCTTCCATCCCCATCTCATATCCAAAAAATAATTTATCTTTGGTGCTCTCTATGACTGCAGCATTAAGTTTTTTTGCCACAATATCATTCATCTTTTTTATCTTCTCGATAGCCAGATTATCTCCCTCCCCAGTTATTTGTAGACAAATTGACCAAATCCGCTGTAAATAAACATTTATCTGACTATGGACTCCTATTAATATACTATTTTTATAGGCATCTTCTCCGAAAGCTAATGGATATTTGTTAATTTTGGCAGTTAGATCATCGAGAAGACTTAATATTTTATGTCGACTAGATAAATTATTAGTGTTAGTAAAAAAATATTTCTTTACTAAATATTCATAATCTCTATATTCACTATCCTCGATACCTAAAAAGTCACAAGCTATCAATTCGATTTTGTTGCTATCTACTAATGAATACTGGTTTATGCCCTCTTTCATAGAAGACATATCTATATCAATCAAAATTACTTTTTCAAATTTAGATTCAAGAATATTTAAATCAATATCATTACATTTACCTGCACCAAATATTGCTATACTTTCAAAGTCTGTAGTATTATTAATAATATATTCTGTTACTTTATGTCTATAACTACTCCATTCTTTGTATGCTCCGGCAATTGTTTGCAACTTCTTTAACTCATCAAAAATGTTAAGGTCCATTAAAGCTCACCCCTCCATTGATTTATCCATTTCATTTTAAAATAAGTTATAACACGGTCAATAATAACTAAACTAATAGATAAATTCTCTTTCTCATTAAATTCAACTCCTCAAGCCTCAGTACAAATTGGTTCACTCTTACTTTCTATATTGTAAATACTCTAAAAAAGCTTAACTGCAAGGTAAAGCTTTTTTTGCTCTCTCATAGCGATACCGATATTTTCCGATACCTGGCACCTTTGGGGCGAGTAGTCAGTCCATAATGAAATTTGTCCCGGATTGTTCTATCAAGTTTTCCATTTGCTCTCTCTTTTCATAATCACAACCTCCTATAAGATTTCTACATATCCTTCTGTTCCGTTGATCCGTATCCTCTGTCCATCTTTAATTAACTTGGTAGCGTTTTCCACGCTTACTACTGCAGGTAGACCGTATTCTCTTGCAACAACGGCACCATGGGTCATCATCCCCCCTACTTCCGTCACCAGGCCTTTGATGGATACAAACACCGGTGTCCAACTGGGGTCCGTGAAGGTGGTGATCAAAATATCGCCTTCTTCGATATGAGCATCCTCCATTTTTAATATGACCCGTGCCCGGCCCTCTATGATGCCGGATGAAACGGGTACGCCTGCCAAAGCACCTTTGGGGATATTTCCAGTATCGTATTCACCCGAAATGACCTCGCCATCAGAGGTAATCACGCGGGGAGGTGTCATCTTCGCAAAAACCTCATGGTCTCCTTTTCTCTTGGTAATGATACTATAATCCACCCGAATTGTTTTAACTGCCTCCCTGAATTCCTCAAAGGTTAGATAATCTATATCCTCCCTTTTCCGTAGTACGTTCTTTTGCACGAGCTTGTCCGCTTCCTTAAGCAAGGCTTGCTTGATAATCCAGAGATAACAAACAATGACATACTTGTTGTATTCCCGAAAACCGGCAAAATTGCGCAACACACTTATCTGCTTCTTTGTCTTTTGGGCTTTGCTCTTACCACCGGGCATTTTCTTCAAGCGGTTTAAAATATCCTCTTCCTTTTGCTTCGCGTCCTGCAAACCTTGCTCAAATTTCATGCTGTGTGCCTTTGTCCCAAAAGCCTTGATATTGCTGAGGATCATGGGGATGAGTATCGTCGGCTTCTCATTCCAGCGTGTCCTGGTTATATCAATTTCCGCAGAACAACGCATACCATACTTTTTAAGGTATTCCCGCATTGAATCACTAACAGCTTTTCCACCTTCCAGTTTGAGCAGATCCTCAAAAAAGGTTTCGTCACTGGCCTGCTCAAAATATTTTATCACCGCCGGATACTGCCTGACGACGTCTGCTACATCCAGAAGCTCAAGCCCCATTTCGGAGGTGACATTATTGGATACCGATTGAGCAAGGGCATCCGCTGCATTTTTTTCGCCCAGCCATTTCTGCAGGTTTTTATTGATCCTGTAAGAGGCGTAAGTTCCCGCAAAAACCGCTCCGTAGCCAGCAAAAATTGCATTCTTTAGTGCCTTAAAATCCTTCAGAATAAAATCAAACAGCTCATCTCCCGATAAAGTAGCAATCCTTTGCTCTCGCTCATGCATCAGCGCTTCATTATGAGCAATCAAGTTTATGACAATAACCGGGTCGTTTTTACGGTAGCTTTTTAACGTTAGAATCCCCCAATTCAACCACACTCTAGCATCGATCATCGCTGACTTTCCTCTATACAACGTTTTGACATAATCTTTCCGCTTCATCAAATTATAAAGGGCTTTCTGCATCAGAACATCGACCGAGTCAAGAGCTTTGAGAAAAGATTTTCTTATTAAGGGTGAGGTAAGTTCATGAGAAATATCGACATACAACCTTCCACCGATATCGCACATCGCTGAGCCGGAAATCTGCTTGAAAAATGCCTGGAAGAAGCTTAAACCCAAGGGCTTCATGGCTTCCGTCATCATCTGCCTATGGCCGAACGAAAAATAGACACGATTCTCTTCCGTTGCCTCTGGTGCGGGATATAAGGTGGTGATAGGGCGGCTCTGGACGACGAAAAATGAAAGGGGAACTGGTGTATCTTCAGAGGAATGTCCCCCACTAATGCACCATTCAATGTCCTGAGGGCAGCCGTAATACGCCTCAATCTTTCTGCCAACCTGCTCTAGCTGCAAAATCTGCTCGTCCGTCAGCGTCTGCATAGTCTGCCGTTCGGCATCAATCGCTTTTTCCTTCGTACCGCCGTTTTCCACAGCATAGATTGCCATTTTCTTGGTGGATATCCTTTTATCTATAATCCTACCTTCCCGGACTTTATAGATATCAGCATTCACTAGGCCGGAGACCAGTGCCTCGCCGAGCCCGAAGCTGGCATCGATAGACAGGACCTTCCTGTTCGCTGTGATTGGATCAGCTGTGAACATAATCCCTGCAGCCTGTGGAAAAATCATCTTCTGGATGACCACGGAGAGATAGACCTTACGGTGGTCAAAGCCGTTCTGGATGCGGTATATCACAGCCCTGTCCGTAAACAGGGATGCCCAACACTTGCTGATATGTTGCAGTATGGCAGTTTTGCCAATAATGTTCAAATACGTATCCTGCTGACCAGCAAAAGATGCCGTTGGTAGATCCTCCGCTGTAGCGCTAGAGCGTACGGCATAGGCATCTTTTTCGCCAAGTTTTAAAAGGTGGCGGGTGATTTCTTCATCAATGTCCTTAGCAATGGCTATCCCTTCGATGGCCAGGCGGATCTTTGCGCTGATTTCACTGATTGTCTCCCTATCGTCCACCTTTAGAGGCGATAATTGATCCAGCAAGGCATTAAATTCCAACGTTTGCCCAATAATTATTTTATATGCTTCGGTCGTTACACAAAAGCCCTCCGGTACCCGTATTCCCTCAATCCTGGATAGTTCCCCCAGATTAGCGCCTTTGCCTCCAACCACCATGAGTTTTGTTTTATCGATCTCCTGAAAGCCAAGTACATATGGGTTCATAGATAGTTCCCTCCCCTATTGGCTGGTAATTCCTTCTTTGATTATTTTGATGACATCGTTGAGCTTCTTTAAATACCTATTCTTGTCTAACCCACTCCGAAAATACTCCTCTAAACCAAATGAGAAAATCATATCCATAACCAATTCAGAATCAACTTCCGGCTTGATAAGGCCTCGCTCTTTGTCACGTTCGATCATTTTGAGATACTTTTCGGCGGACACGGCACGGAGCTTGGTAATGAATTCGCTGTTGTCTAGCTCCATCAACATACCTATCTCGGAATATTTCGGTTTAATCCTACCAAATTCAAGGGAAGCTTTAGTTCTTTGGATAACGGTTTCAAAAAAGTCAGCATCCGAGTCGATGGCTTCTGAGTAGCCTTCAATTTTCTGCTTTTCCCTCCCGATTTCTTCAATCATATAAAGATAGATGTCCTCTTTACCCGTGAAATATTGATAAAAACTGCCCTTAGGTATACCTGCGTTCTTGATGATCTGGTTGATGGACGCCTCGCTGAAACGTCGGATTGAAAACTCCTGCACCGCAGAATCAAATATTCTTTGTTTCTTATCA
>DHJG01000175.1:0-1446 GCA_002404215.1 Desulfosporosinus sp. UBA4726
ACCCTTTTGCACGAGCTTGACAGCTTCTTGCATAATAGCCTTCTTGATGGTCCAGTAATACCATACCATAAGATATTTAGGGAATTCTCGATAGCCAACAAAATTACGCAAGCGACTAATCATTTCCCTTGTCTTTTTAGCTTTTTGCTTTCCACCGAGCAGTTGTTCTAAACGATTTAAGAGGTCCTGTTCCTTCTGCTTTGCTTCCAGTAAACCCTTTTCAAATATAGCATTATGGGCACCCGGCTCAAAGTTATTGATGTTGCTGAGAATCATGGGGATAAGGGCGGTCGGCTCTTCGCTAAAGCGGGACCTGGTGATGTCAATCTCACCGGAACAACGCATGCCATATTTCTCAAGATACGCCTGTATAGATTTGCTGACAGCATCGCCACCTTCTAACGTGGCTAAGTCCTCAAAGAAATTCTCATTATTGGCATGTTTAAAATATTCCATCACCGCCGGATATTGCCGTACGACGTCTGCTACGTCCAACAGCTCCAGCCCCATTTCAGATGTAACGTTATTGGCTACCGATTTGGAAAGAGAATCCGCCGCACTCTTTTCGCCTAGCCATTTTTCCATTTTCTTATTAATCCAACTAATTGCATATACCCCGACAAAAACCACTGCCATGCCCTCATACATGGCCTCTTTTAATTGCTTATGAGCTTCTATAATGAAGGCAAACAGTTCGTCTCCGAACAGGTTTGCAATCCTTTGCTGCATATCTCTAATGGACGACTCATTCTGGGACATAAGAGTTTGAACGGTTGCCACATCATTACGGCGGTATACCTTGATAAATTTAATGGGTAGCGCCCATGAGAAATACCCTGAACCCATACTGAATGCTTTTTTACCACGCGACAGTGATTGCATAAAGGCTTTTCGCTTCATTATGCTCTTGATAGCAGTATGCATGAGTGGGTCCATTTTACCCGCAGCCATGAGGACAATCTTTTTCCCCGAAGGCGTAGCCAAATCGTGTGCCAGGTCAATGAACAGCCTTCCACCGGCTTGAATTAAGGGAAAGTCGTCAATCCCTAACTGAAAAAACGATAATCCAAATGGTTTCATGGCATCAGTCATCATCTGTTGATGGCTGAAAGACATATACACATGGTTTTTCCCATCTTGTACATCCGGTATGGGGAATAAGATGGTAATGGGACGACTCTGGACGATAAAGAATTTGTTTTCAGACAAACACCATTCGATATCCTGCGGACGTCCGAAATAGCCCTCAATTTTTCTGCCCATTTGTTCAAGTTGCAAAATCTGTTCGTCTGACAACGTCTGCTTATTCTGGCATTCATTCTCGATGTTCTTCTCTTCTGTTCCGCCTTCCTTTAAGGCATAGATAGCTATTTTCTTAGCTGATATCTTCTTATCGACGATTATACCATCACGTACTTTATAGATATCTGGGTTTACCAGTCCGGA
>DHJG01000175.1:1614-2989 GCA_002404215.1 Desulfosporosinus sp. UBA4726
TCCTGATGCCTCCGGGAAAAGCATTTTCTGGATGACGACGGACAAATGGACTTTATGGTGACCAAAATTGTTATGAATACGGTAAGCCACGGCACGGTCGGTAAAAAGAGATGCCCAGCACTTCCTGATGTGTCTCAGAATTGCTTCCTTTCCGATGATGTTTAGATACGTATCCTGCTGTCCTGCAAAGGAGGCTGTTGGCAGGTCCTCCGCTGTAGCGCTGGAGCGTACAGCATAGGCATTATTTTCACCTAGTTGGGCAAGAGAACTGGTAATCTCCTGATCGATGTCCTCCGGAATATCGATTTCCTCAATGAGATTTCGGATTTTTGCGCTGATTTCACGAATACCTTCCCTGTTATCTGCTTTTAGAAGGGATAATTGGTCCAGTAGTGAATTGAACTCCTTGATATTTTCAATAATTGCTTTATACGCTTCGGTGGTAACACAAAAGCCCTCTGGCACTTGTATACCCTCAATTCTGGATAGTTCACCAAGATTGGCGCCTTTGCCACCGACCATCGCGAGCTTTGTTTTATCAATTTCCTGAAAACCAAGTATATATGAATTCATACATATTCCCCCTTTCTGGTATGTGATTAATGGGGTTGAGCGAATTGATTATGGGTATTATCGGTATTTTTTTTTGTAAAAATTCCTTTTAAACAGATTCATATATTCATCAAATTCTTTTAATAAAGCGTCGAGGTCAAACCCTGTTCCGCGAATTTTACTTAAATACCCATCGGTAAGCAAGCCAAGTATTCTTATAACCATCTTTGGTTCGATGTCATCTTTAAATTTAAAAGTATCAATTCCTTCGTACAACTTATTCCTCAAGTTTTCACCTTTATCATTTGCCAGCATGACTTTTATATCGTCTTTTACTTCCTCATCATTTTCAAAATACATACTCTTTAAAAAAGAAGGCATAGAAGGATGTTTCTCCATAATCGAAATTTCGATGTCAGTCACAAGTTTAATTCTGTCAAAGAAATCAGTAACACTACTATCAAACTTTTCATTAATTGTATCCACAAAAATATCAAGGCATAATTCAATCAAATATAAATACAAAGCTTTTTTCGTGCCAAAATAATGAAATATCAATGCTTTTGAAACACCGGCAGTATTAGCGATATCACCTATGGATGCTTTTTTGTAACCATTAGTGCCAAAACATATAAGGGCAGCATTAATAATAATATTTTGCTTCTCGACAGATAAACGTAGAAATTTTTCCAAGGGAATCACCTCTTCACATCATTAACCGAAGTGGTTAATAATAGAATATCACCATTAACCGTATTGGTCAATAATTAGAGATAAAAACAGCCGGGATAGATAAACGATGCTAAAATCCGGCTATTTTTGG
>DHJG01000175.1:3118-10431 GCA_002404215.1 Desulfosporosinus sp. UBA4726
AAACCCGCTTGCCATGATGTTTAACTAATACCATAGTCATCGTTTGGAGTGACCATGCTATGGATTTTGTGAAGTCCAGTTAAAGGGGAAACTTCTGTAACAAATAAGAAAACCCAGTCGTAGAAATGCCGTCTAACCTCTATGTAGGTGGACGGCATTCGCAGGACGGTTGAAATTTAATGGTATTTTTATAATGAGAGAAAACTTGGTATTAGTAATAATAATTAAAGAGAAACCCCTTCGGAGCAGCCACCGCCGGAACGGCTGTCTGGGCAAAACAGGATCGTAGGGATACAAGTATCCCTACCACGGGGAGATGGCGCATCCGGTCCTTGGCGCAGCCACCGGCGGGGGGCTGTCTTTTTTAACAGGGGCGTGTGAATATGTGTTGGGTAACTGATATCTCTAACATGGAGAGATAGCGAATCCAGCCTTTAGCGTAGACCTCTGCCGGGGGAGGTTGTGCCAAGAACGTGCTCATGCTGTAGCACGCTGCTTCAATTCGAAAGGTTGCTGTGGTGAACGTTACGGTAAAACCCGAGGAAAAACTATGTTGCTAAACGAAGTCCGCAAAATGTGGAAAAAAATTATATTAGGAGTTGTAGTAACGGGTTAAAGCCCCATAACGTTCTGTAGGTCCTATGTTCAATAAGTTAACTGAAATACTTTTGCACCATTTTCTCAACTGTTCGAGTCGCCAAAGCCTGTGTCGTCAGAGTCGGATTAGGTCCACCTATACCATTGTATAAGACACTGTTATCAGCAATGAATAAACGTTTGACCTGGTAAGCCTCACAGTTAGTATCGGTTACATAGCCAAGGCGCATTGTGCTATGCAAATGGATAAACACTCCGGGGGGCCAATCGGCCCGGATAATATTCTTCGCGCCTACTTTCCGGAGGAAATCTGCTGCGATTCTGGCTAACTGGTTCCGCTTCTCTTTGTCCTTTTTGCTGGGGGAGTAACGAATTAAAGGCACTGGCCCGTGCTCATCCTTTAACACCGGATCGAGAGTAATGCCATTTTGGCAGTTTACTTCGTCATCAGATAATATTAAAATACTGAGGCTTTTTCGGTATTGTGACATCAAATATTTCAGACGTTCACCCACTTCCCTCCCGTATAGATCCCATGGCTCCTTCGGGTCAGTTTGGTTCAAGAAGGAATACCCATGCTGACTGAGGGCATAATGCGTCATAGCGTATAACCCTGGGCTCAATCCAAAATTTTCTATCGACCCAAGTCCGGGATAGTCAAAACGCGCTGCTGAAGTTTGCCCTATGAAAGGAGGGACTTCAGGTGTTCCCAATATGTTCATTAAAACCTGTTCGTCGAAGATACCCGAGACAACGTCGAACCAATGATTTGTTAAGCCTCTCCCGACCCATGGATTAAGAGGTAGCGCTGAATTTAGCCAAAGGCGGGGTGTTTCAATTGCCCCGGCAGCCATGACTACCGCCTTAGACTTAAGATCACCAAACTCTCCTGACCAGGTATTGCGAAACTGTACCCCGGTCACCCGGATGCCTTCCTTCGGGTGGTTTTCGGTTATAATTCTAGTGGCAAAGGTGTTCGGCATGATTTTGACCCTCCCCGTTTTCAGGGCAAGGGGTATATAGCTGACCAGGGTGGAGCGTTTAGCTACCTTTTCTACCGAGGGCCCAATATGACATCCATTGGCACAATGCCCCCTGAGAGTACAGCCAGTAAGCTTTTCTCCAAAGGGAAAATGCGGATCATTTATGCGAGGATCAGGAGGCAAAATGGCATTTGGTTGGGGGCGATAACCGGGAAACGTCACATTTAAGGTATTTATTAAGGGATAGCCGGCCATCTTAGCTCCGTAAAAAAACAGTTCTTCTTTGGCTGTCATAGGTGCGGGGTGAACCGGCAGGGTTGCTTCTACCTTTTGATAGTAGGGGATAAGTTCCTGGTACGAGATGGGCCAAACATTATCTACCGCTATGGGGAGAGCCCGGGGGGAATTGGACCAATATACCTGAGTGGTGCCTCCCACCCCTGTGCTCTGCCAAGGGAGGCCAATTTGGGCAAGGCTTCTAAACCATGGGCTCTTATTGCGGTCAGCCGGTCCCCAACGGAATTTTCCCGAAATTGAATCATTCATATCTGCCTCGTAATCAGTAAATTGTTTATCCAAAAGTCTTTTGTCCAAATCCTTAACGTCAGAACTACTTTCATCCCCTGACTCACTGTTGGGATTGGGCCATTTTTTATTTCCATACCAAGGACCTGCTTCAAGAACTAGTACATTAATTCCTAGTTCTCCCAGTTCCTTAGCAACAACCGCGCCGCCTCCACCTGCCCCGATAATAATAACATCAGCGTCATAAGACATAACGATATACCTCTATTCAATAAATTTATCAACTAAATATCCACGTAAGGCATGATAATGATAAGCCCTACCCGGGTAGCGAACTTGCTTCCAACTAATCGGTATGTCCTCCAACTTGCGTTTCTCGAACTGAAAAGGTGTTGCTCCGTATCCAGACCATTCGGAATAATAACAAAACACGGTCAATCTATTTAAAAAATCAGCGATTATTTGGGTAAAAGTAGAGTTATTGTGGAAAAGGAAAGGCAGAATCCCGGGATTAACCTGGAGCCGTTCTAGGAGGGTAATAGCTTTGAGACGGTCTTCTTGGGAAAGGGCAGCAAAGGTACTACCAAAGGGGAAATTCTCTGGGTTAAAACTCCCTCCAGCTGCCCCCGTCGCAATAAGCTGACTGGATGCTATGTTAAGTAGTTCAGCAGTAGGAGAAGCCAGGGGCACATTAAAGAATAAGTGATCCAAAGACCAGATTAGGTACTCATCGACGTGTGAATACAATCCACCTACAGCCTGGATAGCTCCTTGCCTGGAAGCAAGCCCAGGCGTATAAGGTATGATAGTATCAACCAAGGCCCCTAATGTTACCCTTACCTTAGGATTGTAATACATTATCTAAGAACCTCCGTACACAACAAATTATGTGATATATATTGTTTTATTTTGATTAATAATATATGGAGATAAAGATTATTATGCTAATTCACTAGCGAAGCATTAAAATAATTTCTGTTTGTCAAGAGGGTATTTTGATCGTATCCATTAAGTTAATATAAATGCAAGTAGAAGCAAGTTGCGGTGATATCTGTGTGTCCAAGCAACTGCTTGATGCGGAAAATATCTGTTCCTTTGTCATAAAACAACACATCTCCTTTAGAATAAATATCTAATATTCTACAGGAGATGTGTAAGGGAGTAATAGTCTACAGCCATATTCGGTTAAGCAGCAAAACACACACTTCGGAAACCACCGCGCCAGCGGTTTAGTGCTATCCGAAGTTCAGTTAGCAATAGAATACGGTACGAAATAAGAAAAATGCGAACTTAAAAGTTGCAGTCTCGCAAATCTTTTAGAAGTTCCTTATGTGTTCTAATTAGAACCTGAATATCTTCTTCGGGTATTTTTTCTAATGCTAAAATCATAGCTCGATATGACAGGGCATTTTGGGAAGATTTTCTGGATAGCTCTTTACCTTTTGGAGTTGAAGCTAAATGGATTTCTCTTCGGTCTTCTTCTGTGATTTTCCTATCAATAAGCTCTAGGTTAACAAGACTATCAACATTTACGCTAACTGTGCTTTTAGGGAGATTTAACTTTTCTGTTATCTCTTTAAGAGTTATTTCTGGAAAGGCACTGATTGTATTCAATATTCCCATCTGTTGTAATGTAAGTCCCAAGCTCTCGGCATTTTGCGATGTAAACTTTGTTAAAATTCTACTAATCACCATAAAAGATTGAACAACTTCTCCCGCCTGCTTTACCTTAGGGTCGTTGTAATCCATAACAAAAATCCTCCAATCATTTAGTTCATAATGGGATAGTCCATATATGAACTAAATTGTATTGCTTATTATAGAATTTTGCAAGTAAATGGCTTGTGTGACGCAAATATTGGTAAGCACTTAGGTGGTAGCCATAATTAAAAGCATTCTCTTACGAGAACGCCTTTGTTTGCATTATCCTACGAATGCCGTCCAACTAGATAGGGGTTAGACGGCATTTGAACTACTGGGTTTAAGAATTATGTGAACTAAAAACCAAACCAGGATCACAAAAATAGATCAATTCAAAGCTATGGCATTTACCCCTTTAGACACCTTGTTAAAGGAATATTAAAACCATTCGTAATTAATTACCTTTATTTTACTTATGTATCGCTATTTACTTATTAGCCATTTAGCTATATAGTTAAATAACATTTAAGAAAAGTTTTATAGGCAGGTGAAATCAAATGAATGAGGGTATCTTTAAGGCCATGTCCGACTCAACACGCCGAAAGATCATCGAACTATTGAAGGAAGGACCAAAAACGGCTGGTGACATTGCAAACCAATTTCCGTATGCTCAGCCGACAATTAGTCGTCATTTGAATGTGCTCAAAAATGCAAATTTGATTATCGATCAGAAGGAAGGAAACTTTATTATTTACAGGCTTAACACAACGATTTTGCAAGAATGGCTTGGATGGCTTTTTGAACACTTCGGAGGTGGAAATAATGATGAAAACGAATAAAGCAATGCCTTGGTGGGGTTGGCTTACATGGGTTTTAGCAATAATACTTGGACTTATAGCTTACACTCATCTCCCTGCACAGGTTGTTAGCAAAGCGAACCGAATGACTCCGCGTTTATTAATTGTTTTGTATGAACCTGCAATCATGCTCTTCATCATTCTCTTATGGCACGTGCTGTGGAGAATTGACCCAAAGAAAAAGAACTACGAAACCTTTTGGCCGACCTATCGATATATCGGCGGCGTCATTGTCGTATGTATTAGCTTGGTGTATCTAACTGTGGTCGGTCATGCCTTAAACATCGCATCGATGCGATTAGTTCCAACTGTAATTGGCATTATGTTTATGCTTATAGCAAATATGTTACCCCGTGTTCAACCAAATTGGTGGGTCGGGTTCCGCACTCCATGGACTTTATCGAGTACGGAAAGCTGGAATCGTACGCATCGATTAGGGGGACAACTGGGTATTCCAGCGGGAATTCTCATAATTATTTTAGCCTGGATTTTACCAACAAACTCGATGATGAGGTTGGCTATTCTCGTACCGATACTCCTATGGGTGCTCATTATAGTTGTGGCTTCATATTTTTACGCTAAAAAAGAGTAATTATTCTAACCGAGGGCACGGTTTTAGAAGATATCTTTTATATGAAATATCGAATGAGGAACTTCATAATAACTTTAATTTTTGTAAGGGGTGATCTTCCATGAGTTATCAGGATTCAAACTCGCCGCGAGGTTTATTCGACCGTATGTTAAGGCATACCATTGTAAAAGATATTGTGCAAGGGGTTCCCGGCAAATGTAACGATCCCCACTGCGGGCAGAACTAGGAGGGAATAACTAAATGACCAACAAAGCGTATAATTATCTATTGACGATCAGCGGTGTGATTTGCGGTTATGTCATGATTAAATCGTTATTCTTTATCCAAACAAGACCTGTGAGAACTGACGTGATTCAAGGCATTCTCGTCGGCTTCGGGTTGGCGCTTTTCGCGGCCCAAATTACCGCAAAGCTGAAGTCCAGAAAGGTCAACGGGTGGACCACCATGTTTGGATTGAGCGTACCTGGCAACGGCATGTTGCTGCGAGCCGCGTGTACCCTAGCCCTTCCTGGCCCAGTAAACATACCGCAAGAGGCGATGTACTGGACCACATCCGTAGATGGCGCGAGTCATGACCTCTCCGGAGAGCATGACTACATCATGCGCTTTCCTGCGGGTGGACTCCCGCCGAATAATGCGTTCTGGTCACTGACCATGGGTGATGCTAAGAATCGCTTTGTGGCGAATTCAATCAATCGGTATAGCGTGAGTGATCGGTCGGGACTCGTGCCAAACGCCGACGGCTCTGTTGATATTTACATTCAGAACACCGCTCCGACAGGTTGTGAATCCAACTGGCTGCCCGCGCCCTCGGGTAAATTCATTCTTTGGTTGCGCGTATATATGCCTTGTGCGACAATTCTAGACGGAAAATACAACGTGCCGCCAATTGTGGAGGTGAAATGATGGAACACGTGAGATACGAGCATTTGCTGATTTTTGGTTCATTCATGGTCGCAGCATGGTTCATTGTCATCTACTTTTTGCCGCGTATGCTTCTGTCCGTGTTTAAGAGGGCGATCCTTGTTAAAGGGTTTGGTGAGGGCCCCGTCCCAATTAACACGCTCTATACGCAACCTCAAGCGCAATTTGCAGACCCCCTCCATTCATCAGGCTCCCACTTAACGACTACTGGCGTGAACCGTGACACGCTCATCACGATCGGCTGGTTAGACCTCAGTAAAGGGCCGCAAATCTTGAATGTGCCGGACATGGCCGGTCGCTATTACAGTGTGCAGTTCACCGATCCGTCGAAAAATACTACCTTTGCCTACGTCGGTAAACGTACCACAGGAACCGAGGCCGGAGCCTACCTCATCTGCGGTCCCGGTTGGGAAGGGAATGTGCCGCAAGGGATGTCAAAGATTTCTTCGCCAAATAATTCGGTGCTCATTATCGGTCGCGTTTTGGTCAGCAGCGACAGCGACCTCCCGACCGCTTATAGGCTCTCGAAGCAGATACAACTATCTTCGTTGACGCAGCCATAGTGTGCGATGTTCCCTACAATAAAGTCTTTTTTCCGATGTTAAAACAGCTATATTATTGAAAAAACCCAGTAAAATAGCCAAAGTGCAGGCTTCAAATTGCCTTGCACTCTGGCTTGTATATTTTAATTTTGAACCTCTGAACGGAGCGACTTGCTCGAACCTTCCACGGATAATTGATGGCAATGCTGGAAGTTCCTTGTATTTTTTGTAATTCTCTTTTCTAGCGGGGATATACCTCATTGCAGGCATCTTCTCCTATAAGCAAATTCTAAACATCGTCAATATATAGGAAGAAAACATCTTCGCCAATTCCTGTTAGTTCTCCCACCTTAAGAGCAAAAGCCCGGTTAACCCTAAACACTCTCGTCCACTCAGAACGGAATGTCTCTCTGGAGCGACTCTCTATCGCTGCTTCTCCAATTTCTTTTCCATACGCTTCAATTTTTTTGGAAAACGTCCTTTGAATGTCCTTCATGCTTTTGTATATTGAGCTTCTTGCTTCTTTAAAAGCCCTTCAATATTTATATCAGACTTTGTGAATTCTTCAACCTGTTTATCAAGCCAGCTTGTATCCTCACCGGGATCGGCTATTAACAATTCAAACTCATGGGGACCCCAATGTCCTTGTTAT
>DHJG01000175.1:10613-10924 GCA_002404215.1 Desulfosporosinus sp. UBA4726
ATGTCAGGTAAAGAAACTGATATCTATGAGAAATGGCTCTTTCATAGTAAACGATATCCTACCCCAGGTTCAGTTATAATATGCTTCGGAAGAGATGGGTTGCGTTCGAGTTTGTGCCTAATCTGACTAATGTAAACTCGTAGGTACTGCACTTCATTTTCATAGTCGAATCTACAAACTCAACCTACCCAATCAAATCGCTTAACTCCAGCAATCCCTCTAAGGCAAGCCAGTGGGTAAGTAGCCCGGGGGAATTTCACCCCCAGGCCCTCTCAGAACCGGACTTGAACCTCTCAATTCATCCGGCTCCC
>DHJG01000006.1:0-22007 GCA_002404215.1 Desulfosporosinus sp. UBA4726
TGATGTCAACTATTATTTTCTTGCGCCCTACCTCCAATTTTTCACTGGAAGAAGCAACATCTGATATATATTGCAGCTATGCATGATCAGTCAATATGAAATATTGAATTGAAGTCCTGAAACCAAATTATTATACCCTTTTAATAGGTTGATAGATGATAGCCAGTATTGTCCTTTGCAATCTAACCATAATTAAGACTTGTCAGTTGATGCGTATATGTTAATGTAGTATGGAGAGCAATACTAGGCTATAGAACAGAATTCAAGATGACCTGCTTTATAGTAGAACTGGACAAGAGACCAATTGATGCCTTGTATGTATATCGATTAGTAACTAAAAGGTGGACTAAATTTATGAATTGTGATCTTTTGATAAAGAATGGTTTCGTCATCGATGGTACAGGAAGCCCTGGATTCTATAGTAATCTAGCTATAGACAAAGGGATGATTATAGAAATTGACACCAAAATTAAATGCGAGGCTAAGCGAGTTATAGATGCTTCAGGTTTAATGGTATGTCCTGGTTTTATTGACCCCCATGTACATGAAGAACTCACAGTTTTAGCGAGTGGTAAGTTTGAAGAATTCTTACGCCAAGGTGTTACCACTACGGTCAACGGAAACTGTGGACATTCCATAACTCCTTATTCTTCAAACAATATCTATGAATATATGGCCGAAAGAGGGCTTATGTCTAGAATGACCAAAGAGAGAAATAAACGGGTCGTACCTGCCTGGACGAACTTCTCAGGCTATATAGAAGTTATCAGAAATAAAGGTACCAACTTAAACATGGCCTTTCTCTTGGGACATGGCACATTAAGATGGAGCGTTATGGGAGGCGCTATAAATAGAAAACTGACCGTTGAAGAGGAAAATAAAATGAGTTATCTGATTGAAGAGGGCCTAGAACAGGGTGCCTTAGGAATATCAACCGGCTTAACTTATAGCCCCAGCAAATATGCCGATACTGAAGAATTAATTAAACTAGCTAAGGTAGCACAAAAATATGATGGCATATATACGTCCCATATCAGAAACTATATTGGTATCCTGGAGGCTGTTAAGGAAGCCATAAACATTGGTGAGGCTGCGGACATAAGAGTTCAGGTGTCCCATTTGACCCCAAGCTGTCCTGAAGCTTTTGATGAAATACTAACAGCGAGGGCAAGAGGAGTAGAAATTGCAGTCGACACTATCCCTAAGAGCAGCGGCCACTTCAAAAGAAGAGACCGGTTGCTTCAGTGCATAGTTTCAGCATCATCTAAGCTCTTTGATCTCGACATAGATGGCTCGCTAGTGGCCTTAAAGACTCCTGCGGGAAGACTGCAAATATTAAAAAAAATTCGATTTAAGGATAGTCTTTTAATTGTTAATACAGATAACCCTCAAATGGAAAACAGAACCCTAAAGGAAATTGCTTTCGAGAGAAAGGTAGATGTTGATGAACTAATCCTCAATCTATTAGAAAATGACAATCATAAACTAGCCTTCTGTCAAGGTGGACTTAACCGGCAGGATTTTCCGGGAATGCCTTATGGGGATAATATAGCAAATAATCCATTAGTCATGGTTGGATCAGATAGGGTATTTGGGGAAATAGACGACCCTTCTGCCTGGTATGAATTATTTAGACAAGGTGCATTTCCCATATTTTTTGGCTTATGCCGGCAAAAAGGTGTGAGATTAGAAGAGATTATCCGAAGAATAACCTCCCTTCCTGCACAGCAATTTAGATTGAGTGATAGGGGTATACTAGCCAAAGGGAAAGCAGCAGATATAACAATACTTGATATAAATAATTATAATTATCCTTCGAACGAGGAAATCGATTATAAAAATCCGTTAACTATGGCAAACGGTGTTAAATATACGATTGTTAATGGCCAGGTAGCCTTAGATGATGGAATGTTAAAAGAACTAAATTCAGGGCAATTATTATCTACCTATGGTAGGAAATTATAGAAAGGAAATATACCTTCCCCGCCCATTTTTAGCGGTCTTTCACTCTATACCAGTATTTATATTCTTCATTAAATCCTAATTTCTTATACAGATTCTCAGCCGCTATGTTCCCTACTGCAACCTGTAAATATGCAATCTTAACACCTTTTTTTGCTGCTATGTTCAAAATACTATGCATTATATTCTTTCCGTACCCATTTCCTCTGAAACTCTTATCCACAACAATATCGAATATTCCTATATAATCTCGTTCGATAACACCAAATCCACAACCGATTACTTTATTATCTACTAGCTTACTAACACAAATAATCTTATTTTTAATATTATTCAGCATCTTTTTTGCAGTTATCTTTTCTTCTTCATTTGTGATATTAGAAAATTTAAAAAATCCAGCAAACCAATCATCCCTAAACTCTGTTCTGATATCTATATTTCCTACTTCTTTTTGGTCATAATTACCCATTTCCAGAATCTCTAAGGAAACCTCTTTAGTCTTTAGGTACCCTCTTTTCTCTAACTCTTCATCGAGATCCTTTGGTTGGCTATCTGAAGTCAACTTATAAACTATAGGCAAATTGACATGTTCATATTCCTTCTCACAAAAATCCAGCTTTATATCTAACGAAATAGTTGAAGAATAGATCGGGTTTATAGAATTCGCTCTAAAAGTATAACCATCTGCAAATCTCAATACCCATCCGTCATATAGTTTTGTTTGTAAAGCTGGCCATGCATTCATTGATAACTCTTCTATATAATATGTACTCATATTCGAACCTCATTTTTTGTGTTTTACTTGCACGCCGCCTTTGGTATGCTCAAAACCCGTTATCAACATCTTCCGTACTATTTTAGTCTTCAATTCCCTTAACAATCTCAATCCCATTAATTTTCATATTATAAAGTGCCATCACATTCACCAAGTCACCATTATGCAACCCCAAGTCGTAAGTATCAACAGCATTTATAGGAACAATAACCCTAACTTTCATATTTTGCATGTTGAACCAGGTCTTTAGCGTTATTGCAAACTGCTGTATACAGATATCTGTGCAGTCTCCAGTGATGATAAACGTGTTTATCTGCTGATTTGCCTTAAGCCATTTCTGAAATTCCTCTTCATGGAACCCGTTTGTAGAATTCTTGGGGATAAGCTTGTAACCGCCTATTTCCTTGATTTCATCAACAATTTCTCCTTCGTAAGTTCCCACCGTACAGTGTGCCGGATATGCATCAAATTCGGGTGAAGCTTCGGTATGGCAATCTGCAAATGCTATTTTATAAATCTCCAGCTCACCAAACATCTTTGATAACTTTGTTATTTCTGGAATCAGTGCTTCAACCTTGGGGCTTTTTAAAGCGCCTTCCCTAGCAAAGCCGTTCACCATATCAACAATAAGCAAAGCTGTTTGCTTTCCCTGTAAGTCTTTAAATCTCAGTTGCGGAAGCTTTGCCAACATATCGACTATTTGGCCGAGAGTTTCAACGCTTCTTTTCAAGAAATCGTTTTTATAAATTGTTTGCATAGGGATCTCCCCTCCCACTCAATATATATTTCTAAGAAAAATGGACCGACCAAAGGTTTACCCTTAATCAGTCTCATTTTATTAAGCATCATGGCAAAGAAATATCTTCATTAAACTATTTGTCCATCTCCATAAACCAAGTACTTTGTTGTTGTTAACTCTCTGAGACCCATCGGGCCACGAGCATGTAACTTTTGAGTACTAATTCCGATTTCCGCCCCAAAGCCGAATTGTCCTCCATCCGTAAAGCGAGTTGATGCATTAACATAAACAGCGGCTGCATCTATTTCCTTCAAGAATCGTTGCGCCCTGGAGTAATTCTCAGTGATAATCGTTTCTGAATGCTTTGTACTGTATTGGTAGATATGATCAAGTGCAGCATCCAGATGAGGAACGACTTTCACACTTAAAATCAGGTCAAGATGTTCCTCTACCCAGTCTTGTTCTATGGCAGGTAACGCATAAGACAAGATTTCACACGTTCTTGGGCACCCTTTTATTATAACTTGGTGTTTCTTTAGCTCTTCTCCCATGAGTGGAAGAAAGTCTTCGGCAATCAATTCATCAATGAGAAGTGTTTCTAAAGCATTACAAACACCAGGCTTCTGAGTCTTCGCATTAATAACGATGGGAATAGCCTTTCCGTAATCTGCAGCCTGGTCGATAAAAGCATGACACATGCCGGTGCCTGTCTCAATAACTGGTACTGTGGCGTTTTGCACGACCGTTTGAATTAGTCCGGCGCCCCCTCTGGGAATAATGACATCCACATAATCGTTCATGCGCATCAGTTGTTGTACCCATTCCCGGTTGGTCTCTGTTATCAATTGGATACATCCTGACGGTAATCCGCTCTCTTCAGCGGCTTTTGCAATCACTCTTGCCAGAACTTTATTACTCTCCAAGGCCTCAGATCCTCCTCTGAGGATCACCGCATTCCCAGATTTTATACACAAGGCTGCCGCATCAACCGTTACATTCGGCCTCGCTTCATAGACCATTGCGACAACCCCTAAAGGAACACGTGTCTGCTGAATGCGCAGACCGTTAGGACGCGTCCAAACTTCCCCTTCTCCAACGGGATCTCGTAAAGCAATCACCTCTCTAAGTGCTTTACTTATCCCTAAAATACTCTCTGAGGTAAGGCTTAAACGATTGACAAGACTTTTCTTAAGTCCTTTCTCTTCTGCTGCTTGGATGTCTATGCTATTAGCCTTAAGGATTTCTTGCTCATTATTTATTAGAGCTTGGGACATCGCCAGTAATGCCTTATTCTTTGACTCTGTACTTGTGAAAGCCAATTGACGAGCCGCTTGCTTCGCTTTACGACCAATTTCCAGTAATTCCGGGTGAAACATCGCAATACCCTCCCTATCTTTCTCTTTATTATAATATATCTTCTTTCTTGGCCTAGATCTAAACTTACTGTAAAGATATCATCTTACTATTTAGATTTCTATACAAGTGTCTCCCATGAGAGTCATGTTATCGCGGTGAACCACTACGTCCCCAGCGAAATCAGGAAAAAGGACGAGTATCATTTCAGAATGTAACCCTTTAACCTCCTGCACCTCAGAACTGCTCAGCTCCGAGACCCCCCTGGCGATCTCTTCGCCTTGCATATTGACAATACGGACGATTTCTTTACGCTCCCAAACCCCCTCAGCCATTACAATACCTATGGCCAGTAAACTTTTGCCCTCTTCCAGAAGAGCCTTAGCAGCACCATCATCGATCTGAATACTTCCTTCGACAAAGCTTGCATAAGCAATCCAACGTTTCCGACTCGCTAGACCATGCACTGCTGGCAGAAAATAAGTTCCCTCTGCACCGTGACCCTCTTTTATATTCAAGAGTTCTCTGATCCTTGAGAAATTTAAAAGGAACATACCAATGCCAAAACTTGTGGCAATTTTTGCCGCCCTCAGCTTTGTAACCATACCACCAGTACCCATGAGCGTTCCAGCCCCGCCCGCCATAGATTCTACTGCAGAAACCTCAGGGACTTCTTTGATGAGTTGAGCCAAAGGATCTATTTTTGGATTTGCCGAATACAAGCCATCGACATCAGTCACAATCACTAATAAACTCGCACCAACAAGCCCAGACACCAAGGCCGAAAGAGTATCATTATCCCCGAAACATAGTTCCTCCACCGCAACTGTGTCATTTTCATTAATAATAGGAACGACTCCTAGTCGCAATAATTTCTCTATCGTATTTTGTGCGTTTCTATAGTGAGACGATAGTGCTAAATCTACACGAGTCAAGAGAATTTGTGCCCCCACTATACCATATTGTTCGAAGTTTCGGGCATACCTCTCGATCAGCATCCCCTGTCCAACAGCTGCCAACGCTTGCCTGCCTGGTAAATCATTCGGACGCAAATTTAGCCCAAGTTGACCCATTCCGACTGCAACCGCACCTGAAGTAACCAAAATACACTCCACACCCTGCTGTTTCAGGGTAGCAATGACGAACGCTACTTCCGCGATCGCTTGATCATCTAAGCCGCCTAGGGGATTGTTTAAACTGCTACTTCCTATTTTTATTACTACTCTTCGAACCTCACTTGCTAGTTCTATCACTCCTCATACTCTCCTTCCATGTCTTCTGCGCGCTGAACGCAGGCTTGAGCTGCCTTACGCACAGTTAACGGTAATTTATCGTCTAAAAACACTTGTAGTGCTGCAAAGGTGGTCCCATTGGGAGAGGTTACTGCTTCTCGTAGTATCCCCGGCGATTTATCGCTCTCAGCAATCATTTTTCCCGCACCGAGTAGAGTTTCGAGCACTAATATTCCTGCTTCTTCTTCGTTAAACCCTAACTGAACCCCTGCTGTAATTAAGCTCTCCGCAAATAGATAGAAATAGGCTGGCGCGCTTCCACTGATTGAGATTAACGCATTCATTTTTTCTTCCGGGATCCACATCGTCTTCCCAATGGCTGCAAAGATTTGTTCACCCATCTCGACCTGTTCCGCTGTGACATTTTCTCCACGCACCATTCCCGTCATGGAATGGAGAACCGCCGACGAGGTATTCGGCATCGCCCGGATAACAGCTATACCAGGAAGGTACTTATAAAAGACCTTTAATGGAACACCGGCTGCCACGCTGATGATTAATTTATCGGTTAACTGATAAATCTTCAACTGTTCAAGAACTCCGCGAACATCCTTCGGTTTCACTGCGATGATTAGGACACGAGAGTTTTTGACAGTATCCTCAAGTTTGCTAGGTATAACAGAATATTTATCAACTAAGTTTTGTAGCCGTTCGATATTTATACGATTATTAACTCGAATCTGGAGCTGTTGATCAGTTTTCCTAAGTCCGCTGATTATGGCTCCCCCCATATTTCCTCCACCGATAAAACCAATACCATGACTCATTCAATCATCCTTTCAATACTCATACTATCATAAAGGAAGGCTCCTTTCATCCTTACTAAGGGACGAAAGAAGCCTTCCGCGGTACCACCTTTATTGCTTATGCCAACTCAATGTTACTGGATTAATCCAACAACATCCATATAACGGTGGAAACCGACCGATTCATCATCAGCGCATCACGACTGGGTTTCTGATAGCGTGTGCGGAAAAACTCTCAGCTAATGTTTCTCTCTCTGAACACCACAGTCTACCATACTGGGTCGATCTTATGCTTTATTCTTTTTCAGTTGACTATACTTTAACGCACAAGTCCGAGAATTTCAAGGCAGTATTCAAACTATCCCTTACTTAAGCGCCTTAACGACAGCATCTCCCATTTCTCGGGTTCCTAATACTTTATCGCCTGGTTTTGCTAAATCCGGAGTGCGGTAGCCATCTGCTAAGACTGCATCAACCGCTCGCTCAATCATTTGAGCCTCTTCCTCTAAATTGAACGAATACCTCAGCATTAATGCTCCTGACAGTATTGTCGCAAACGGATTGGCAATATTTTGCCCTTCAATATCTGGCGCTGAGCCATGGGATGGCTCATAGAGTCCTTTAGTACCATTTAAGCTTGCTGAAGGTATCATACCAATAGACCCGCCCAGCATCGAAGCTAAATCAGTCAGGATATCTCCAAACATATTCTCTGTAACAATAACATCGAATTGATTTGGGCTACGAACTAGTTGCATCGCAGCATTGTCAACATACATATGCGTTAACTCGACATTCGGAAAATCCTTGGCAATGTCTATGGTGATTTCACGCCATAGCCGGGACGATTCCAGTACATTCGCTTTATCGACTGAACAAAGTTTCCCACGTCGCTGTACGGCCATTTGGAAGCCAAGTTCTACAATGCGACGGATCTCTTCCTCAGAATATATTAAAATGTCATAAGCACTCGTCGGGTTGGTCTTACGACCCTTCTCCCCGAAATAGAGTCCACCGGTCAATTCACGTAAAACAACGAGATCTACGTCCTTAACGACCTCAGGCCGGAGCGTAGAGGCATCGACCAACATGGGGCTCACTTTCACTGGCCGGATATTAGCGTAAAGATTGAGTGCCTTTCTGATTTTGAGAAGGCCTCCCAATTCTGGACGTTCTTGTGCTGGCAGGGTATCCCATTTAGGCCCACCCACTGAACCCATAAGAATCGCATCCGCTGCCTGAGCCGCTGCGAGGGTTTCATCAGGGAACGCCTTGCCTACTTCGTCAATAGCTGCTCCACCAATCAAACCGTATTCAAAATTCAGACTGGTCGAGCGACCTTTTAAGACCGCTTGTAAAACCTTAACCGCTTCCGGGATGATCTCTTTTCCTATGCCATCACCCGGGAGAACTAAAACATTAGACATTCTTTTTTCTCCCTTCAATATAAGAAATAATAGCTATTATTCCCGCTTTAGTTAGCCTTTTGCTCGAGGATCTTAATCCAGCCTCGTCCGAAAGCTCGGTTTACAGCCTGAAGGTAGCCCCGTACACTAGCCTCAATAATATCCGTACTAATCCCACGACCGCCAACCATATTATCGCCGAACTTAACTGTGACTGTAACTTCACCTTGAGCATCTTCTCCACCGTCAATAGCCTGCAACGAATAGTGAAGCAATTTTCCCTTTGTTCCCAAAACCTTATCAATAGCCTTTAAGGCAGCATCAACCGGCCCATCTCCGCACGCAGCATCTTCTAGGCGTTGCCCATTATACATCAGCCCAACAGTTGCGGTAGGGACAAGATTTGTTCCGCTGGAGATCTGTAAATAATCCAAGTGAATTTGATCTTCTTTCTCAGTTTGCAGATCCACGAGGGAGAACAAATCAGCTGTCGTCACTTCACGCTTACGATCTGCCAATAGTTTAAACCGAGAAAACAACTCTTCGAACTGACTTTCATCTATATCTAGCCCGAGCTCAGCAAACCGTTGGTGAACTGCATGTCGCCCGGAGTGTTTTCCTAAGACAATTGATTCCACATCTAACCCGATGAGGCTCGGTGACATAATTTCATAAGTTGATCGTTCTTTTAGCATACCATCTTGGTGAATTCCCGATTCATGAGCAAAAGCGTTTTTACCCACGATGGCTTTGTTAGGCTGAATCAGCATACCTGTTAAACGACTGACTAAGAGACTTGTCCTAGTAATCTCCTTCATTACAATGCTCGTGTCAACCTTATATTGGTCACGGCGAGTATGTAAGGCCATTACGAGTTCCTCTAAAGCTGCATTTCCTGCTCGTTCCCCAATTCCATTGACCGTGCATTCCAGTTGATGCACTCCAACTCCAACCGCTGCAAGAGAATTCGCGACTGCCAGACCTAAATCATTATGACAGTGTACACTTACTTTGACTTTCTCAATCCCGATCGTACGCCCCATAACTGCTCTTAAAAACGTGGCATACTCTTCGGGGGTTGCATAACCCACAGTGTCCGGAATATTTAGTACCGTAGCTCCTGCTTTAATCACTTCTGATAACACGTTCGCCAAAAAAATCACGTCACTCCGCGAGGCATCTTCAGCACTGAATTCCACATCAGCCACTTTCGATTTAGCCAAACGAACGGCCTGTACTGCAAGTTCCAGTACCTCATGAGGCAACTTTTGAAGTTTATAATGCATATGAATGGGTGAGGTGGCAATAAACGTATGAATGCGTGGGGCCTCTCCGAGCGAGAGAGCCTCCCATGCACATTCAATATCTTTGGCGCTGGCACGTGCCAGCGCTGCCACACTCACATTTCTTACCTCTTGAGCAATCCTTCTTACTCCCTCAAAATCTCCTAAGGAGGCAATGGGGAATCCGGCTTCGAGAACATTAACGCCAAGCTTCGTTAATTGACGAGCGATTTGCAATTTTTCATCGGCGTTAAGTGCTACTCCAGGCGATTGCTCACCATCTCTGAGCGTAGTATCAAAGATCTCGATGCGACGCATTCGCCAACCTCCATCTACTCGTGTTTTCTATTCGTGTTTTTTCAACCAGGTCATCATTCCTCTTAATTGTTCGCCAACCTTTTCAATAGGGTGATTTGCATCGATGCGAGTCATCGCGTTAAAGGCTGGGCGATTAGCTTGGCTTTCGAGTAACCACGCTTTTGCAAATCTACCATCTTGAATTTCATCAAGAACTTTTCTCATTTCTTTACGAGTTTCTTCATTAATAATTCGTTTTCCGATCGTCATTCCACCGTATTGCGCGGTATCTGAGACAGAATATTGCATCCAACCAATGCCGCCTTCGTACATCAAATCAACGATCAGCTTGAGCTCATGTAAGCATTCAAAGTAAGCGATTTCCGGCTGATAACCAGCTTCTACCAATGTGTCAAATCCTGCTTTAACTAGTTCCGAAGCCCCTCCACAAAGGACCGCTTGTTCCCCGAATAAATCTGTTTCTGTTTCTTCTCCAAAGGTCGTTTCCAAAACACCGGCCTTGGTTGATCCAATTCCCTTGGCATAGGCAAGAGCTAATTCTTTGGCTTTCCCTGAGGCATCTTGATGGACCGCAATTAAGGCCGGTACTCCTGCGCCTTCTGTGTAGGTACGACGAACCAAGTGACCTGGGCTTTTAGGCGCGATCATGATGACATCGACATCCGTAGGAGGAACAATTTGTCCAAAGTGAATGTTAAAGCCATGCGAAAAGACGAGCACTTTTCCAGCTGTAACATGTTTTTCAATTTCATCACGATAAATCTTGGCTTGTGTTTCATCTGGAAGCAAAATTTGAATAACATCCGCTTTCGCAGCTGCTTCTGCGATCGTCATAACCTCAAAGCCTGCAGCTAACGCACGTTCCTGACGAGCACTTGTCGGACGAAGTCCGATTATAACGTTAAGGCCTGAATCTTTTAGATTCTGAGCCTGAGCATGCCCTTGGCTACCATATCCCATAACTGCAATAACTTTCCCTTTTAATAACTCCAGATTTGCGTCTACCTCATAATACATTTTTGCCATTTTAAAATCTTCCTCTCTAATTAAAGCTCTTACTATAATAGGCTATAATACAGTCTATTAAACTTAATACTATACTACACTTCAGATCGCAAAATGGCAATCTTACCAGTGCGAACCAACTCTAATAACCCATAAGGGCGAATCGCATTAACAAACGCATCAATCTTTTCAATGTCTCCCGTTACCTCGACGGTAATATTGGTTCTTCCTATATCTACAACCCGTCCCCGGAAAATAGTGACCGTCTGAAGAACCTCTGCTCGTGTTTCCGAGCTAACTTTGATACGCACTAACGCCAGTTCACGGTTCACAACACTCTCAGCTGTCAAATCCGTCACTGAATGAACAATAACCAATTTATTGAGTTGATTTCTCACTTGCTCAATAACCTGATCATCTCCATTTACGACAATCGTCATCCGCGAAAGTTCAGGATCTTCCGTTTGACAGACCGAAAGGCTATCAATATTATACGCTCTACGTGCGAATAATCCAGCAATCCGGGTCAAAACACCAGGGTGGTTCTCTACAAGGGCAGCGAGTGTATGCAACATGTTTTTTACCTCCCTAGCATTTCAGTAATAGCTTTACCCGGTGCAACCATTGGCAAAACATCTTCGTCTGGAGAGATCGTGAAATCTAACAGAACTGGCCCTGGATATTCAATCGCCTCTGCAATAGCACTGTTAACCTGCTCTAAAGACTCAATACGAATTCCACGAATTCCATAGGCCTCCGCTACTTTGATAAAATCCGGGTTAGAATGAAGTTGTATGCTACTAAACCGTTCTCCATAAAACATTTTCTGCCATTGGCGAACCATCCCTAGGACGCCATTATTCATAAGGACTATTTTAATTGGCAGCTTATTCTGGACAATCGTCGCTAGTTCCTGAATGCACATCTGAAAGGAGCCATCTCCGGTGACCAAAAACACCAAATCGTTCGGACGAGCTACTTGTGCTCCCACAGCGGCAGGAAGACCAAAGCCCATCGTGCCAAGTCCACCACTAGTCACTAAGTTGCGCGTATGCATGATCGGAAAATATTGTGCTGTCCACATTTGATGTTGTCCTACATCGGTTACCATGATCGTTTCATCACCAGCGAGTTCGCCCATACACTCGATCACCATCTGTGGCGTCAATCTGTCCTTTTCATACTTCATAGGGTGATCGTTCTTCCAGGTATGCAATCGGTCCCACCAATCCGACACTTGAGGAACCTCAACTGAGGCTAAACCATCCAAAACCTCTTCCAGAACCAAGCGGGCATCCCCTACGATTGGGAAATGTGCTCTTACCACTTTACCAATTTCCGCAGAATCAACGTCGATATGAACAATTTTTGCTTTAGTTGCAAAAAGATGGCCCAAGCCACTCGTTACACGGTCATCAAAGCGAACCCCCACCGCAATCAACAAGTCACAATCATCTACGGCATAGTTCGACGTCACAGTTCCGTGCATTCCAACCATACCTAATAGGTTTGGATGCCCGAAGGGGAGGCAACCGATCCCCATCAATGTTGTGACAACCGGAATGCTCGCTTTTTCCGACAACTGCCTTAAAGCATCTGCAGCTCCCGCCGCAATCACGCCACCTCCGGCATATATTACAGGTCTTCGGCATTCCGTGATCGCCTTCACCACTTCATCAATCCTAGCACTATCTCCCCTACCAGGCACTTGATATCCCCTCAAGTTCATATCTGAAGGAAAAGGTTCAACATTTTCCATCGCTAGAATGTCTTTTGGCAGATCGATAAGTACTGGACCCGGCCGACCGGTTCCTGCAAGATAAAAGGCCTCTTTGACAACCCGTGGAATCTCCCTTGCATCCTTAACTATATAACTGTGCTTAGTAATGGGCGTTGTGATTCCAGTTATATCTGCTTCTTGAAAGGAGTCTGTTCCAAGCAAACTGCTAACAACCTGACCGGTCAATACAACTAAGGGAATAGAATCCATATAAGCATTGGCAATACCCGTCACTAAATTCGTGGCTCCTGGGCCAGAGGTTGCTAAACATACCCCTACTTTCCCACTTACACGTGCATAACCATCGGCAGCATGCACCACTCCCTGTTCATGACGGGCTAGTATATGTTGAATAGGACTATCTAGAAGCGAATCATACAATGGAAGCAACACTCCGCCTGGATAACCAAAGATAACGTCAACGCCTTCCTTTTCTAAGGCCTCCAATAAGATAGCCGCTCCTCTTGATCCTTTTTTTCCTGAGTTCATACTCACCCCTCCTCCTAACTCATCTGGCAGTAGTACCTTGGGAATTTTTGATTTCAGGACCGTTGACATGGGTAAGGGCCCGAAACGCAACGAGTAGCTTCTTATATACTGCTCCCGGGACTCCAGCTCCAATGTCCCGTCCATCTACGTTAATCACCGGAATCAGTTCGGCGGCAGTACCGGTAAGAAAACACTCGTCAGCAGTATACAGGTCGTGCCTTGTGAATAATTCTTCCGTTGCCTTAATTCCCAGTTCGCTGGCGAGCTCCAGCACAGAATTCCGAGTGATGCCTTCCAGTATTCCTGCCGAAAGAGGAGGGGTTATCAATACACCATCTCGATAGATAAAGATGTTATCGGAGGTACCTTCTGCCACGTATCCGTCTTGATTAAGCATAATTCCTTCTATTACTCCGGACTGATTGGCCTCAATCTTGGCAAGAATGTTATTAAGATAATTAAGTGATTTAATCCTAGGGCTCAAGGAATCCGAATTATTTCGGCGGATGGCCACTGTATTTACTTTTAAGCCGTGTTCATACATACTTTGCTCAAAGATCTTTATTTGATCTGCTATACAGAAGATAGCAGCCTGGGGACAGTTCTTTGGATCAAGCCCCAGGTCTCCTTTACCGCGTGAAACAATCAATCGAATATACGCATTGTTTAAACCGTTCCTGCGAAGCGTCTCCAATACCATCTCTTGCATCTGGTCCTTGGTAATTCCGATGTTCAATTGAATAGACTTTGCTGACTCATAGAGGCGTTTCAAATGTTCTTCTAATTTAAACACTCGACCATGATACGCGCGAATCCCTTCGAAAATACCGTCCCCGTACAAAAAGCCATGATCGAAAACTGACAGCTTCGCCTCTTCCTCTGGAACAAATGCACCATTGCAGTATATAACCAGACTCACTTGAACTACCCCTTTCCGTAAATAAACCAAATAATCAAAATAATAAATAGCCCAAGCGTAGTCCCCATAGTATGTGGAACTTTCCGCTTGGGTTTTTTCTACCCACGGTGTAAATCCGATTTGGATTCTGTACCGCTTGGACCAGACAGGCTGTCCCCCCTTGCCCTTTTTAGAGGGCGAAACCTTGTCCCCGGTCTGCTGACCTCTTGCCCTTTTTAGACGGGCGGGACGCTATGGGAGGGACTTTTTCCTCGGAACCCTAGGTACACTTCCGCTTGTGTTATATTACACGTTTTCAATATTAACCTTGTGTATATGATACAGAATACAATCCCCACTGTCAACCCTATTTACTATAATGTTCGAAATTCCTCAAAGAATTTCCTTGTCAAAGCCAGAGATTACGAGGTATAATGTCCACTATACAGATACATTTGTATGTTTAGAGAGGAGTTGACCCCATTGCCAATTAAAATTGGGATATTAGGCCTAGGAACAGTGGGTTGTGGAGTAGTACAGGTATTACAACAAAATGCACTTGAGATTCAAACTCGCTCCCACTGCGAATTTGAGATTAAAGGAATTCTTGATCGTGATCTTCACTCAGAACGTGGCGTTACCGGAGATTTTCTACTCACAGATCAACCTAACGAAATTCTTCAAGACCCAGAAATTGATATTATTGTAGAAGTGATGGGGGGCATCGAACCAGCTCGCACTTTTATTTTAGAAGCTTTACAGCATGGTAAACATGTTGTCACAGCCAATAAAGATTTAATAGCACTTCATGGTCATGAACTCCTAGACGCCGCCGATAAAGCTGGGAAAGAGCTCTGCTTCGAAGCCAGTGTCGGAGGCGGAATACCAATTATTGCAGCTCTGAAAGAATCCCTAGCTGCCAATCGCATTACCGACGTAATTGGGATTATTAATGGCACTACCAACTACATTCTTACAGCCATGGCCGAACAGGGCCGCGAGTATGCAGAAGTCCTTGCCGAAGCCCAGAAATTAGGGTATGCCGAAGCTAATCCCTCTGCTGATGTTGATGGATTGGATGCTGCGCGTAAACTTGCCATACTTGCTTCCATTGCCTTTAACTCACGCGTAGCCCTCAAAGACGTCTTTGTCGAAGGCATTTCAAAAATTACTCGCGAAGATCTAGCTTATGCCGCAGAGCTTGGCTGTACTATCAAGCTATTAGCCATTGCTAAACACCAAGATGAAGAGATCGAAGTTCGTGTTCATCCCGCAATCTTACCTAATGATCATCCACTAGCTTCTGTGAACGGTGTTTTCAACGCCATTTACGTTGTTGGGGATGCCGTTGGAGAAACCATGTTTTATGGCCGTGGTGCTGGCTCTCTCCCCACAGGGAGTGCGATTGTATCCGATATTATGCGTATCGCTCGCAACATCCAATCAAGCTCTAAATCCCCGCTTAATTGCTCCTGTTATCTTGATCTTCCAATTAAGGCCACTTCAGATTTCCATACCGCTTTCTATATTCGCTTACTTGTCAAAGACGAGCCTCGTGTACTCGCCACTCTTGCACAACTTTTTGCCGAAGCAAATATTAGCTTTGCCTCGATCATTCAAAAACCGCGCGGCGAGCATCAGGCAGAAATTGTCCTTGTGACGCATCCTTGCCGCGAGGGATCACTTCAAGAAGCCTTAGCTTCAGTCAAAGCGTATAGTAAAGTTCATAATATTCACAATGTAATCCGCTTTGAAAATGGCCAATAACTGCCCTCAATCCTAGTAAACTTATTCTAATTTAGGGAGGAAACAGATGATTCGCGTTAAGATACCAGCCACGTCTGCTAATCTAGGACCTGGATTTGACTGCTTGGGGCTGGCACTTCAACTACACAACACGATAACGCTTGAGACCGACCAACCGTTTCAAATCTCTGTGACCGGGCCTTACACCGATGGAATCCCTGCCGATGAAAGCAACCTGGTTTGGAAAACGATGTGCCATTTTTGGGACCTCATTAAATACCCTACGCCCTCTGTCGCCTTAACGTTTGATAATCATATTCCTCCTGCTCGAGGTTTAGGCAGCAGCTCTGCAGCCATCGTCGGCGGTCTTGTGGCAGCTAATACTTTAGCTGGTTCACGGTATTCAAAGTTCCAGTTACTCCAAGTTGCCAACGCCTTAGAAGGCCATCCCGATAATGTCACACCCGCTTTGTATGGGGGGGTTACCCTCTCCGTACCCACTGAAAAGGGTATTCTTCCCCGCATACTCACTCAATCGCCCAATTTTAAAGCGATAGTTATTATTCCCGACACACTCCTAAATACATCAACAGCTCGGGGAATTTTACCCCCTCAAGTCTCCCGCAAGGATGCCGTTTTTAATATTTCCCATGTTGGGCTACTGATTGAAGCCTTTATTCGAGAAGATTATTCCCTCCTAAAAGAAGGGATGCGTGACGTACTTCACCAAGACCTACGTGCAGTGCTCATTCCTGGCCTGCTCGAAACCTTAGAAACTGCTCTACAAGCGGGGGCCTATGGAGCCGCTCTCAGTGGTTCAGGGCCAACACTTCTAGCTCTCATTCCCGAGAGTTTGAAGTTAGAAGTTTCCCAGAGCATGGTTAATATGATGGGGCAGTATGGGATAAAAGCTCAGACTATTGTTTTAGACATCGATCCCCACGGAACAACGTCTTCTATAATTTCGTAGCACTTCATTTCTCTCCAACCTGCTGTATACTATAATAAAAGCCAATCTTTCTTTGAAAGATTGGCTTTTATTATAACTAACTTTAGAGAGCAGGAACTTTCTGAGCCGATGATTTTAAGTTATCTAGGTATTTTACGGCGTGCAACGCCGCAGTTCCGCCTTCTCCCGCAGCTTTAATTAATTGATAAGGCTGACCTGTGCAATCTCCCGCAGCAAATAGGCCTGGCATATTTGTCTCGAGCTTATGATTGACCTTAATGGCTGCATCTTCCATTTCCAAGCCAACTACAAGTTGTTCAGCAGGTAGGGTTTCTCTCATGATAAATACCCCATCCACCGACAATTGCTCCTCATTGAGATCCAATCTTTCTACGCTTTGGGTACCTGTAATTCCCTTAACCTTCCCTTTTTTAACCTCAATTCGAGAGTCAAGCTTCACTATATCGCTGTAATAGGGAATATAATAAACTTTGGAGCAGATGTCAGCCATAAAGTTGGCTTCAGCTTCCCCTTCTTTGTTATAGGAAACGATCGCAACCGACTTATTTTTATATAAAGGTCCGTCACATGTTGCGCAATATCCAACACCATGACCAAGTAATTCCGCTTCACCAGGAAATAGTTTGTTCACTGATACGCCTGTTGCTATTATAACAGCATCCGCTTCAAAGGACTGATCCTTGCTCACAAGCGTAAAAGGTGGTCCCTGATAAATGCTTGACACTTTAAAAGGAACAATTTCAATTTCCTTTTCCTTGACGTGGTTTAAGAAGCGTTGACGCAATTCTTCCCCACTAATTTCCGGAAATCCAATAAAATTCTCAACTTGTGGGGCTTTCGAAAGCTTCGGACTACAAAATTCGGAAGCCAGTAATATGAAATCTCGTTTCCGAATTTTGGCGTTAAGGGCCGCAGACAACCCTGCCGGCCCACATCCGACGATCGCTAGTTCATAGTGTTTTTTTATCGTTTGAAGATCCTCTGGCATTTTAGCACACACTCCTCAAGTAAAATTATACCATAACAGTGTTCCCCAAACAAAGCTAAAACATCAAAGACTATTCAGGCATCACTCTGAATGGAGTAAACCCCGTAAGCGGTCTCTTTCTTCTTCCAAGTCCTCCAGTTCAGCCACCATTTTAGCTTGCACCGAATGATAGGGCCAGCGTGCTTTTAAATCTGCTAGCTTTGCCGCTACAGCGTTGAGTTGTAGCATAAGCTCTTGTTTATAGTCATGTTGTTGATCATCATCCATTCCTATTCATCTCCTCTGTGGCTCGAAAAGTAATAGCACCATGCATACATACTTCCATACAGGCTTCACATTCCATACATTTAGTATGATTAACTACCGGGAGATGTGCTAGCATTGTGATTGCTTGAACCGGACAAGCGTTTATGCAGCGTTTACACCCCCGACACAATATCTCCAAGATGAACGCTGACATTATTTTTCGCCTCCTAATAACCCATCTTTAATAGTTCATCTCTTCTCTATAGTAACTAACCTATGATAAATAACTTTAGAAGAAGTCCAAAAACTATAATAGTTTTTGGACTCTGTAGCGCACCTTAAGGTACAAAGCATTTAGATGAACAGATTTACATTGGATTCTTCGGCTTCACCTAAATAATAGCCAACTCCCCCAATCTTAACTCCATCAATGAGTTCTTCCTGCTTTAACCCCATAAGATCCATAGTCATTGAGCAGGCAACTATTTCCACACCGCTATCAATTGCTAGTTTAATTAATTCATCTAAAGAATTAATGTTTTTATTTTTCATGATCATTTTGATCATTTTACCACCCATACCCATCATGTTCATTTTCGAAAGCTTAAGCTTATTACTTCCCCTAGGCATCATGAAGCCGAACATTGATTCTATAAAGTTTTTCTTAACTGAAATCTTTTCGGGTTTTCTTAAAATATTAAGCCCCCAAAAGGTAAAGAACAGGGTAACCTTTTTACCCATGGTTGCTGCCCCATTGGCAATAATAAAGGCAGCAAGTGCTTTATCTAGATCTCCACTAAATACTACCATTGTTTTTCCATCTTTCAGCATTATATCAGATGGCGATGAAGTATTTAGCATATTTAATTTGTTACCTTTTTTTATAAAGGCATTAATCGTACCTTTATCTCTTCCAATATCAATAAGTTCATTATTCGTTCTAGTACACCAGGCCTTAATATCTTCATAAAATCCAGGATCCGAAGCGATAACTTTAAGAATTTGACCATCATTCAGTTGATCTATTGATGCTTTAACTTGGATCAATGGTCCTGGACAACATAAGCCACAAGCGTCAAGGCTTTTATCATAATCGTTAACGCCTCTTGCCTCGCTCTTAACAACTTGGGTATCTGAATCAATCACCGATCTTTTTTTTTTATCGGAATCATCAACTTTAGTTGGCTTATAGTTTGACATTGAAGCACATTTATACCCACCATCAATGTTTTTAAACTTAAAACCATTTTGAGTTAAAATCCTAGACGCTACATACCCTCTAAGCCCAATTTGGCAATAGCCTAGTATCTCTTTACTCTTATCTAGTTCTCCGATTCTTTCTCTTAGGCTGTCTACAGGTATATTTACTGATCCCTCAAGATGTCCGTTCTTGAATTCATCCTCAGTACGCACGTCTAATAAGAACGTGTTTGCTGTATCATACGACTTTAGTTGCTCTGCTGAAATAACATCCACTTTGCCCGCTAAAACATTTTCTGCAACGTATCCTGCCATATTTACTGGGTCCTTTGCCGAAGAGAAAGGTGGTGCATAGCAAAGCTCCAACTCTGTTAAATCTGTAACTGTACCGCCCAGTCTTATGACTGTCGCTATTACGTCAATTCTCTTGTCCACGCCATCATAGCCAACGCCTTGAGCTCCTAGTATTTTACCTTCCTCATTAAAAATAAGTTTCAAGGTCAGGTTAAGGGCTCCTGGGTAATAAGAGGCATGTGATGTTGGATGAATGCTAATAACTTTATAGGGAATATTTAGACGATTCAAAGTTCGTTCATTATTACCGCTACTTGCTGCAGTTAAGCCAAAAACTTTGATAATTGAAGTCCCCTGAGTCCCCTTATACGTCGTACCTAAGCCAGCGATGTTATCCGCCGCAATTCGGCCTTGTTTATTGGCAGGTCCTGCTAAGGGAATGGCTGTTTTTTGCTTGTTTACAAAATCAACGACTTCAATGGCATCTCCCACTGCCAACACATTGGCAGCATTTGTTTCCATTCTTTCATTGACTAATATATGCCCTTTGACTCCTAACTCAATTCCACTATCCTTTAGAAATCCCGTATCAGGGAATACTCCGATGGCTAAAATCACTAAATCCGTATTTAGTTTAGTACCGCTACTTAAGGTTATTTCAACGCTACTTTCATTATCCTTAAACGCTTTGACTCCATCATTTAGAATTAAGCCAACGCCATTGTCTGATAGTTCTTTTTCAACGACTAAAACCATATCAGTATCAAACGGTGCCATTATATGAGGTGCCGCCTCTACTATAGTAACTTCTAGGCCTCTTTCCTTTAAATTTTCGGCCATTTCAACCCCAACAAAGCCCCCACCAATAACGACAGCACTATTAATTCCTTTTTTATCGACATAGGCTTTAATGGTATCAGTGTCCGGTATATTTCTTAGAGTAAATATTCTCTTACTGTTTATACCTTCGATATTTGGTTTAATCGCTCTTGCTCCAGGGGACAAAACAATATAATCATATTGTTCTTCATACTCGCCCTTTTCTTTACTTCTTATCTTAGCTACTTTTTTAACAGTATCAAGACCAATAACTTCACTATTAATTCTTACATCGATATTAAATCGGCTCTTCATGCTTTCAGGGGTTTGTACGATTAGTTTCTCTCTGTCCGTAATTGTTTCTCCAATATAATAAGGCAAACCACAATTAGCAAAGGAGATGTACTCATCTCGTTCGAACATAATGATCTCAGCACTTTCATCGAGTCTTCTGAGTCTTGCTGCTGCAGACGCTCCACCTGCTACACCGCCTACTATTAATACCTTTTTACTCATTACTAGTCCTCCTCATAATAATTATTAATTTACTCAAACTCATATAAATGTATTTTAAAAAATCTTAAGCTTCTTTAACCCCCTTACCCCCGTGGGGTATATCTATAATATATTCGACTACTATTCATTTGTCAACCATTTGAAGAATAGTTTCTCTCATTGTCGACTATTTATTAGTACCTCAAACGCCTTTTCAAAGTAGAGAAACAAAGACGCTTGCCCCTTGTATTAACATCACAAGAGGCAAGCGCCTTGTCTTAATTATTTAAAGTAGTTATCATTAATTTATTTACTGCCAGTTGGTATAACTTCATAAAGCTCTATCTTGGGGAAGTCATAAACAACGAACTTGTAAAGATTAAAACCACGTCAGACCGCTCAGAGTTAACAGATAATCCTTCTTTGAAGACCGAATGGGAAGATTCTATCCCCTTTAACGAGAAAGTGCGTGCGCTCATTGGAGTTAACGAGCAAATAGTCGTCTATGATAATCATACAGCTAGCGTTGTTACAGATGGTCATCTTGTGGAGGTCAAATTGCAGTTTCTTCAAGGAGCTGTTTAAGTTCTTCAATGTCATCCTGAGAGAGTTTTTCTTCTTTCAGAAAGGTAACGAGCATAGGCTTAAGTGCTCCGCCAAAAACTCGAGTAAGAAAGGACTTACTCTCGACTTTGACACACTCCTCCTCCGTCACTAACGGATAGTAAAGATAAAACCTGCCCTCTTCTTTGTAACCGAGTACCTCTTTTTTTACCAACCTCCCGATTAAAGTCTTGATTGTGTTTGGTTTCCAATCTGTCGATTGTTCTAATGCCTGAACAATCTCATTTGCGGTACATGGAGCTGATTTCAACCAACAGATCTTCATAACTTCCCATTCAGCATCGGATATATTCGATGTTTCAAGCATATTTAAGCCTCCGCATCAACCTATATTTACATACGTAGTCAGTTATATTACATCCGTAAACAATAGTTGTCAAGCAAAATTCTGTCTCAGGTTCTTTCTCCGTTCCTCTCCTGAATTATCAATCCGAGAATCAATTGGTATGCTTACCGTTTCAAAAAGTACAGACACAGGGGAAGCGCCCGAATGGAAGATATAGTTTCCATTCGGGCGCTATGGACGTAACGACTGGAGTTATGTTTACGGGTGTTGGGCACTTCTTGCATGGCATTTAT
>DHJG01000006.1:22059-31229 GCA_002404215.1 Desulfosporosinus sp. UBA4726
ATGGCATTTATGGCACGAATCTGCCCCTTGTTCATCCGCTATTTGCTCGCAACTACTACCGAGCACTAAAGGTATTTTGAACGCTTTCTCTGTCACACGACTAGTCTGAATCCAATTGTCTCCATTATGACGTAAGAAGGGCAGTTCTTCCCCTTTCGTTGTAATTAATATTTCATCCCCTGTTTTCAAGGCAGGAAACACAGGATTTGTAATAGACTCTTTAAACTTCAAATCATTCGGATTTTCAACCTTCTTAGTTAGGGGTAGTTTCTCCTTGGTGCCATGACAATCGAGGCATTGAATATGAACGGCATCATACTGGGATGTATAAAACTCACCATCCCCCATGACATCTTGCCTTGTATGACAATCGATACAATCCAGACTAACTTCACACCTCGCAAATAGTTCGCCAGGCAGATAATAATCACTCAACCGGTCCGTCCAAGTCGTATATCCCGCTGTCCAATCCCTTATTACCTTAGTCATATCGGAGCGTGCTGAAAACTCCATTTTGATGGGGTCATGGTTGCCTTGATTATGACACTGGTTACACTGCGTGTAAGGAATTTGGGTCGTCAGGCTATGGACCATGCCGTGACCGCTCTTGTTTGCTTTGATGGTCGTGTCCTCACCGATATATGTATGCGTTGGATTAGTCAAGACATGACAGGCTTCACACCCATTAGCTTGGATTTGTCCATTGGCTTGGCTCATCGTTTTGCTTTGTGCAACACCTTCATGAGGAGTATTAGAAGGTAAAGTCGTTCCTTGAGCTAAGGGTATGGAAAGTTCTCCTCCGCTTTGATGACATTGACTTAGACAATTTTGTTGGAATTGGCCTTCATTTGCTTGTCCTTGCAGGGGACTGGGGTAGAGATAAGCCGCCTGACCCTTGGTAAGTCCAGGAACTTCCTTGGTCTTATCTAATCCGAACGTCATGCGTACGACACTTAACTCTCCTGCCTTCGTTGACATGATCGAAGTTTTTACTAAGTCCACTAAATTTTGCGCAGGTTCGTGGTTTCCACTATGACACGACACTCCATTCGCCCCTGTCCCTCCGCAGCTTAAAGAGGAGACTGTTAATGATCCTGGATGGCCCCCTCCTAGCATTTGAGCATGCGCTGTCGTTTCGTCCAGCGATAAAGGATTTCCGCCATGGCAAACCGCACACCCAAACGTATTGCTGGGATGGGAGTTCGATATTTCTTCGATCCCTATGTGGCAGGTTTTACACCGTTCGACCTTACCATTGGGAAGTACCAGATTGACAATCTCAGGCTTACGATTTTGATAACCTGCTATGTCTTGTTGTACCTGTTTTATCTTAGTTTCATCCTGAACGGTTCCTAGCTCAACTTGCAACTTAGCAATTTGCGCAGTAAAATACTCCGTTTGGTAGTGAGCCCAGCTTGGAGTTGTGCCTTGTTTCAGCACCAGAATCACAATAAGTATCAACAAAAGACTTGCAAGCAAGAATGTTTTTTTCATTTAAGTAATCCACCGCAATTCTTTGACCATAAACCAAATCAGTAGGACTATAACAACACCCGCTAGGAGACTGAAAATCCACTGACCAGACTCCCCCCCCCAATACTCAACAAGCCATGGTAACCCAGCAAGACCTGCAATTATAATAATGGGTAAAATAAGAGCGCCTAACCACGGAGGAAGATATAATAAGAGAATTTGGAACGGACCAAAAATCCACGGAGCAACAGCGTGTCCGAGCAAGGGGGCTTGATTACTCGTACCAACACCTGCGGGAAACTTTAGGGCTAGAGCTGTACAAAAAACTACAAAAAATATTGCAGCTATTCCCTCTTTTTCCATGAGGTGTTTGATGGGTGAACGTGCCATTTTGCTACCCCCTTAGAGTGGTCGTACTCCCCCGTCACGGCGAACACGCCAGAAATGATACAGTTGTAATAANNGCCAGCCCAGTCCCCAACCCGGGAATCAATCCTAAAATATTGACAGCAACAGTTGCAGCCGCACCACTTTCTTGAGATCCGATCAACAAGTAACCCGTAAAATCCAAAAACAAAATAAGAATTAATAAAACCACTCCTACCAGCCAATTCAGTTGCTTAGGCGGCTTGTAGGAACGGGTCCAAACAACCCGCACCATATGGAGATTAACCGTGACAACCATGACTTGACCAGCCCAATAGTGCAAATTTCTAATGACTCCACCATAGGGAATCACGGAGGCTAGCGTTAGGATGCTCGGGAAACCCGTACTATCTCCCGGTTGATAATGAAACATCAAAAGGAGGCCTGTAACCCCCAATATGATAAAAGCTAGAAACGAAAGCCCTCCAAGGCACAGAGTGTAGAGTACAGAAAGTGCTCCGTTTGGGACAAATCGAGGCCTAATGTGGTTAACAAAGTTTTCCTGGTCTTTCATAAGCGGATTTCCATTCCTACTTGTTTTGAAGTATTAATCATTAAAGAGCCATCTGGCTTGAGTTCAACAGCCACTCTAGGCAAAGCTTTAAGAGCAGGCCCTGAAATGGGCCTGCCCTCGACATCATAAATGCTCCCGTGACAAGGGCAAAGCCATTCTTTCTTTTCCTGAAGATAATGAACTTCACAGCCAAGATGAGTACATGTCGCAACTAAGGCCATGACTCCTAAAGAATCTCGTTTAACCCACACACGGGAATTCGATGTGTTTTGCCAGTCGCTGTTTTCGACGAGCGGTTTATTATAAGCCACTAGAGGAGATTGTAGGCGGTCCTCTTTACTAGTAAGATACTTGACTAGAGGTTCAATCGTCAAGGCACTAGCGGCGATAATCCCGACCCATGCCAGGCGTAACACCGCACGTCTCGTCCATTCTGGTTGTTTAGGCATCTACGCCCTGCCTCCTCTAGTTAACTCATTTTCAATAAATGCTAAAACCAGCCACTGGTTTGTCCAGCATACGTAATCACATAACGTACAAAAAATCCCCCCAACAAGACTAGGAAGCTACTGCTTATGGTAACAGGCAAAGCCCATTTGACGGGGATTTTATCCTTCAGTTCCATCAGTTCCAACAATAACGGAATGGTCAAACCTAAACCAACAATAAGAAACCAGAAGATCCAAGCATATTGTCCGTATAATAAACTACCAAAGGCATAGGATTCGCTCATCGAGCTTAGTCGCCCCATAGAGATCATTATAAGTATAATCAAACACTCTAGAATAATCAATCCTGCATCGACCTTGGTTAAGACGTGCAATTCCTTGTGTCTAGCACGCTGCCAGGGGCTTATAGTCGATAACAAAATCACAGAGGCAACCCCCGTCGATAAGGCAGAAACTAAAAACAGCACAGGAAGTAAGGTCGCCTTCCACAACGGGCTAACAGCGGCATTGAGCAGAAGACCAGTGTAGGATGCTACGCCCACGGACAGAAAGGGCATAAATTTTGACAACCATTTTTTCCACTGTTCTGAATTTTTGAAGTGCCCAATTACTTGATATTTTTCCGGGAGCCAAAGATAGAGGTAGATAATACTTAAGCCGGTAAAAAGGAGAATCGCCCAACTCCCGTAGGACATCGGGGACCGCACTTCCAAAGTAAGGAATAAGCGATAAAAGTTAAAAGGGCTGCCCAGATCTAGTAAAAGCACAGCCAACCCAAAGGAGATGGGGAAAGGTGAGATATAGGCACCCCAGCGGCTAACTCGCTCGAAGTCCTTGCCCCCATAGAGGAAGGCGAGATTAGACGTTATCATTGCCCCCGCACTAAGTCCTGCAGTAAAGAGGTAAATAACGATCATTAAAGCCCAGGTTAATTCCACACAACATACCCCCTAAACTGTTTATCCACTTCTATAAGTGGGTTTCTTGCTCTGCCTCGGTACAGAGTAAGTTCCCCATTACCACCAATTTTTAACTTTCAAATAAGTGAAAGCAATTACTTCCCTTCAGGTATCTCAGGAACAGCTTCATCTATATAGTAAATGTTAGGACCAGTACCCACTTGTTCTAGCAACACACGAGTCGGATATTTGGCAATCAATTTTGAAACGATGCTCTCCGGGTCGTTGAGGTCTCCCGCTTGGCGTGACTTCCCTAGGCAAGTTTGAACACACGCTGGTTTTAGGCCTTGCACAAGACGATGCAGGCACAACGTACATTTATCGGCCTTTCCAGTTTCAGGATTAGCAAAGCGCGCGTCATACGGGCAAGCTACAATACAATACTTACACCCAATACATTTGCTGTTTTCTATGATGACAATACCATCTGCACGTTTTTGTGAGGCCCCTGTAGGACAAACAGATACACAGGGTGGGTGGTCACAATGCATACAATTTCCCGGTCGAAAAACTTCCCTAACCTTAGGAAACTGTCCCTGAACTCCACTGCTCTTTACCCAATTACGTGTATGCCTTAGCGGCACGTCATTTTCAGAGCGACATGCTACCATACAGGCATCGCAATCAATACAGCGCGAAGTAATAATGACAAATCCCATGCGAACAGCCATATTTTTCCCTCCTAAGCCTTACGCTTTACTCACTTTCACGAATGTCTCGCTTAAGGCTGAGCCTCCTGAAATCGGATCGGTCACGGTCTTGTGCAGAGCAGAATCACTCGCACCCTGACCATATGCCGCTTTAAGTCCTTTGCTTACGTGCCCAAATCCGCCGACCATAAAGATGCAATCGGGTCGTATACCCTCTGTTACATAAGCCTTAATCGTAACTTTTCCGACTTCGCTCTCTAAAACCACGTCATCATCCGTCTTAACCCCAATTTTAGTGGCAACCGAAGTATGCAGCCATGCACGATTGACAGGAAACACTTCCAAAAGCCAGCGATTGTTTTGAGTGAACATTTGTGTGTGCTGCGCCGTTTTTCCCGTTAAGAGATAATAGTGATCTGCCTCTGGCCGTGGCGGCTCATTCCAAGTGGGTACAGCCTTCTTGCCCATTTGAGCCATGATGCTCGAAGAGATTTCTATCTTTCCACTGCTTGTTTGGAACTCAAAATCTTTGGAATGGTCTTCTTTAAAGTTTTCTACTTCGTAGTGCCCAGCACTTTTTAAAGCCTCTAATGTGACTGGGAACGGCTTGAGTTGTTGGGACAAGAGGTCCACTTCGTCCTTATAAGGTAGAAATTCTCCAAGACCTAATTTGTCGGCCAGTTCCTTATAAATCATCAAACTACTTTTAGTGTCATAAAGAGGCTCAATCACGGGCTGACGAATAAAGATTTTATTTTTAATGGGAATCAATCCATCATATCGTTCCAGATAATAGGATTCAGGTAAAATTACATCTGCATAATAAGCCGTGTCACTGGCTTGAATATCGATCACCGCCACAAAATCTAATTTCATCAAAGCATTGATGGTCTTTTGGCGTTCCGGAATCGAGAGTACGGGATTTTGCCTGGAAATTAGCCATCCTTTGGCCTCATAAGGTTTTCCTGATAAAATATTATCCCGCATAGTTTGGATAACGCCATAGGCTAAGGGCACCATAGGATACTTCCAGGGCACTCCATCTAGTCTAATTCCCTGAGCTGGCGGGAAGGATGGATGAGAGAGAACCCCCAGCTTAGCTGTGCTCATTTCTTGATCAGGAATAAGTCCACCAGGCTGTGCCCAATTACCCATCAGGGCATTCAGCACGGCAATGGCCCGTTCCGTTTGGAACGAATTCACAAAATTCGACGTCCGCCAGTTAGGATGTGCTATGGCTGCTGGAGCGGCGGCGGCAAAATCCCGGGCAATTCGCTGAATCGTCGCCGCAGGGATCTCGCACTTTTTCTCCGCCCATTCCGGCGTATACTCTTTCACTTCACTGACTAAATCTTCGAAGCCTTGCGTGTATTTCTGAACAAACGCTTCATCATATAGCTTTTCAGCAATGATCACATGGATCATTGCTAGGAAAAAAGCGGAATCTGTACCAGGTCGAACCGGCAGCCATTCCGTCGCTTTCGCAGCCGTCTTACTGAAACGCGGATCAAGCACGACGACCTTGACACCCTTCGCCACCATTTCGATCATTTCCTGAGTTTCATTATTGGAAATTCCCTCTGCCAAATTACGACCTGTGAAAATCATATACTTGCAATGACTGTAATCCGTTCCTGGTTGAGGAGTCCCATACGTATACAGAAATCCTGTCGTCATTGAATTGAAGCATAAGCTCCGTTGAGTACCGTAATTAGGGGTGCCGAACGCTTTAAGAAGACTTTCAAAAAATGGTTGGGATAAGTTATCCGTTGAATTAAACATCATTGCCTTAGCGCCATATTTATCTTTTATCTTCTTCATTTGCTCAGCAGTGTAACTCAAAGCCTCATCCCACGAGGCCTTACGCCACAAGCCGCTCCCCCGTGCCCCTGCACGTATGAGTGGAAACTTAATTCGATCAGGACTATACATCGTTTCTATGGCAGCATTGCCACGCGGGCAAAGTTTCCCTAAATTGTTGGGATGATTTGGATTACCTTCCAACTTCTTGACAACACCGTTTTCAACCTTAGCGATAACCCCGCACCGCCAGACACATTGCTCACAAATCGTAGTAACATACTTTGTACCCTTAGCTGATGTCTGCCCGGAATTAGTTGTCCCCAAACTGGATTCTGGTGCCAGTAGACCTATTCCTGCGGTAGCACCAACACCAAGGGCTGCCGTTGCGACTGTGCCTTTGATAAACTGACGGCGGCTGAACAATTGGTCCCAAGTATAAACTTTGGACACCTTGCCCCCTCCTTTCATTCGGCCATTTGCTGTTCAACTAGGATTCTAACGAACGTTGTTTTTCCGATTCCTTGGAACTCTCTGCAATTTTTGAAGCCACATAGAAAACTGCTGTACACAAGACAAAGAGTCCGATAAATAACCAATGGTTAACATGGAAAAGTTCCGCCAGAGTTTTTTGCCCATAATCACCAATGGTCGAGATTTTCAAAAAGACAGATTTATACGTAGCCCCGAATAGAATTCCACCAGTAAGAAAACCCAAGAGTCCCGGAATCAAGTAGTCTAAATTTCCCTGACCACAACCTGTGATCAACGTACCCGGTCACGTGCCGGCGAGTGCCATACCTACCCCAAATAGGAGTCCGCCTATTGCATTACCTAGAATATACGTAGACGAGACTTGATCCAACTGGATAAAGCCAAGATCTTTCAGCGTATAAAGGCCGACGAGTCCCACTGAGATTCCCGTCATCATAAACTTCATGACCGTATTATCTTTAAAGCGAAATTGATTGACGATTTTATGATAGTGCCCTAGACCAGCCTTTTGGAGAGCAAAGGCGAAGAAGAAACCAATTACTATGGGGATAACATAAGTCATCATCTCAATACTCCCTTCCATACAAAATCTTGGTCGTAATAATGCCCGATACGAACAACCCAACAATGAAGATTAGTCCCGCCGGAGAAAGTTGCATTGTGCCCGAAATTGCTAAGCCGCTAGTACACCCACCAGCAATACCAGCGGAATACTCGATGATGATCCCGCCGATAAAAATCAGGCTCCAGCGTTTAAGCTTACTGGGTCCAAATATCTGTGTCCATTGCTGATCCGGCATCATTCTAAACTTGAAATCTTTGGACCACATACTGGACGTAAAGGCGCCTAAGAGCATACCGACGAATAGCAAAATTTGAAAACTTACAACCGGCGGCATTTGGAATTTAAAGTACATTGAATTAGCTAAGCTCGAATGAAATAGCTTCAAGAGCATGCTATCAATGTTTTCTATCCCACCTGATGAGCCAATTGTTTTGTCCACCAGAACGTAAGTAGCTACGGATGTTAATCCCAGCAGGACCCCGGCCGCCCATGGGGACCATATTTTGATCTTCATTTTTTCATTAAAGGCCAAGGTGCTCTCCCTCCTTTACGCTCTTCATGACATCAGTCAAGGAAGACAAAGATTTCAGTTCATTTTCGTCTAATGTTTGAAGCTGTGTTAGGACTTTTTCTGGCAATTGCGATACCGACTGGATGACTTGCTTACCCTGATCGCGTTTGAGTATTTCTTGTAGGGACAAGACCGTCTTCATATCCCCTTGTAGTAACTGAGTGAACACTTCCTGAACTTCCGGTGGAAGTGTATTAAAGGGAACTTTTTTCTCTCTACCTATTAAAGCAGTCCACGGCCAGAATCCTTTTTTCCATCTCCAAATTAGAACACCTAAAATCATTAGCGCAAAAGCATTTATTATTCCGATTACCCACGCTAACCAGGGAACCATATCGTTTACATTAAAGTCAATTAAATCAAAATTAGGATTTGCACTTGGCGGGACTTGGGTTGCTGCTGCTGAGGGAGTAGCCGATCCAGTTTCTGCGGCAGCTCCGGTCACAGGTGCACCAGGTGTTGCTGGTGTACCTGTAGGAGTTGTGCCCGCGGCAGTTCCGCCATATTTGACAGCCCGAGCGGCACTATCCGAAGGATGACAGGATGCGCACGATTGATCAGGTTGGGCTAAGGGCTTGACTAATCCAACATGTGCTTTTGTCTTATCCGTCTCCGTTGCCACTCCTAAATGACAGGCTTGACAGAAATCCCCGAAGGAGTGCTGTGTATGCCAATCACCCTTTTTGGACACAGGGTCTTCTCCCTTAACCTCATGACAGGTTTTGCAAGAGGATGTTGATGCCCCACAGGCAGCTTCAGTAACTTTTGGCGCTGAAAGCCAAAAAGAGCTTATGAAAACAACACCGAATACGCCAAAGATTAAGGCCAATAAAGTCCATTTCTTATTTTTCACTTTTGCTCCTCACCTCACAATTTAATATAACGTTTCCTAAGTACAGTGTATTCTCTTAAGACCACCTCCGTAGACCCTTCTTGGTTGTAATAGGTTTATGTCTTAGGTTTGTGTCTTCTCTAGAAAAGTTTGTGTACGCATGTCGATAGGCTGAACTCAAGTGGCCAACCCCCTCCCTAGGGGGGGTGGTGTTTTTCTTATAGGATACATCTAAACAATAGATAGGTCAATAGGTTTTCACGATATTGTTATGAGTTCTTTATATGATAAAAACAACCCTACCTCAATTTTATTTTTGTACTATAATGAAAGAGCGAATAGATTGAAGGGGTGATAATTATGGGTTTGTCGAAATTATCTAAAGACGATTTAACACGACGCCTACAAAGATTGTCCGAGGAACTTGAAGAGTTGG
>DHJG01000006.1:31283-33494 GCA_002404215.1 Desulfosporosinus sp. UBA4726
GCATAACTTATAAGATTTGTGCCTTTTCCTATTCTTACTCCAGTTTAACCATTTTAAAAGGACTTGGGCGTCCGTTTAATCCAAAATCCACCTTTGAAATTTTTAGGTTCAAAAGATACTACAAATGCTTTGGGACAGAGCTTATCGAGGATGTTAATTAACTTCCGTTCATTACTTCTCTTCGCCAAAACCTGCATCATGAGACGTTGACCATCCTTGCCATCGGCTAACCAGGAAGTAACACCATATCCATATTCCCGTAGCTTTGACGGTATCTCAGCTTCAGCACAATCCACTGTCACTTGCACTGTCACATATCCCAAAGCAAGATACTCCTCAACTCGACTACCAATATACACCCCTAAGCCATATCCAATACAATAGGCAACTAGATTCCAATGATTATCAAGATTTTTAAGAACTATCCCTAATCCCGTCATATAGACAAAAATCTCAACTACAGAAAGAATGGATGCCAGAATTCTTTGGCCTTTTATGACGAAAATCATACGCAACGTATACATGGATACATAGACCACGTTAATTACGATGATTATAAGAATAAGTTCCATATACCCTCCTCTTTAACAGCTTTAATTGGCCTTCTCTAGCTTTTTGACCTTACCATATCATCTAAGCAAAAACATAGAAACCCTTTGAACTCAGTTGAGCGAAAGGGTTTCTAGATTTCATAATATACTGCTTAGTATATTATTCTTTAAAAGGAGTTTCAATGACTTCCACCGAATCGCCGACCCATTTTAGGACTTATTTTCACATAAAATGACTTAAATCGTTTTGTTTATACTAATTGAGTGCAATGAGAAAGCCCTCACAAATTTGCGAGAGCTCTATCATTCTTTATGTGTCTTATTTAGGCTGGCTTTTTATCACTGCTTTTTTTAATTTCTTCTGCTAACCGTTTAGCAATTTCATCAAAGAATGGCGATTGATAATCTTCAATTTTACCAGCATCCGATAATTCAGCCAAAAGTGGGTCAAGCGGAAGTTCTCCCAAGTAAGGAATCGAGTTGCGTTTCGCTTCTTCCTCGCCTTTTGGTTTCCCGAAAACTTCTATCTTCTTCTTACAATCAGGACATTGAACATACGCCATATTTTCAATCAGTCCATAAATTGGTGGTTCATAATTTCGCACCATTTTAATCGCTTTTCGAACAACCATATTAGCTAAGGCCTGGGGACTTGTCACCATAACGCTTCCATTGACAGGTAACGATTGGAATACCGTGATAGGCACATCCCCGGTCCCTGGAGGCAAGTCAATCAAGAGATAATCCAGTTCACCCCAAATTACATCCGTCCAAAACTGATTGACAACTTGGGAAATAAGTGGTCCACGCAAGATGACCGGGTCATCTTCCATTTCTATCATAAGATTTAAGGACATTAATTTAATACCATCACGGCTTTTCGGAGCAATTATTCCACCCTCACTAGCCCCAGCTTTCCCCGTCACACCGAAGATTTTAGGAATGCTTGGTCCTGTAATGTCAGCGTCCAAAATCCCTACTTTAAACCCTTGGCGCATCAGACTTACGGCTAACATGCTCGTTACAGAGGATTTACCAACGCCTCCTTTGCCGCTCATCACAGCAATGACCTTGCCAATACGACTTACTTTTTGAGCCGCGGTTAATTTAGGCTCACTAGAACAACTATCAGTGGTACAAGAACCTGCTGCAGAACAGCTATTACATGATTCGCTCACGAAACTGCCTCCCTTTCTAAACAACGCGTGTTTCCCCATAAAGGGATAATAACCGAAATTTATGTTACTCTCCTGTTTCTTGTTTGTCAAGTTTGTCCATTTTAGGACTCTACTTAGTACTTCTAATGGTTATGGTGGTCCTCATGGTCATGCTCTTTGCAGACAGACCCAGTACTTACAAGAGTTCCCTTGGCATATGATTGTGCCACATCAGCCACACTTCCTGAGGCGCCAGTTACCACTGATAGTCCAACTGCATTGAGACCATTTATCATGCCTCCACCTATACCGCCGCAGACAAGCACTTCTACTCCATTGCTTTTAAACATACTTGCCAGTCCTTCATGCTGATGCTGAAGGCCTGTTGCACTTAGTATTTCAACTTCACGTGCTTCTATTCCTTCAATTTCAAACACTGTGAATGCTGCAGCTCGTCCAAAATGGGCATCTACTGCCTTACCGTTTGTTGGAATTGCTATTTT
>DHJG01000006.1:33652-39941 GCA_002404215.1 Desulfosporosinus sp. UBA4726
CCTTTGTGCTGACTACCACTGCAGGTATGCTCGTTCCCGTTGTCTAGTCTCCTCTTCTTCAAGGTGCCACATTTAGGACAGGCGATTTCATATCCATGTTTACCACCTACAGTACACGGTTCAACTTCCCACACATGTCCGCACTCAGTACACTCAAACACCCTATTTTTTATTAGATAGTTACCTCCCTGGATCAGGATAGGGCGTCCTTCTACTAGAGCCGTGGCAATTTTAGACCTAGCTGCTCCTAGAATTCGCTGAAACGTAGCCCTAGAAACTCCCATGGACATAGCACACTCAACTTGATCCAAACCCACTTTGTCTTTTAGACGGATGGCTTCTAATTCCTCTAACTGAACTATGACTTCTGGCCACCGCGATTTTCCCTGTGGAATAAACGTTTGGCATATTATTATATCATCGATTAAGCCACAACAACGCCGTCTTGACATCGGATCAACCCCTTTTGGGCATATGCTCAATTTAAGTATATCGAACGTCATCCAAGAAATCAAGTATTCTAGTTGAATACTTAGAACCTGTTTCTACGTGAACGCTTCGAAATTAATCCCATCAATAGAATCCTGACAAACAAATCTTGTATTATTCACAAAATCCTATAGTTAAAGACTTTTCCTGTGGCTGGATAAGTCTTTAACTATATTTGCGTGTCAACGTTAAATTCATGCACGCAGTGAGTACACTTAATCTTAAGTATACCCTTGTTAGTTGGAACGCGCATTTTTGTTGAACACTTTTTGCACTCAACAACTCTGTGGTCGATAAGTTTAAGAATTTTTGACGGATTGAAGCCAGTAACATATTCTGTTCCAATCAGAAACGTAGGCACTCCACTAATACTTCTCCGGTTTAACTCTGCCCTTGCTTTAGCATCAACGCTAATGTCCTTTTGTTCAAACTGGATTTTATTCTGGAAAAGGAAATTCTTTGCTATCTTACACGAAGGACAGGTTTGGGAGGTAAATATTATGACATTTTTCATTACCCGATCTCCTTATTTTGGCCATATCTCTAGTTCCGTACATCCTGCGAGCGATGCTCCATGGTATAGTCATCGAAGTCTATCGGTACAAACTTATTCCTTCGCTGTGGTACTGTGAAAAGTACTCCAAGACTGTCTGAAGTTGATCATTGTGTAATTGTTTGCTAAGATTCTAACTAGAGTGAACGCAGGTTAAAACAAATGTTAACTGGCAACGGTTAAAAAAGAAAGGTGGTTGGATTATGATTCAGATAGATATTCCAGGCAGAGGCACCATTCACCTAGAAGTCTTGGTCTTAGATTATAACGGGACACTAGCCTTAGACGGGGAGATGTTTGAATCTGTTAAGAAGAATCTTATTTATTTATCCACGTTCCTTGAGATCCATGTTCTCACCGCGGATACCTTCGGTAGTGTAAGACATCAATGTAAGGGATTACCTGTGCAGGTCAAAGTGCTGAAAAGCATGGACCATACCACAGAGAAAGCGGATTATTTATTGCAGTTTGATTCCCGGGAAATTATCGCTATTGGAAATGGTGCCAATGATCAATTAATGCTAAAACGAGCGCATTTGGGTATTGCCGTAATAGGGTTGGAGGGAGCCTCAATGCTAACTCTCCAGTCAGCCGATTTAGTCGTTAATAAAATAGAAGACGCCTTGGGTTTGCTCATTGAACCTCAACGACTCAAAGCAACCTTACGTCGTTGAAGATAGCACCGGAACCATTTTTTCTCGTACTGACCTCACTTGGATTAGTTCACCTAAAAATGCTAACCGCTAGTTCTTCCGGCGTTTCTGCGTATATTGGTTCCGATTGGCGCAAAAACACGGTCGGTTAGAACAACAGAGCCCTTGAAAAAGCGACAAAATTCAGCCCAGCGATCATAATCACGGGCTGAATTTATTGGGTCTCGCTCCCATAAGCCTTACTAATAAGCGTTATTGATTAAGTTTCATAAGTGTCTCAATTGCTTTGTTCATGGCAACCTGACGATCTTCCCCTTGGTCAATCGCCTCGATTATACAGGTACTCGCATAACGTTGGGCAACTATTACAGATACTTTATGTACGGCAGAACGAATTGCAAAAAGCTGTAATAATATGTCCTCACAACTCTTCTCTTCCTCCATCATACGTTCAACCCCTGAAATATGGCCACGTACGGTTTTAAGTCTGGTCAGCATCTGTTTTACCTCTTCTGGGTCAACCTCTTTCACAAGGACCTCTTCCTTTCACATCTAAATGTATAGCAACCGCTGATACCTAAGGAGCATTATTGACATAAAAGGCGATTAGACCTCGAAGGTTCTAACCGGCCTTCTTATGAACTATAAAGTGTTTTATATTTTTGATAGCTCTTCAAGACACGCCCCACATAATCCCGCGTTTCCTTAAACGGGATATCTTGTTGAATAACATTTCCAGGATCGATTTGTCCCTCTTTAATCCATTCTTGCACGCGACCTCTTCCACCGTTGTAGGCAGCAATCACTAACTGTGTATTTTGGGAAAACTCTTTTTCCAAACTTGCTAGATACCAGGTTCCGTATTGAATATTCTTCTCTGGAGTGGATAAATCATCATCACTGTATGTTTTATCTCCAATGCTTTGCGAAATCGAACGTGCTGTAGCAGGCATCAGTTGCATCAGACCTTTTGCGCCCTTGTGTGATTCGGACTGCGGAAGAAATTTACTTTCTTCCCGGATCACAGCAACAACAAGCAAAGGATCAACTCCATACTGCGCGGAATATTTTTCTATAATGGCCCGATGTGGATATGGATAAATAACCTTTTCCAATACTGGAAGTTGTAACATACCATAAACTGCTAAGATAACCAGGATTATAAATACAATGATCCTTCTGATCATCGTCCCACTCTTCATTTTCTTTTTACCCATCACATATCCTCATTTCGATTAGGTCCAGTACTTAGTTAAGTGTATTTGCCAGGCAGCAATGATTATGATTCACCGCGCCTCTGCTTCAATAACAATCTTTTCCATGCTTCTTCGAGCTGGAGTTTTGTTTCTAACTCGTTTCCGGAGTTATCGATAATCACATCGGCTCGCTTACACTTATCCTCTAACGAATCTTGAGCGGCTATACGGGCTTCCACTTCGCCGAGTTCTAGCTTGTCCCGCTCAAGAACGCGCAGAATTTGCAGCTCACGAGGTACCCAGACAACCCATACTTCGTTAACAAGCTTCTCTAATCCTGCTTCAAAGAGCAACGGCACATCGAACACGCAAACTTTAGCTCCGCTATCCCGAAGCGCGGCTCGCTCTTCATTCATGCATTCTACCACGCGAGGGTGCACGATTCGCTCTAAGCGCTTTCGTGCATCTTCATCACGGAAAACCCGGGCACCCAGTTTGGCACGATTAATTTGTCCATTTTCCAACAGGATTTCTGCCCCAAACTCATGAACCAGTTTTGAAATAATAGTACGGTCATATTGCAACAATCGGTGAACAGTTTTGTCGGCATCCAGTACCGGCACCTTTTGCTTATCAAACCATTGGGCTACCGTTGATTTACCGCTCCCAATCCCACCCGTCAATCCGATCGTCCACACATACCTCACCTCAAATCATTTTACCCAGACCGACCAGAATTAGGACAACGCCCGGTAAATACTCGGCTTTAGCCGTCCAATTTTCTGGAATTTTACCAGCTGTCTGTTGACCTAAGCGCAACATAATAATTTGGGTTACAGCAACTACTCCGATAACGGATATCGTCATTCCCGCCATCGCTGCACCAATCCCACCAGCAAAGGCATCTAAAGCCAGAGCACTCCCTAACAAAAGACTTTCACGCAGGCTAATTCCACCAGAGCCATCGATATCCGCTAGATCCGGAGTTCTAAGTACCTGGATTACTAATCCTAACAAACGCAATTGTATCCGAAAAACTGGCTCTAACACGGGCTTTTGAATAGCTACAGCCATCGCCGGAACTGCTTGCGGTAATAATTCTGGTTTACTGTTCCAGATCGCCCTGGACAATTGAAAAACTCCCATAGCAAGCAAAATAGAAGCTCCCAATAAACGTGCCGGAATAAACTTAAGCCATATTGTAACCCAACTGCCTAAAAGCATAGATATACCCATTGCAAAAACGGTACACAGTGCAATAACCATAAGAGAACTCATCGGTATACGAATGCGACGTAATCCATAAGCCAACCCGACACCAAATCCGTCCAAACTTAAAGCCACTGCCATAAGCAAAGCTATCCCCATATATGTATCCCTCCACCTTGCGACTTCAGGATAATATATGGATTCGTAAGCTATTTGGTGAAACTAATTGCTCATGAGAATCCATTCTTCTAAGACACTATCTCGTTGTTTTTTCACCTTTTCGCAAGCTTCATGAAGCTTCATGGCCAATTCATAATTTGTATCTGCTAAAGCAAGGTCAGATTCTAATGTTTGGAGTTCCTCTTCTAACCCTTCTATTTCTAGCTCTAGTTGCTTCATTCGCTTTTTCTCGCGCGCCACATTACGCGTTTCTTGCTGATCTTGATAACTCGGCTTGAGATTCCGTTCGATCGGTGCTGCGACTGTTTCCTCTTGTTGTTTATACTCCTTAAAGCCAGTATAATCTCCTTCGTAGAGTAACAACCCCTGAGCCGTCAGTTCCGCAATCTTAGAGACGACTTTGTCCAAAAAGTAGCGGTCATGGGAAACAACGAGAACAGTTCCATCATACTCTTGGAGCGCCTCTTCAAGTACTCCACGGGTTTCTGCATCAAGATGATTGGTAGGTTCATCCAACAACAACAAGTTTCCTTGTTCAAGAAAGAGTTTGCATAGGGCCAAACGGCTCTTTTCTCCCCCGCTTAGTACAGAAATAAGCTTGAAAACGTCATCTTTTCTAAAGCCAAACCGCGCGAGTAAACTTCTGATCTCCGGGTCTTTCAACCTTGAGACATCTCGGATTTCATCCATCACCGTCCCCGAACTACCCAGGTTCTCATGTTCTTGGGAATAGTAAGCAACCTTTACATTCGCTCCTAAGCGTATCGTTCCCGCGAAAGTCACCTGATGAAGAATTGCCTTTAAAATCGAAGTTTTGCCAATTCCATTTTTACCCAACAAGGCGACCCGGTCTCCTCGTCGCAAATCCAATTTCACATTAGAAAAAAGAGTTCGGGCTCCGAAGCTGATTGACAGATCCTCCATTAAAAGAACACGATCCCCACTTCGACCTCCACTTCCCAATGAAATAGCAAGTCCATGGTCTACTTTGGAGACTTGAATCGGCTTTAGCTTCTGCAGCTGACTCTCCCGACCACGTGCCTGCTTCGAATTGACCCCCGCCTTATTCCTTCGAACATACTCCTCAAGTTTGGCAATTTTATTGGCAAGCCGATCAGCTTCACGACTGATTGTGATGTTTTCCAAGATACGCAAAAGTTCGTATTCTGAATAATTACCAGTATATCCCTTTAACCCGCCATTTTCCAGACAAAATACTCTAGATACGGTGCGATCCAAAAAGTAACGATCATGAGATACGATGAGCAACGCTCCAGGATAATCTCTCAAATACCCTTCTAGCCACTCCAACGCTGCAATATCCAAATGATTCGTGGGTTCATCTAAAATTAAGAGTTCAGGCGACCTGAGCAAAAGCTTACATAGGGCTAACCGAGTCTTCTGTCCCCCACTCAAAGTGGTGACTAGAGAATTCATCTCTGCTTCTAGCCCAAGTCCGGCCAAGATTCTCCGCACCAAGGCTTCTAAAGCATATCCGCCCTGACGTTCAAATAACTCTGTCAACGCGGCATATTGCTCCATGACTTTCTCATTATTCGTAAGTGCCATCTTCTCTTCTAACTCACGTAGCTGGCCTTGCATTTGTAACAAATCTGCTCGTTCTTGGATAACACATTCAAAAACGCTTCCCTCACCCTCAACAATAGGCGTTTGAGGAAGATAACCGAAGGTTCCAAGAATTTTCACTTCGCCACTTTCTAAGCGCACGTCTCCTAAACAGGCCCGAATCAGAGTTGTCTTTCCTGCTCCATTCGGGCCGACCAGAGCTGCTTTTTCCCCATTTTCCAAAGCAAAACTGACCCGTCGAAACAGCGGATCACCCGAAATATCTACGCCGCAATCTCGGCAAAATATAACACTCATTTCTCTAGTTTGCCCCTTTAAGGAGTCAGTGTCTCTGCCCGTTCACACACGCTCCATTTAGTTTTCACTGAGGCTAAAACGCTAAACCTCCAGGCTTCTGCATGTTTGGCGACTTACCAGGGATC
>DHJG01000006.1:40092-40780 GCA_002404215.1 Desulfosporosinus sp. UBA4726
AGGGATAGCGACAGTCCCTTATCGACATCCCTAGCTACATGGACAGGGACGCTTGACACCCTTAACCAGCGCTCTAGTCTCGTACTCTTCCATTGGTTTTTATAGAAAGAAAGCTACCACCCAGTTATCTGGATGTTATTCTTATAATCGAAAAGGCATAGTTAATATAGCAATACGTAGTTACTATATCATACCGATTGCTTTCTAACAAACGCTAAAATGGTTTTCTACTGCTATCAAAAACACAAGGAAAACAGGAACGTGGGCAATAATACGGATAGATATCCCCCAAGTCACTCGATCGAATGCAGTTTCAGGTTCATGATTTAATATTAAGATAAAACCCTACAATCTTTGGTACGTATGGATTGTAGGGTTTTGTAAATAATTTAAAGAGTTGGAAGGCAACTTCAGCTTCGCAAGACTCCGTTATCGAAGTCGAAAGGACGCGAGCGCTTTAATGGTGCCTGGTTTGCTGTTCTTTTACGTTACGTAACACATATAGAGGCATTAATGTGACAATGCTGTAACATTCAATACCTATAATGAGTGTAGAATGTTTTTTTCTACCCTTCGAAACGCAATCCGTGATGAAATGATTCGCAGGAACCAGTCTGGAAATGTGTTTGTCGGTCAAACGAATCCGGAAATTCAACAGAAAGCCAAACAACAGGGAATGACGGTTAAC
>DHJG01000006.1:40844-41978 GCA_002404215.1 Desulfosporosinus sp. UBA4726
GTTATCAAATTTATAATCGATGTAAAGAGAATGGTATAACTGTTCAACCTGATGCCCTCCGCATGATGTGCAAAAGGCTTTGTTAGACGCGCATGTTAGTATCTCGAACCTTTTCCCTGAAGAATGTTTGGAGGTAAGAACACAAAGAGAGAAAGGAAACTCCACCAATATCAAGCAGGATCCAAATGTTCAAAAGAGCCCAGAACACGACGAACCTTCAGATAAGGAATCAACGCCTGCAGAGAACCGTAATGATACTCATGAGTCCGAGTACCAGAGCTATTCTCCCGCAATTCCACCTACGCCTGAAATATCTCATGATTTGAGCGAGCCGAGTTCCTCACATTAACAACCTACGAACCCTCCATATAACGGAAAGAGCTTTATTTAAATAGCAGTTACTAAGCTTGTTCAGTTGATGGCAAGTACACAGTAAAAATGGTTCCCTTGTCGAGTTCACTTTCCACTGATACTTTCCCCCCATGCATTTCAATAATTTTTTTAACAATAGAAAGTCCTAATCCTGTTCCGGTTCCACGCCTCGATCTGGATTTATCGACCTTATAAACCCTCTCCCAAATATTTTCGAGTTCTTCGGGGAATACTAGGACCGGAATTTTCCACAGATATAAACGTATAATCGTTCTTCTTACCCGCCACGACATGTACTACTCAGGATGACTAAAGAATAGGACAAGCGCTCATTATAAGCCGCCCGCCCTACTATAATCATCACGTTACAAATTCATTTTACAAGACCCATACCAGTTGCCGAGCATTTGATTCCCGCTCCATCAATATATAATTTTGAGTTCGCTTGGTTAGTAAAACCAATCTTTTTGGTGACTAATAAATTTTGATGGCCCCACATAAAATAATAAAGAATAGGACAGGCGCTTATTGTAAGCTGCCTGTCCTATTCTAACCTTATCGCTTTACCTATTCGTGGTGACCAGACCCGCCATCGGACATATGGTCACCAGTCTCGTGACCACTATGTTGAGTCTCATTGTGGGTTACAACCGGGGTAGTAGCATGGTGAATAGTAGGGGTAGCTGGAGTTGCATGAGTAGCTGGGGTAGCATGAGTTGCTGAAGTGGCTGGGGTAGCATGAGTCGCTGGAGTCGCTGGAGT
>DHJG01000166.1 GCA_002404215.1 Desulfosporosinus sp. UBA4726
TTTGAAAAGCAAGTTCTTTATTGGCAGTGATTAATTCTGCTGCCAAATGCCCTCCCTCACTACGCTCTTCCGATATACCCATCTTGAAACCCCATCCCTTATATAGTCAAATATTCTTTGAAGGTTAAGTTGTTGTACCAAATATTGATTCTCCGATAGCCGTACGCATTTCTTGATCGCTCTTATGTTCTACACGTAGTAGTTCTGTGAGCTATGCATCAGCCAAGATCTTATCCTTACGTTTAATCCAATCATAGTATGTAAAACCTGAAACACCCAGAAATTTGTACATCGAAGTGATAGGATATGATAATGCATTTTCTTTTTTCTACATTTTACAACACAAAAGCATATAATTCTACAGAATTAATTCGACAAACCTCAATTAAGTATTTTCAAAGTTGAATACTTAGTTGAGTTCGACAACGTTATGAAAAGTTAGTCTCAACCATATCGGGGTGTCGCCAGCATTTTTTCGCACCTCTAAGCCTAGTGTAAATATTTGTTAATTAGTAATAGGTTTGTACGAATTGGCGGAATTTGCTGTTTTGTATAATAAAGATAGCTCTCCTTAAATCTAAGGAGAGCTGTCCTAGGGGGCTTATGTAAACCTCTTTATAAGGACCCAAGCAAACTACAAACTACGCCCCACAAGACGTTGCAAAACGTCTTGTTTTCTGCTCTGCCCGAGCGTGTATCTGACTTCTCTATTAACGACCTGTGGATGATCCATAAATTCGTGCGTTTTTAGAATTTCAGCCAAATTTCAGCACTGGCGTCACTCGGCATTCGCCAATCCCCTCTCGGAGAGAGCGAAATCGAGCCTACCTTGACCCCATCGGGCATAGCAGAGCGCTTAAATTGTTGAGTGAAAAACCGTTTACAGAAGACCTTGAGCCAGTGAACAATTTCTTCCTTACCATAACTATCAAACCCATTTTGTGCTAACAGAACAATTTTAGAAGGAGTATAACCAAAGCGTAGCATGTTATAGAGAAAAAAATCATGCAAAAGATACGGACCGACAATGTCCTCAGTTTTTTGTTCAATTTCCCCCTTTTCATCCAGTGGGAGCAATTCAGGACTGACTGGGGTTTCTATAATATCTAACAAAGCATTTTTCGTGTCTGGATTATCGGACCTCTCCGCATACCAGGTGACTAAATAACGAACCAGTGTTTTCGGGATACCGGAATTGACTCCATACATACTCATCTGGTCTCCGTTATAGGTACACCAGCCAAGAGCTAATTCCGATAAATCACCCGTTCCCACGACAAGCCCCTCGACTTGATTGGCGAGATCCATAAGTATTTGAGTCCGTTCTCTGGCCTGAGCATTTTCATACGTAATGTCATGCACTGATAAGTCATGCCCGATTGCTGTCAAGTGATGGATGCAGGCCTCCTTAATGGATATTTCCTTCGTGTTAACCCCTAATCCTTTCATTAAGTCATGGGAATTACGAAAGGTCCGTCCTGAGGTTCCAAATCCCGGCATAGTAACCCCTATGATATTTTCGGTAGGGAGTTTAAGTTTTTCGAAAGCAGCACAGGTAACTAACAACGCCAAGGTAGAATCTAATCCCCCTGAAATACCTAGGACAGCCTTCTTAATACCCGTCTTTAGCAAACGTTGGGCTAGTCCTACCGATTGAATACGGAAGATTTCCAAGCACCGTTCATCTCGATCTTCTTTACTTGATGGAACGAACGGTTGAGGATTGGTATGTCGTTCTAAACTAGGAACGGTTTGAGAAGCAAGGTTGAACGAAACAGTTTCATAGTTTTTAGGATCAACGATGCCCATGAAACTGTTGAATTTTCTGCGATCATTCATCAACAGCTCAATATCTAGGTCTCGAATCAACAACGTTTCTTCGTCATTCATCCTATCTTCTGCTAATAATGAACCGTTTTCCGCAATCATAGCATGACCACCAAAAACGACATCGGTTGTCGATTCGCTATTCCCAGCGGACGTATACAAATAAGCAGTCATACCTTTAGCAGATTGTTGTGTCACTAGATTCCGGCGATATTCGGCCTTCCCAACAATTTCGTTACTTGCTGATAAGTTGAGAATTAAGTTTGCACCATGTTGAACATGATATGAACTCGGTGGAATCGGCATCCATAAATCTTCGCAGAGTTCTACTCCTACTACCAACTCGGAGTTCTCATCCTTAAACAGCAGATTTTCATGGAAAGGAACCTCTAACCCACATATTTTTACCTTATTAGAAATTCGGTTAACCGCCGACGCGAACCAACGTTTCTCATAAAATTCACTGTAATTTGGGATAAATGTTTTCGGGACGACTCCTAGGATATGTCCTTCATGAATCATGACAGCACAATTAAACAATTGATTATCGCACACAATTGGCATTCCTATGGCAATGAACATCTTCGTTTCTTTTGTGGCTTGCAGTAAATTAAGGAGTTCTTTCTCTGCAGATTCAAGTAGTAATCGTTGATTAAACAAATCTCCAGCACTATAACCGGTAACACACAGTTCAGGAAATACCAACACCTGAACCTTTCGGGCTGAGGCTTTCATAATTAGACTTCTTATTTGCTCTATATTAAACAACGGATTCGCTACTTTGAGGTAAGGAACAGCTACCCCTGCTCTGATAAATCCGTATTGGTTTAACGAAATCATACCAATCTCTCCCCTTCTATCTATCGTGCCTTTACATCTTAAGAGGGATATTCTACTGCCTTAGCTACATCATTGTATTGTAATCTTAATGCTTCCGATTATACGCCATATTATTTTATTTTATAAGTAGATAATCAAATATAATCTAACTATTTGCACATTTCTAGGATCTCTCCGCCATAAAAGAAATTTCGCCATTTCACAAGACTCTTATGTAAACTACAAAAAAATTTCACAATTTGCACCTTTAAACTTAACATATTTTAGTTATGCTTTATAAAGTAGCTGATTCGGACAATTGACAGCACAACATTGTAGACAAACTCTAACTAGGGGGTAATAATTATGGAAAATGATATTGGTTTAACACAAAATGACCATACAATTCTTTCTGAGAACACGGATGACATAAACCCAGAAATAAACTCCTCCACTCCTCAGCAACAACCTAGCCAACGTAAACCAAAAATGAAGTTTGTTGCAACGGCCAGCCTCTGTTTAATTAGCGCAGTAATCGGTGGTCTTACAACGGTTGCCGTAGTTCCCTATATTTATCCGACCAGCACATTGTCCCAAATGCAAACGTCTAATTCGTCTTTTGCACAGGTTTCGAACCCTACTGCCACTGAGACCACTTACCCAGTAGCGCAAATTGCAAAGAATGTCGGTCCAGCCGTTGTGGGGGTCTCTAATTTTCAAACGGGCCGAAATTCTCCCGGCAACGCTGCTGCCCAAGAAGTCGGTAGCGGTTCTGGCTTTATTGTTGATGCCCAAAAAGGCTATATAGTGACTAATAATCATGTGATCGATGGCGCACAAAAAATCAGTGTCAGCTTGAGTGATGGACGTATTCTTGATGCAAAGATAATTGGCGCCGATCCACGCACAGATCTTGCTGTATTGCAAATTTCAGATACAAAAAATCTTACTGCGGTTAAGATCGGTGATTCTTCAAAAATTGAAGTTGGCCAATCAGTGGTCGCTATTGGAAATCCTGGAGGTACCGAATTTGCACGTTCCGTAACCACGGGTGTCATCTCTGCAACCAATCGCACACTTGACATACAAGGCGAGGCAAGTTTCGACCTACTCCAAACAGACGCAGCGATAAATCCTGGAAATAGTGGTGGACCGCTCGTGGATTATCAAGGACAAGTAATTGGTATTAACTCTGCAAAATATGCGGTAACAGGCTTTGAAGGAATGGGTTTTTCTATCCCGATTTCAGACGCCATGCCAACAATACAACAATTGATTGCCACAGGTGTTGCTAAGCATCCTGCACTTCTAGTGAGCACGGACGATCAGTATAACACATACGCGAAGAGTAACAGTCTACCCCTTGGGGCCTATATTTCAGCTGTTACACCGAGTGGTCCAGCAGCTAAAGCAGGGATCATAAAAGGGGATGTGATCACCAAGATAAATGATGCTGAAGTAAAAAATTCATCTAACTTGATTCATGAACTCTATAAATATAATGTCGGGGATAGGATAACGATAACTTATATTCGCAATGGACAATCGAATAAAGTCCAAGCAACGCTTGGAGAAATATCCTCAACTCAGTAAACTTCATTTGCTTTGCCAAAGCTCACGAATAATCTCTACTTGATAAAAGAGAAACAAGGCTGACTGAAAGTATTAATAATGCTTTCAGTCAGCCTTGTTTCTTCACGTCGTTTTCAGCGATTTGTGAGCGACGTCATTCCCTATAACTTAGAAAGGATAGGATATGGCATCTTTGTTCTACTTTAAAACATTTACAATTCCAAGAGCTCAAAACCAGTCATAGCGTCAATCTTCCGTTGTGCATTGCTATTCAACAATTCTAATATCACAACTTCACCTATATGCCAAATCTTGATCCCTTCCCTTGTACAGCCGGTTACTGTGTCTCTTCCTCGTCCAAAAGCAGAATGCATGTGCAACTTCGGAACTCTATCCTCATTCATAAATAAAGTCCCAAGACCCAAGGCCTCGCTTGTTCCGAGTAAATTGGCAATCACTTTTCGCGGCTTTAGAGCCTCACCATCTTCCGGCCCGACTACAACTTTGCTATCTTTATCCGCTCCGCCAAGAAATTGAACCATTGCGGATTCTATCTGGTGTGTCTTGGCAAATTCCTCAATGGTGTCCGGTATTGTATCTCCGTTCTCCAATCTCAAAATAAAAATTCTACCTAGGTTTGCTTCTGAATATTTCAAACTTATCTCTCCTTACT
>DHJG01000037.1:0-2373 GCA_002404215.1 Desulfosporosinus sp. UBA4726
TGCGTTTCATATATATTTCGTAGAAATCATCGCTCCTGCAATTGCGATGTAAGACAACCGACTAACCTCATGCGAAAGCCTCTGGGGGACAATAGCATGTCGGTAAAGTCAGGATTAGGCAGCAACTGCTGTCGAGTGGCCTGGCGAGTCAGGCCATATAGGGTAAAGCCTAGGGGCTGAATCCGGGTCTGTGGCTTTGGGCGCTACCGGGCGTAATAAAAACTGGTATTAATGGGTATGCCCAAGATTTGAAGAATTGGGTATAAGCAGGCCCGTTGACGCACCTGCGGTAAGCAAGGTAACGACCAACCGGATACCTACGTATGGATACACTATATGAAACTGTCTAAACGTACCTGCCTAAGTGCCGTTTTCGGTATATGGCAGAGAGCCCTAATAGTAGCCTGACGGCCTTCTGTAATGGAAGGCACATGGTGAAGGGGGGCAGTATTCCAAGTTCCAATTTTGAGAGGAGTTGCTTTGAATGGAGCAATCAAAACCTATTTAAAGACTGGAAGGTTATCGCAGTCGGAACAATGCTGACCGCTGCTGAAACGGCGATAACTCATTTGGAATATGGAGAGCCGTATGCGGTGAAAGTGTGCGCCATGTCGTGCGCAGAAAGAATTGTCCGGTTACCGGACCAATGTCCTTGGAAATACGTTGAGAACAACACCTAACCTGAATCTGAAAGGAAGAGGGAAAAACAGCATGGCGTTAAAGCGTGGACGAATCGAAGATGGTGTAGATACGGGCCGCGCAAGTTCTGCTCGATATGGTTAAAGCTACACTGCCTAAACCTTAATGACCAGGGATGGAAAGCGCACATCTAGGGATACACCGTCTAATACTCCCTACTTATCATATATTCGAAATCACCTTTTGTTCGAAGAAATCCAAGACGATAAGCCATTGAACAATGAGTTCAAGCAAGGTCATGAGTGGGAACCTAAGTCGAGCTAGTACGTTCTTTCTACGCAAAACATGGGATTGCCTAAGGGGGGAGACCTCTATGGTAACGGAGTTTTCATAGTATCCAAAGTGGCGGTTGTAATGACGGTTGCACAGGCGGACTTTAATATGTGCCGCTGGATCGCTTAGACCGCCAAAAGGGTAACCAAGTAAGCGGGAGATCAGGAGAAGGAAGACAGGTGGTTACGATATCAATCGCTTGGAGGTATGCGGAATGCAGAAGGCCGAAAAAGTATTAGATATCATCGGCGACAGAGGCAGGCGAAAGGTACCGTTATATCGCATCTACCGTTTGCTTTACAACAAAGAATTGTATCTTATCGCATACAAAAATATTTATGCCAACAACGGCGCAATGACTAAGGGTGTGACAGACGAAACGGTTGACGGTATGTCCATTGCTAAGATTGATCGGATTATTGATCGGATTATTGATCAGCTGAAAAAAGAGACCTATCGTTTTGCACCAGTCAGACGTATGTATATCAAGAAAAAGGGTAGCAAAAAGCAACGCCCTTTAGGACTCCCAACATGGTCAGATAAATTACTTCAAGAAGTTATTCGTCTGATTCTGAATATCTACTTTGATCCGCAATTCAGCAACGCCTCTCACGGTTTTCGTTCCAATCGAGGATGCCACACAGCCCTTGATTCTATTCGGGCTAAAGGTGGCTGGAAAAGTGTGAAATGGTTCGTCGAAGGCGACATTCGCAACTGTTTTGGCAGTATTGATCACGGCGTTCTACTCGGAATTCTGACTGAAAAAGTGAAAGACAATCGCTTCTTGAGACTGATGAAACACTTTCTGGAATGTGGGTATATGGAAGACTGGAGATATAACGCTACCCTAAGCGGATGTCCACAGGGCTCAATTTTAAGTCCATTACTATCTAACCTGTATATGGATAAGTTCGATCAGTTTATGGAGAAACACATCCTCCCCGTCTACAACTTGGGGGGCAGACGGGCTGAGAACAAAACCTACAAAGCGCTGAGCAACCAGATAAAAAAGCACATGCGCCATCAGGACTGGGAGATAGTAAAGGAACTCAACAAACGGAGACAGTCCATACCTTCCAAAGATACGTTTGACCCAGCATTCCGACGACTTTATTATATCCGCTATGCGGATGATTGGTTGCTGGGAATTTCAGGTCCTATGCAGGATGCGATCAAGATCAAGGAACAAATTGGAGCCTTTCTCATGAGTGAGCTAAAATTAACACTTAGTGAAGAAAAGACCTTGATTACCCATGCGAAAACCGAAAAAGCGCGATTTCTCGGTTATGACATCCACGTGCTACATCAGGATACGAAACACGACAAACGAGGTCAACGCAACATCAATGGGGTAATCGGCTTTCGCGTTCCAGACGAGAAGATGAAAGACAAAGCAAGACA
>DHJG01000037.1:2473-3450 GCA_002404215.1 Desulfosporosinus sp. UBA4726
CTCAAGAGAACAATGGAATTGTCTTTAGCACGTACCCTTGCGAATAAGTTCAAAACGACGGTCAACAAAATCTTCAAGTCGTACAAAACGACTCGTGAAACGGACGGACTAAGTTACAAGGTGCTTCAAACGGAAGTGAAACGGGAAGGGAAAAAGCCGTTAGTCGCTTACTTCGGAGGGTTTAAGCTCGGATACAAGAAGGATGCAGTAATTGTGGACGCGTTACCAACAGGGAAAGTGTTCAGCATTAAGAGCCAACTTATAGATCGTCTGATGAACGATACGTGTGAGTTATGTGGATCAAGTGGAAATATTGAAATGCACCACGTCAAGAAACTGAAAGATCTCGAAAGTAACGGTAGAAAAGAAAAACCGGAATGGATGAAACGAATGATGGCAATGAGAAGAAAGACACTCGCAGTATGTCTCGAATGCCACACCAAAATCCATTCAGGTAAATATGACGGTAAGAGATTTGTAAGCGCTAATGTCGGCTGACAGTTAATCACTGGCGAGCGGAGTGCACAGGAAACTTGCACGCTCCGTTCTGAGAGGGGTATCTGGAAAAGTACTATTTTAGAATAGCAACTCGCTGAGTGCCTACTCTACCGCTCGTGCGGTTCGGGAAGGGGCGGGTTACTTTGCTAATCCCCCTATTTCATACTCAAAAATAAATGCGTTGGCGTGAGAACTTTGGTGTGCACCCCGTCAAGAGGACAATGAAAAAATAGAACGAAGTTTGCTGAATTGCTACCCGTCTAAAAAGCGGGTAGCAATTCTTTATGCGGCCTTTACGTACTGCTTATGGAACTCCATCGGTGTCATAATATATAAGCGGCGCTGTAAACGCCGATAATTATAATAGAAGATGTAATCAGAAATGGCTTGAACAAGATGCTCCCTGCTGGTGAATTTATACCCGTAATACTTCTCGCGTTTCAGGATACCCCAAAACCCTTCCATCGGTCCGTTATCAA
>DHJG01000017.1 GCA_002404215.1 Desulfosporosinus sp. UBA4726
ACGTTTCACCTTATTCCTGCGATATTTCATGATTTCCTCCGAGTTTCAAAAATACAAATGTTTTGCTTCAACCTTACCTGGTTGGATTTCCAATAATCCAAAGGAATATTGGAGTTCACGTCTTTTGTCCGTCGGAGAACCCGGATTGAACATCAAAATGCCATTTCGCCATTCCATAAAAGGGGTATGACTATGACCAAACACAATCAGATTTACTGATAAATCTCTAAATTCTGTGTAAGCACGTTCTGGTGTACTGTTTCCTTTTCCCGCATTTCCATGAACTAACCCGATTCTCCAAGCTTCACATTCAATGATATCACGATCGGGTAAAGAAAGATCCCAACCATCACAATTCCCTCTAACCGCCCGAACGGGTGCAATACAAGCCAACTCTTCTAACAACCCCATATGTGTTACATCACCTGCGTGAATAATCATATCGATTTGGGTTAAGTGTTCCCAGACAAAACGGGGGAGAGATTTCCCTTCTCGCAAATGAGTATCTGACAATACGGCTATGCGCATTTCACTCACCTCTTGATTTCTATCTTTCATAGAGAACCCGCTTAGGGACGAAAGGTCTTTATGACATTATAATACGTATCCCGTTCAACAGCTTCTAAACCCGCTTCATGAATCATATGGATCAACTGTTGCTCCGTTTGCATTTGGGGACTCGTTGCACCTGCTGTATGATAAATCTTCTCTTCGCGAACAACCCCATCAAGGTCATTTGCACCAAATGTAAGAGCCATCTGAGCTACTTGAGGACTAGAAGACACCCAATATGCTTTAATATAACGGAAATTATCTAAAATTAAGCGTGCTACCGCAATCACTTTTAGCGTACGCAGTGCGCTTGCTTGAGAAACCTCTTCGAATTTAGTGTTTTTGGGATGAAAGGCAGTAGGGATCAGCGCATAAAAACCTTTCGTTTCATCTTGTAAATCTCTTAAGGCCAGAAGATGATCGATTAGTTCCTCATCCGTTTCAATAATACCATAAAGCATATTCGCATTAGTAGGTATTCCCAGTTGATGCGCAAGACGATGAATCTCTAACCAGCGTTTGCCACTTAATTTCCCGGGACAAATGATCTCTCGAACCCTTTGGCTGAAATTCTCCGCTCCACCACCCGGTATAAAACTGAGTCCAGCTTCCTTAAATTTTGTCAGAATTTCTACAACGGGTACATTCTCCATCTGAGCAAAATAGTCATATTCTGCTGCAGTGAAAGCCTTTAGACTAACTTGAGGGGCTCGCTCTTTTATTTTTCTAACCATGTCTAGATAATATGAAAAGGGCAGGTCTGGATGAATCCCCCCGACGATGTGGATTTCGGTTACACCTTGATCGGCGAATTGCCCTGCTTTGCCTACCACCTCGTCAACGGTCATTGTATAAGATCCTTTTTCTTCAAGGTCTTTAGCAAAAGCGCAAAACCCACACCGTACTTTACATACATTACTATAGTTAATATGGGCATTATTATTAAAAAACACCTGATCTCCAGTCATAGCGCGTCTCCGTTCATTCGCTAGGTAACCCAGACCAAGTATATTGGTTGTTTGTAAAAGTTGAAGACCATCAGATCGATTGAGCCTTTGGTCCATGTTCATTTTATTATATACATCTTCTAATCCCTTTAATATTGGATCAAATTCCATTCCTGACCCTTCTTTCCCGAAATTGCTATTATTTGCATTATAACATAATTCTCGAAATTCGAGAAAAGATAAAGAACAAGGCTTGGCTGGCGCCAAGCCGCAGGCTCAGGCGGCCGACTAAGAAAGGACTGTATGCCATTTTGGCAAACAGTCCCTCAATAGCTTAATGAAAATGTTTCGTCCCTTGACGTTGGCGTTTGATCGCTTTGCGAACTTCATTGGCAACTCGCCATGTTTCATGTTGATGAGGAGTCATTAGCTCTAATTTCCCGGAGCGTTTATCTATTAATATATCAACTGTCGGTTTACGTCCTTCGGATTTTTCTCCTGGGTGTAAGATATCAATTCCAATTTTATGTTCATCATATTGAGGAGGAACAAGGTAATTCAATACTTCTTCAGTTGCATCCATTAATTCAACAACCTGATCCTGCGGATAACCTTCCCGCAAAAGTACTTCTCGCACTTGCGTTAAGGGCTGATCTAGTGTGAGTAGCATCTGAGCCCGTTGCACTAAATTATAATCTATGTCCATGACGCCACCTCTTCTTCTTTTAATTTACATTATCATTTTCCCCTCAACCTTTCTAATGAATACTGATACATCTTAGTGGATTTGTTCATCTCTTCCAAGCTTGTCGAAATTTTTTTGAGGAGGCTTAATATGTCAAAATTAATTTCCCTTCCTTTTCTATTAGCTACAGTATCAGGAATTGCTATGGCTATACAAGGCACATTAAATGCGTCGTTAAGTCAAAAAACATCGCTTCTATCTGCGACCCTCGTAGTCCACATTATAGGCTCGCTTGTCGCTTTAATTGCTGCGCTTGCCTGGAAAACTCCGCTTTTCAAACACAACTGGTTAGCTGTTCCATGGTACCTGTATCTGGGAGGTATCCTCAGTGTCCTCATTGTCGGACTCGTTGCCGTAAGCATCCCCAAAGTTGGCGTGTGTAACGCAACAACAGCAATTATCATCGGCCAGGTTAGTATGGCTGTACTTATTGATCATTTCGGATGGTTCGGTATGAGTCGTCTAGTATGGAATCCATGGCAACTTGTTGGAATCGGTTTATTTGCTGCAGGAGCGAAACTTCTGTTCCGTTAATGATTCGTTATTTAGCAGCTCGTGCTACAATCAAATTCATATTACTAATAATTGCGTAAATTTCGTCACTGACAACATATTTACGAATTTGACCATTGGAAGCTAAAATCACAGTACTTTTCCCTGTAGAATTTTGATCACTTTCAATAAGTCGTAGCACAAAAGCATAGGCCTCACTACTAACTGCAAGTTGCTTGAATTCTCCATCAGCAACAAATATGATCCAAAAGCCAGAGGAAACCTCGCTTTTCCCATTGTTATAGAGGGCATTAGATACATTTGAAAAATCTTGTCCAAGGAGCGCCTGAGGATCAGTTGAAGGTGATTCTGTGTTCGTGTTATTCGTGTTAGCTGAAGCGTTCAGCTGATAATCCGTATTAAGTGTACTAGCTTGAGTAACTGGGTCCGATAAACGTAAGTATATATCCTTAAAGAAGTTAGGAAATAAAATATAACCGCCAACCCCGATGATGAGAATCCAAAGAGCCAAGGCTTGTAAATCCTGCCATACCTCTTTACGTGGTGGTCGTCCCCAGGTATTTGCCATGCCTTCCCCTCCATTAATTTCATCTTCTAGTTCACAAATAACTACTACTAATCATGTATACGTACGTTCTTAGCCAGATATACTTGCATCTCACAATTCCACCCTCTAGAATAAGGAGTGAGGTGGGGAATATGGATCTACTTCGACAAAAACTGACCTTGTTGCCAGAGAAGCCGGGCGTATATCTTATGAAAGATGCCCAAGGACAGATTATTTATGTCGGTAAAGCAAAACTACTAAAAAACCGAGTACGCTCTTACTTTACGGGATCGCATGATGGCAAAACTGGACGGCTCGTAAGTCATATTGTCGATTTCGAATATATCATGACAGAGTCGGAGGTTGAGGCTCTTGTCTTAGAGTGCAATTTAATTAAAAAGCATAACCCAAAGTACAATATTCTCTTGCGAGATGATAAGACCTACCCTTATTTAATGATTACAGAAGAAAACAACCCACGGATCCTCGTCACTCGCCAAGTAAAAAAGGGAAACGGTAAGTATTTTGGACCTTATCCAAATGCAACTGCCGCCAAAGAGGCTGCGCGTTTACTTAATCGACTATTTCCATTTCGAAAATGCCGGCAGCTTCCCACTCGACCTTGTCTTTATTATCATTTGGAACAATGTCTTGCTCCTTGCGTGGCTGACGTAGCACTTGACGTATACGCGAGAATGCGAAAAGAGGTTTCTACCTTTCTTAAAGGAGACCAGAGCGAGATACTCGCATTATTAGGAGGAAAAATGCAAACGGCGTCCGAGGCACTCCAGTTTGAACGAGCCAAAGAATATAGGGACCTTATCGAAGATCTGAAACGCCTCGGGGAAAAGCAAAACATCACGCTCAATGATTTTATTGACCGCGATGTTTTGGGGTATGCTATAACTACTGATCAAATGTGTATTCAGGTTTTTTATATACGGCAGGGCAAGTTGCTTGCCCGAGACAGTTTTATCTTCCCCTATTATGAAGAGCCAGAAGAGGCCTTCATTTCGTTTGTCGCTCAATTCTATATTGAGCGCAGAGTGTGGCCTCAGGAGATATTGCTCCCACCGATTGAATCCTCGGCCTTATCCAGCCTATTTCCAATTACCATTCCTCAAAAAGGTAGGAAACACGACCTCCTAGAAATGGCGATGTCCAATGCCCAGACCACCCTCCACGACCAAATTACACTAGAAGTACGCCACCAGTCTGAAACTCAACAAGCCTTAGAAACGCTCGGCGAACACTTAAATATCCCTGCTCCCAACCGAATTGAAGCTTTTGACATTTCGAATACTGCCGGGACCCATACCGTGGCCGGCATGGTTCAATTTATCGATGGCAAACCCCAGCGCAAAGGGTACCGAAAATATAAAATTCAACCTATGGAGAAGTCCGATGATACGGCTGCGATGGAGCAGGTTGTTCTGCGTCGATATGCACGATTAATCTCGGAAAATGCCCCCCTCCCCAACTTAATCTTAGTCGATGGGGGTAAAGGACAAATCCATGCAGCTTTAAAAGCTTTAAATGAGCTAAACTTAGCGATACCTGTCGCTGGAATGGTTAAAAATGACCGGCACCAGACTCACGGACTCTTGGATCAATCCGGTAATCCGGTTGCTTTACTCAAAAGCCACCCCACCTTTTATTTGCTGGGCAGGATCCAGAATGAGGTCCATCGCTTTGCTATCACGTTTCATCGCCAACAAAGGGCGAAAGATATGACATTATCTGCTCTTGACAACATCGCTGGCATTGGACCGAAACGTAAACAACGCCTGTTACGTCACTTTTCATCCCTTGATGACATTCAACGCGCAAGCATCGAGGAAATCCAAGCAGCTGGACTTCCCCAAAACGCTGCCACAATGATCTACCACTATTTCCACACCACAGTCTCAGAGGCTCCAGTGTAAAGGAGAGAACGTTCGCATGATCTTAAATTATAGAGTTGAATTGTGTCGAAAGTGTTACTTTAAACGAACCCACAAATGTCCAGTTTCGGACTCTTATATTCAAACTCCATTTGCTTCCTTCATTAAAGCTGGTGGAGAATGTATGAGATACAAACCGATTCCTTGGTTGCCCCAACTTTAGGGTTAAAGTAAAAGAAAATACAACTGTAACTAAGAAAGTTACAGTTGTATTTTTTGATTAAGTAAGTCTAATTCGCGCTACGAGCGCCCAGATAACGACCAGCATAATAGCTTTCATCAAGACTTGAGACAGCTACGCCACTATTGGACGCATGGGCAAAACGTCCACCCCCGATATAAATCCCGACATGGGACGCGCCAGAAGTATACGTGTGAAAGAAAACCAAATCACCCGATTTCAGTTGATCGCGACTTACAGATGACCCTACATTGAATTGCTCTGCAGCAGTCCGTGGCAAGGAAACACCTGAACCCTTAAAGACATATTGGGTATATCCCGAACAATCAAAACCACTGCGGCTGGTTCCTCCAAAGACGTATGGAACGCCGACCAGGCTAAGTGCATTATCCACAAGCCCTGAATTACCTGATCGAGAAACCTGCTTTTTGGACGCTGTTGCTACTTGAACTGACTTAGTACTGGTTTTAGCTGCCGGTGCTGTTTTAGTGGATTTCGTTGTCGTGGATTGAACAGAAGCCACGGCAACCGGGTTACTTTTGGTTGAGTTTGGGGCTGACTGATCAGGCGCGGTAGCAACCTTATTGGCAATCGCAGGGCTAGCTGTCCATTTTAATTGTTTACGAACGGCTTTAGTTGCGGTTGGTGCAATAGTTGAAGCCACGAGCGTTGGCTTCAGTGAAGTGCGAATAGATGCCGTTGGTGTCGAAGCCGATGCGGTAAGGCTACTCGCTAAAAGTAAGCCTGCCAAAGTCGCGCTTCCCAGCCACATCCGCGTAGATGAGGAAATCAGCAAGAAATTGTCCACCTTTCATTAGCTTACGAGGTTAGTTGACGGATTCGGGCCGAAGGTGTTAGCCCTACACGTAAAAAAGAACGTGATTCACCCCAAAATAATCCCCCGTTCCAAGAACATAAGGCTTGGATTCAGCTTTTTATTATGTTTATTTGCTAGTTATTCGCTACGCACCGTGAAAATCCTGCAATAATCTATAGAAAAATATAACTTTGTGAAACTTTTTTTTATTTCGTATCCTCTCCAACCCTTCTGAAGAGCAAATTATAAATGTTTAATAAGCGCCTCTTCTTGCGAGGCGCTTTTCTTGTATAGGAATATCGAGTCAATATTGAGGCGTAGGTCAATTTGTAAGGCTTGTAATCGGAGCAGGAATACGTCCTCCGCGGTTTACAAACATTTTTGACGAAAAAGGATGAATCTCCATAACTGGTGCTCCACCCAGCAATCCTCCGTATTCAACTCGGTCACCCGCTTTTTTCCCAATCGCCGGGATGAGTCGTGCTGCCGTTGTTTTTTTATTAATCATCCCTATTGCTGCTTCATCAGCAATAATAGCCGCAATCGTTTCTGCACTGACATCTCCAGGTAGGGCAATCATATCTAAACCTACAGAACAGACACAGGTCATCGCTTCCAACTTATCAAGGGTCAATGCCCCTACTTCCACGGCCTTTATCATTCCCGCATCCTCCGAGACAGGAATAAACGCTCCGCTTAACCCACCTACGTGAGAAGAGGCCATTGCGCCTCCCTTTTTAACAGCATCATTGAGCAATGCCAAGGCAGCAGTTGTTCCATGCGTCCCACATCGTTCCAGACCCATATTTTCAAGAATTTCTGCAACACTATCCCCTATTGCTGGGGTAGGTGCTAGAGAAAGATCTACAATCCCGAAAGGAACATTTAAAGCCTTTGAGGCTGCGCGCCCAATAAGTTCTCCCATACGGGTAATTTTGAATGCTGTTTGTTTGATTAAATTAGATAGCTCACTAAAATCAGCTTGCGGAAATTCTTTTACAACCTTAGCCACAACCCCTGGACCACTGACCCCAACGTTTATCACGCACTCTGGCTCTCCAACGCCATGGAAAGCTCCAGCCATGAATGGATTATCTTCTGGGGCATTGCAGAATACGACTAATTTAGCCGCTGCTATACCATCTTTATCAGCAGTCAATTGAGCGCATTTCAGAATCACATGACCCATTTTCAGGACTGCATCCATATTAATACCAGCTTTAGTCGTTCCGATATTCACTGATGCACAAACGAATTCCGTCTCACTAAGCGCTTGTGGTATAGCGTTAATGAGGGCCAAATCTCCGGCGGTAAAGCCCTTTTGAACCAGCGCCGAAAAACCTCCGATGAAATTAACCCCAACTTCGCGGGCTGCTCGGTCTAATACTTTAGCGATCCGCACCATTTCTTCTGTATTTGCTCGAGCAGCCGCAACAGCTATGGGAGTGACTGATACCCGTTTATTTATAATAGGAATCCCATAACGTACTGATATTTGTTCCCCAACTTTAACTAATCGTTCAGCATTTTTGGTGATTTTCTCATAAATTTTCTTTTCAATCCCCGCAATATTATCAGATCCACAATCAAGTAGACTAATCCCCATCGTGATAGTTCTTATATCGAGATTTTCTTCATGTATCATCTTAATTGTTTGTTGGATTTCTTCGCGCGCGAACGTGATTGTCATGATTTCCCTCCACTATTCCATCACTTACATTTCTTAAGATAAGTAGTATTCAGTATTAGATTCTGTGCATGAACGTAAAAATATCCTCGTGTTGAGCCTTAACTTGTAATCCTTTGTCAGTACCCTCTTGTTCCAACGTGCGTGCCAAATCAGCAAGTCCTATGAGGGATGGTTTTAAATCCACAACCATAATCATCGTGAAAAATTCATCGACAATTGTTTGGCTGATATCCAGTATGTTAACGTGATATTCGGCAAGGCGTCCAGAGACCCATGCGATAATTCCAGTATGATCACGACCTAATACGGTAATAATAGCGCGGTTAGACTCCTCTAATGACAAAGTCATGGTGCTTCCTCCCTTTATAGACGAATGTATTCCTGTTATGGACATTAGACTAACACATTTGCGAAATATACTCAAGCCTTTTCCAGCCTAAATTCTAGACAGATTTCAGATATAATACCTTACCCTACAAAAATATATATACCCGATTCCCATTCTTTATGGTGGACGTTGGTCAAGATAGGATTCGAATAATATAAAGTAAAAGAGAGCTCAATTTCGAGCTCTCTTTTACTTAGATACTACTCTGCTAGCAACTTCCGCCGCAGCTATCGCCACAACCCTCATTAGACTTAGCCGTACGTATTTGAAAGCCTCCACCGTTTGGAGATTCAATATAATCAACGGTTGCTCCCTCTAAGTGAGTTGTAAGTTTTTTATCTGCGATTAATGACACACCATGTACTACATCAAGAATATCTTCATCCGTCTTTGACTCATCCAGAGTCATGCCGAAATTCGGCCCACCTCAGCCAACGCCTACAAGATAGAGGCGAAGGAACGAGTTTTCTTTATTCTGCTGTTTTAGTACTTCAAGGACTTTTTCAGCTGCGAGTTCTGTAATACTAACCATTAAATCGTCACTCCTTTTTATAGATTAATCTTAATATACCACATTTCTAGCCTTTACCATAACAATCTTACAAAAATACATCGTCTCAAGTCCCAATCAAGCACTTAGACTTCTTGTCCGTCCCCATTCGGCTGAAAATCCTTCCACAGGCGGCGCACTTCTACGTCAATACTAGCGGGTAGATCTTGCGTTAGTTTTTGCCATTGTTTCATTTCTCCCTGGATCTTTTGCGCCCAGTTTTGCCCTTCTGGCCATGCAATAAAAACCGTTGGGTGTGGAACGATAAATAACGTCCGAATTATCCCGAGAAAGACAATAAGTGTAATAAGACGCCAAAGCCAACGCATTTTTTGAATTCATCCTTTCCGAAATAAGCCTATACAATGATAGCATATCCAGAAAGCACAATTCTAAAACGTTACACGTTTAAATGATATAATAAAAAGCAGAACTTAATCAACCAATATAGGGAGGGCTCAATTGAAACGTCATATATCACTCTTACTATTTGTGAGCGTCATCTTAGTTATCGTGGTGGGGTCTGTTTTTCATATTTTCTCGAAAAATAATACATCGGATTCAGACGTCCCCCATAGTCAAGCTTCGTCTCCTGCTGGAATTTCAGTTGTTCCATCCTCACACTTGGATGGGAAAGCTGTCCCTTCATCTCCTATGTCAGTCCATGTCTCTGATGCCCAAGCACTTAAACTCTATGACTTAGCTCTCAAGCTTTATTATCAACGCCAATTCCCCGAAGCCCTCAAACTTTTTAATCAAGCCTTGGCGATAGACCCTCAATGTTATGAAGCCTTAAATGCTAAAGGAGCGACCCTTGCCTTTCAGGGAAACCACGAAGAAGGGCTTGCCCTTATTCAGCAAGCCCTTGATCTTAATCCAGCGTTTGTCTATGGCCATTTCAACCAAGGATTAGCTAATGAACTGGCTGGACGCTGGGACATAGCGATTGCAGCTTATCAGAAGGCCTTGCAGATCGACAACCGTGATACGTGGAGTTATTACGGCATCGCAAGCATATACGGGCGTCAAGGAAATGTTGCTAAAGTCTTGGAATATCTAGAACCAGCGATCAATCTGGACCCCGATGTCAGAGAAGTAGCCCGTGCCGAAAGAGATTTCGCCTCCGTACAAAAGGATCCTCGCTTCCAAACGCTTGTTCAGCCTTAAACCTTAAGCCTTACGCTAGGAGTTTCTCTAAGCGTTCAACAAGCTCCGTAAAGACCTGTAGCGCATTCCTAACAGGAACAGGAGTCTCCATATCGACGCCCGCTTTACGTAATAATTCGATCGGATAATCTGAACTCCCACCTCCCAAGAATTCTAAATACTTGGTCACTGCTGGAGCACCTTCATCAAGAATTGCTCGTGCAAAGGCCGTTGCTGCAGAGAAACCTGTTGCATATTTGTAGACGTAAAAAGCATTATAAAAATGAGGAATACGTGCCCACTCTAAATCAATTTCTGGATCAAGGACAACATCCGTTCCATAATAAGTCACATTTAATTCACGATAGATTTCCGATAGGCTGTCTGCCGTTAAAGCTCCACCCTCTTCTACCACAGAATGAATCTTCTTTTCATATTCAGCAAACATAGTTTGTCTGAATATGGTACCCCTGAACTGTTCAAGATAATGATTGATCAAATACGCCAAGATTTTAACATCTTTGGTTTTTTCCAAGAGATGCTCCATGACCAACGCCTCGTTCAAGGTTGAAGCGACTTCAGCCACAAAGATCTTATATCCAGCATAAAGATGAGGTTGTGTGCGATTGGAAAAATAGGTGTGTAATGAATGTCCCATCTCATGAGCGATGGTAAACATGGAATTCAAAGTGTCTTGGTGATTTAGCAGAACATAGGGATGTGCGCGATAAGTGCCCCAAGAATAAGCTCCACTCGTCTTTCCTTCATTTTCGTAGACATCAATCCATCTCTTTTGGAACCCTTCCTCCAGAATCTTAATATACTCTGGACCCAGGGGGCGAAGGCCTTCAATTACCATGTCTTTTGCTTCTTCGTATGTAATCGTCATTGTCGTTTCAGGAACAATAGGAACATATATATCATACATATGTAACTCATTGAGTTTCAAAGCCTTTTTGCGCAGTTGGATATAGCGATGCATCTGAGGCAAAAATTCGTGAACCGTATCAATTAGAGAATCATAGACTTTCATTGGAACACGGTCATCATCTAAGGAAGCCTCCAAGGCCGAAGGGTAGTGCCGTACTTTGGCGAAAAAAACATCGGATTTTACGCTGGAGTTCAAAGTAGCAGCCCATGTATTTTTTTGCTTCTCATAGGTACGATAAAGTGTCTCGAAAGCTGATTTTCGCACACCCTGTTCATGACTTTCCATGAACTGAATGAAATTCCCCTTGGTTAATTCTACTGTTTGACCAGCTTCATCGACAATACTCGGGAATTTAAGGTCCGCATTATTAGCCATCGAAAAGATTGCTCCAGGGGCCTCGGCTAACTCGCCTGCCTCCGCTAGCAATTTCTCCTCTGCTGAACTAAGAATATGCTCTTTCTTGCGCAGAATATCTTCTAGGGCTTGGTTATAGAGTTTCATTTTTTCCGTTGCGCGGAATTCCTTTAGCCTATCTTCAGGCATAGCTAATAATTCCGGAACCAAGAAAGATGCCACGCTACTCACCTTCACTGCCAAAGCCCCTGCGCGATCTGTCAGTGCTTGATACGTGGCTTCGCGGTTATCCTCATCTCGCCGCATACGTGCGTAAGAATAAACGTCTTCAATTCGCAGACTTAAATCATCCATCCACTCAAAACACGCGATTAAAGTTTCCGGAGCATCTGCTAAATGTCCAACAAATTTACTTCCTTCTGTTAAAAGTTTTTCAACTTGGCTGAACTCCTTCTCCCATTGATCATTATCGGAAAAAATGTCCTCCAAATGCCACTTGTTGGCCTCCGGAATTTCTGACCTAGACTTCAAGCGTTGTTGTTCCACAATTTTCCCTCCTAGAATATAATCTCCCTTATTATATACAGGTAGAAGAGAATTTACCATTTCTCAGGAACTTGATTATTGATATGCCGTGGAAAAGAGGACCCAATTTTGGGCCCTCTTCCATCTATATTTCATTTACTAGACTCTCGCTTCTACAAAAAGGAGATTCACTGGTTTGCTAATCTTTAGATTGTTTTTAAGTCATGAAATATATTTTTCTTCTACCAAGTGGAATATGGTCTTCTGCCTAAATTTATGTTGGAAAATTCAGGATCATGTGTGATCTCGCGTTGAGTATTAACCCACTTCGGAAAACTCAAGTGGTACCCTATCTCAGGGAACTCGACATCCACCGTGATTAATCCTCTGTTTTCCCCTTGATAAACATCAATTTCCCAAGTAAGACCCTCAAAAGGAACCCGGTAGCGAATTTTTTCAATTGCTGGGACAAGCGATAACCGTTTCAAAGTAGATCTCTCTTCGGGAGAAGAATTCGGGTTTAACGTTTCAAATTCGAAGCGACTGCCGTCCTTATTATATTCTTTGATCGTGATCACAATAGTTTCTTCGAGAATTCTATAACGTATTGACGGTGTTTCACTCAAATACCCTTGTACAATAGACCATCCATCCTCTAGCAAAGGTAAGTACTCCTTCAATACCAAAAATTTCCGTTCAATTTCCAAAGCCAAAATATCATCTCCAATGGTTGAATTCGAGGACTTAAACGCTGATTGCAAAAAATGAAACAGGCAGCGTACGTTCCACTGCCTGTTTCTTCCACCTATCCCCTAGAAGGTTCCCCAACCTTCTATTCATAATTTTACTCGATCCAAGTCCTCTTCGCAAGTGTGTTAGGTAGCAAGTTAACTGATAGTTAATACTTATCTTGAAGAATCTTTGCTCTAATTTACATACATAATTATAACACTTGCCGTCAAAGTCTACCTGTATTATAATTATTTTTATCGTTAACAATAATGTCGCTTTACGTTCACACAACCCCCTCTCAAAGCGTAGTCGAGAACGACCACGAGGATGTGAGGCCTGACTCGTCCCTTACAGTGGATGGGGCAGACTTTTTTTATTTTTCAGTAAGGAGACGCTTATGAAAAAAATGGGCTATTTAGGACCGAAAGGGAGTTATTCAGAGGAGGCAATCCATTTATTTTTAGCCACTCATTTAGAATTTAACGAAACACCGCCTGCCCTCATACCGTTCTACACAATACGACAATTACTACTTGCCTGTAATGATTTGGAAATCGATTGGGCCTTTGTTCCCTTGGAGAATTCCGCAGAGGGGCAAGTAGGCGTGACTATGGATACGCTCGGTCAGACTGAGCATATCTTTATCACCCATGAATTCGTCCATCCGATTGATCAATGCCTTCTGACACACGAGCCTATGCCTCTTGAACAAATCGAACGAGTTTATTCTCATGAACAGGCAATAGGACAATGTCGGGACTTCCTAAAGAAATACCTTCCCCAGGCCGAACAGATCGTTTGTTTGAGCACTGCTGAAGCGGCCCATAAGATTTCCTCAGTCCGAGAAAACTGGGCAGCCATTGGACCTCGCCGAGCAGCCCACCTCTATAATCTCCACCTTCAAAAAGAAAGAGTACAGGATGTCATACTGAATGCCACACGCTTTGTACTCCTTGGCCATCAACTAGCGGACATGTCTAATGGCGAAGATAAAACCTCTCTATTAGTCATCGCAGAAAATACTTCAGGATCTTTATACCGTATTTTGGGTGAATTTTCCAAACGCCATATCAACTTAAGCCGCATTGAATCCCGTCCGTCAAAACGAAAACTTGGAGAATACGTTTTCTTTATAGACGTGGACGGTTATGTCTTTGCTCCACCCATTCAAGATGTGCTGTGGGCCCTTAAGGAAAGCCAGATCTCAGTGAAGTTATTGGGTTCCTATCCAAAAACACAGCCTGACGAAGTAATATTTTAGGAGAGAGGATTCATCCTCTCTCCTAAATATTATACTGTAAATAATAGCTCGTCTGCATTAATAATAAAACGACAAATCATCGCATGACAGTGAACGTGTCTCTCGGTCCCTCTGTATGAAACGTGTGTGAACGGCTAAGGAACGTCCTTAAGTAAACATCTTTTGAAGTAATTCAGCAATTCCTTCCGGCTCACATGCCTTAACCGATTTTTCCGGCTTTTGATCTAACCCTTGTAACCCCATGGGTATTTCCCACTCTGTCAATTTGCTTAAATAATCAAGGGCTTCCCATTCATCCTTCCAACTTTTATCTTTTTCTCCTTCTAACCCTGTTAATACGTTGGATGCAAATTTAAATGGACTTGCCGTTGAGGCGATAACCGTATAGGTTTGATCGTTTGTCGCGGAGAGATAATCGTTATACACTTTCATCGCTACGGCTGTGTGAGGGTCAAAAACATACTGATAGGCTTTATAACTTTGGGATATTGTCTCCAGAGTATCCTCTTCATCCGCCCACCCGGCATAGACTGCGTCTTGACATTGTTTTAAGGTTGCTGGATCAACAGTGAACGTTCCCTGGTTCTTCGAATCATACCAGGTCTGAATTTGCTCTGCATTTCGCCCACTCATCTCATAAAGGAAACGCTCAAAATTACTCGATACTAAAATATCCATTGATGGAGAAATCGTTTGGAAAAAATCTCGTTGGCTTTGATATATCCCAGTTGCAAAAAAATCCGTTAAGACATTATTTTTATTAGAAGCACAAATGATTTGGCCAATCGGGAGCCCCATGCGCTTCGCATAATAGGCAGCTTGAATATTTCCGAAGTTTCCCGTAGGAACCACTACATTCATAGTTTCTCCAGGCACGACCTTCCCCTGTTCTACGGCTTGTAAATACGCCCAGAAATAATAGACTATTTGAGGCAAAAGTCGTCCCCAGTTGATAGAGTTAGCCGAGGAAAATATTAACTTCTTCTCTTGTAACTTTGCCTTCAAAGTGTCTGAAGCAAAAATACGTTTGACAGCTGTTTGGCACTCATCAAAGTTACCCTTAACCGCAACAATGTGGGTATTCATCCCTTCAGTTGTTGTCATCTGACGTTCTTGAACTGGGCTCACACCGCCCTCGGGGTAAAAGACAACAATATTCATCCCGTCTCGGTTTTTGAACCCTTCTAACGCGGCTTTTCCTGTATCACCGGATGTTGCTACGAGAATTAAAACGTCTGAATCAAGATTCAATAGTTTAAGACTATCTTTTAATAAATCAGGCAACACTTGCAACGCCATATCTTTAAACGCAGCGGTAGGACCATGCCAAAGTTCTAAGACTCCAAAACTCCCCACAGAAACCAAAGGCGCTGGGTTAGACCCATCGAATGTTCCATCTGCATATACGTTTACGATTTTGGAGAGGGCGGACTCAGTGAAATCAGGTAAATATGGGGACATGACTCGCTTGGCGACGTCACGATATGACAACCCCTGAAGGTCTTGCCAATTTAAAGTGGGAATGATGGAAGGAACAAAGAGCCCTCCGCTTGGTACCATTCCTAATGTAATTGCTTGCGATGCCCTCTGGCCGGAAAGATTACCTCGTGTGCTTTCGTACAACTGCTACTACCTCCTAGACATTCTCTATAGATTTCATTATAAGCTATTCGCTGTATATTCGCCACCAAAGACAATTATCCTCCCTATAAAGACAGTTGTCTTCATGGGATTCATAAATTAAGCCTAAATCCTAGATACTAGATACTAGATACTTTAGAGGAAAATATAAATCGTTTGTTGAATATCATGTAAACACTCCCAGCAAATTCGAAAGGCGGACCAGCAATGTCAGAATATACAATCCGAAGATATCGACAAAGTCTGATTCTTGGACTCATAGGGGTTGTGAAACATCTTTTTCCGAACGAACAACTCAAAATTGCTCACTCTATCCTCGACGGTATCTATTGTGAGCTAGAGAATTCATTACTCTCTTCTAGAGAAGTCCAGAAAATTGAGGATCATTTACGAGACTGGGTTCTTGCTGATCAAGCCATCTCCTATGAAACTAGGAAAGATCATTTATATCATTGTCAGATAGACAATCATGAAATTAATACGATCTATCCCCCGCTTGAGCGCTCCGGATCTTTAAAATTCTTTAAGCTCATCCATTTCACACCTGGTTTTATTCTGCTCTTTCCCAACGCTAATCAACCAGAGATGCTTGCTCCATTTGTTCCTCCAGAAAAGCTCTCTTCAACTTTTTCTGAAACCCAACGTTGGTTAGAAAATTTACATCTTTCGAAAGTTCAAGATGTAAATGCTATTATTACTGCAAAATCTTCACAGGAGTTAATCTATTTGGCAGAAGCCTTACATGAAAAGAAAATATCCTCGATTGCTGACCGAATCTTTGATCATCGATCTAACGTCCGTGTCATCCTTATATCTGGACCCTCTTCTTCAGGCAAAACGACGTTTGCCCAACGATTGTCAACTCAACTACGCGTCAATGGTTTACGCCCAGTTGCCCTATCTCTCGATAATTACTTCCTGGCTCGAGAAGACACCCCTCGCGACTCCTTCGGACAATACGATTTTGAATCTTTAGGAGCTCTTGATTTGCCTCTGCTCGCTGCTCATTTGAGTGCCCTAATTAAAGGAGCAGAAATTGAAACACCAGTCTTTGATTTTGTAAATGGCCGGCGATCTCCCACGGGTATATGCATGAACCTATGTTCCGACGAGATCCTTATTGTGGAAGGTATACATGCCTTAAACCCTTGTTTGGTACCTTCACTAGGTCGGAACCAAATGTTTAAAATTTATGTTAGCGCCCTCGCCCAACTCAATATTGATGACTATAATCGAGTCCCCACGACAGATGTTCGGCTCATTCGCCGACTTGTGAGGGACGATAAATTCCGTGGAATTAAGCCTGAGCAGACACTAGCACAATGGGAAAGTGTTCGTCGGGGAGAAAATAATAATATCTTTCCTTATCAGGAAGAAGCCGATGTAATGTTTAACTCTAGTCTATTGTACGAACTTAATGCACTCCGTCCCTATGCTGAACATTTGTTGGCCTCCATTACACCTGAGTGCCCTCATTATAAAACAGCAGTTCATCTCTTGACCCTTCTCTCATTTTTTAATCCACTGGACATTTCCGCCGTGCCCTTCAACTCAATTTTAAGAGAATTTTCGGGTGGATGTGCCTGCGATGTTTAGAGATTATTTTACCCTTATTGCATCTAAAGCGCGAAGAGAAATTGTCTCTTCGCGCTTTGCTTTTAAGTATTAGTCAGAAAGCTTAAGTGCACTATGGCAAGCGCCGGTGCCAGAAGGCTTGGCGCTTGCCAAGTATTCTCTATAAAACTCTTAATAGGACTATTTGTCGCAGGAGAGTTTTCCTGCATTGGCGTAATTTTCTTTAGCCATGTCACGGATGATAATCGTCACTTTTTCAGCAGGCGCCCCGATGGATTCCCCAATAGCCTGAGTAACTTTCTCCACGAGTAATCTTTTTTGTTCGACTGTGCGGCCTTCTAGTAACTCAATTTGTACGAATGGCACTGTTTTCACCCCCTTCCAACCTAGTCAGGTTTATCCGTCTGTTTCAGTAATTCTTGAGAAGCCTCTGAAATTGAGAACGAAAGCTTACGTCGCTCTGCAAGTTGGTAAATTTGCTCTGGTTCCTTAATCAGTTGATCCTTTTCCTTTCGCACACATCGTTTTATAGCATATTCTAAGCGAAGGGCATCGCTCCAGGTGCCTACTTCCCAAGCTTGTACCAACGAAACCGGACGATGCGCAGCTGTGTATTTTGCTCCACGGCCTGAAGACCCATTGTTATGTTCACACACCCTCCGTATAAGGTCCGTCGTTGCGCCTGTGTAGATCGTATTATTGCCACATAGCGCTAGGTACACCCAATATCCCATCTGTTACTCCTCCGGCCAAAACTCGAATATGGGACGACTTGGCAACAAATTAAGTTCGAAACATAAATCCAAGTATTTCTTTAGCCCTGAGATTAGAGTCTGATCTAAACCATACTTGAACTGGTTAAAATAATCCCTCCAGAAATCCAGAGATCCTCCGAGCATAGTTTGGCACGTCATAACGATGTCCTCCATATGGCACAAGGCCTTAGCCTTAGCAGTCAAGAGCAAGCGATGTACAATCTTCAGTTCTTCCTCCTGCTCAGAAATTAACCGTTTAGGGAATGCCCACACTGCATAAGTCATCGAGCAACCAGTGTGATGAAGCCATTCTTCACCCAGATCATAGATATAACAATCTGGATTATTAAGGGCTGCTTGAATGGCAGCGTCTGCAATCAGGAGTGCTGCGTCTGCCTTGACAAACATACTCTGCAGATCTGAGGGCATGGTCACATAATGAGGAGTTACTCCATAGTAATGATGGAGTAATATCTTTGTCAGATTTACAGACGTTGCGGAGGTGTCTGTCAAAGCAACGGTCAAGCCATCTAAATCCTTCAAAGGAACTTTCGAGAATAAAAGAATCGACCCTACCCGTCCTTTCGTGGAGACAGAAAGGTTAGGCAATATCGCGTAATCCTGCCAATGTTCTCCATAAGAAAAGGCACTAATTGGGGCCATGTCAATCCTTCCATCAGCTAGCATAGCATTGTGCCCAGTAGGTTCCGCCGTAATCGACTCCAGTAAAGGATGTTCTCTAGATAGAAAATAGAACATCGGCAACATATTAGTATTCGGGTTATGTCCAATGCGAATCATGTTGTTTACCCTCCATAAATACAAGTTTAAGAAATTCACTTTAAAATATTGCGTAATTCCCCGATGTTTTGAATCTTGACGATAACCTCATCCCCCACTTGCATTGGGCCAACACCTTCTGGCGTGCCGGTCAACACTATATCTCCAGGGATTAGTGTCATTACTTGGGAGATAAAACTCACGAGTTTGGGCACTGAATTAATGAAGAACTGGGTGTTAGAAGACTGTTTAACTTGACCATTGAGTAACAGTTGAATATCTAACTGACTCGGATCGATTTCAGTTACAACCCAAGGGCCGATCGGGCAAAACGTATCAAAGGATTTCCCACGGGTCCATTGGCCATCTTTCTTTTGCAAATCCCTTGCCGTTACGTCATTTGCACACGTATATCCAAAAATAGCCTTTGCGGCTTCAGCTTCAGAGACATCTTTGATGGTACTTCCTATAATCACAGCGAGCTCTGCTTCATAGTCTACTCGCTGACTAATCGTAGGATAGACGATCTCCATATTTGAACCAACGATACAGGTTGATGGCTTCATAAAAATAACTGGGTCTTCAGGTAACGAATGTTTCATTTCTTGAATGTGTTTAATATAATTAAGCCCGACACAGATTATTTTACTAGGTTCTACGGGGGCAAGCAAGGTAACTTCATTCAAGGATAACCATGTATCAGTTGGTTTGCTTTCGGGGTCAAGGAAAGGTTTGTCTAGAAAACGCACCTTTTCCCCATCGATAAACCCATACCCAATCTTGTTCTCACGATTCATAAAGCGAACGTATTTCAAAATGATCAACCCTCTCTATTTTCTGATTGTATTAAGCATCCTATACCCTTTAACTGCTTTGCTCCTGATACACCTGACAAACGCGAGTAACGGGACATTCCTCACAAAGCGGTTTCCGAGCAATACAGATTCGCCTGCCATGAAAGATCAAAAGATGATGAACTAGCGACCATCTTTCTCGAGGGAAGACATCCATCAGTTCTTCTTCTACTTTTTCTGGCGTTTTTCCCTGTGCTATGCCTAAACGATGGGCGACACGAAAAACATGTGTATCAACAGCGAGAGCCGGAATACCAAACGCATTACTGACGACTACATTGGCTGTTTTACGCCCTACCCCTGGAAGTTTTCTTAACGAATCTATATCCTCAGGTACCTGTCCCTCGAACTCTTCAACGAGTACCTTGCATGTCAGTAGAATATTTTTGGCCTTATTATGAAATAAGCCAAGGGAGTGAATTTTGTTTTCAAGTTCCATTGCTCCCAAAGCGATAATTGCATCAGGTGTATTCGCTTTTGCAAACAGGGAAGCCGTAACAAGATTCACTCTCTCATCTGTGCATTGAGCAGATAATATTGTGGCAATCAAGAGTTCAAAGGGCGTGTTATAGTCGAGTTCACAGTGAGCATCAGGGAACCTTTTCTGTAAGGCATCAAAAATAAAGTGGGGTTTCTCGGTATAAATCTGTGTCATATTCTTAAATCCTTTCACTGTGGTTAACTTAAAACTTCCTGAATAAAAATTGTACGCTTTTGCACCATGTCATATTCTTTCACTACATATGAACCAGCGTCTGATTCATCAAAAACTCGCACAACAGGCCTAGCTGGCATGCCTAAATTCTGATCGACAACCACCCCAATTTCATGGGTATTCAGTCGCACAGATACCCCTGTCGGATAGGCCGCAATATTTTTAAGAAATAATCGGACCATTTCTAACGGATAAAGCGTCCCCGCCAGACCCATTAGGATTTCACATGCTTCATGTGGCATCATCCGCTCTACATCACTGTAGTCTGAGGTAAATTTATCATAAAGATCTGCAATTGCAACAATCTGTGCCAACGGGTGGATTTCCCCTTCTTTGAGTCGTCGTGGATACCCTGTGCCATTCATATGCTCGTGATGCTGAAAAGCAATATGGGCAATTACCAAACTAAGATCTTTTCGTTTTCGAAGATCCTCGAAACCCAGTGTCGTATGCGTTTTAAGCAGTTCTCTCTCTTCTGGGGTTATATTATCTGCTCTATTTAACAGTTTAGGATCCAATTTCACCTTACCAATATCGTGAAGTATCGCACCAATAGCCAAGGTTTCTAGTTTTTCACGATCTAAAGACATGGCCTTACCTAAAACGGTTGCAAGAACACAGACGTTTACAGAATGGGCAAACATCTGGTTGTCTAAGCTTCGCATATCCATCATATTTACCAGGATATCCTTTTTAAATAAGATTTCCTCAACAATCTTATTGATAGTCCTTTTCAATTCAAAAGCATCAAGACTTTTTCCCAGCCGAACTGTCCTTGTGCCTCTTTCCAAAACGGCCATGGCTTCGTGACGATCTTCTTCACTGATTACATCTTCGACAACGACATCATCAAAGCGGTCATCTTCAATATAGACTATGGAAATTCCCATATCTCTTAATCTGGCAATGTATGAGAGGTTAAGCTTGACCCCTTTTCCCAACAGAACCCTGCCGGAACTGGCGAAAATTGTTTTTCCTAATACATCTCCAATGGTTAATGAGGTAACGCCTACTTGTCGCACTAAGAGGTTTGCTCCTTCCATTTGAAGCATCATTTTGGATGCCCAAATATGATATAATCCTACACTATTTTTAACTTTTTTCCCAGTCCCTCAACTTTAAGTGAGAACAGATACGAACTAGGTGGTATACTGGGAAATAAATTGATATATTAAGTGAGGCATTAAACGATGTGGCTTAATCTTTTCATTATCTGCACACTTGGCTTCTTAGCTGCGGCGGTCGACGCAATTGCCGGAGGAGGTGGACTTCTTAGTCTACCTGCATTACTAATGGTTGGTGTACCTCCCCATCTTGCACTAGGAACCAATAAATTTGCTGCTTCCATGGCTTCTTTGAACAGTTCTATAACCTTCGCCCGCTCTGGAAAAGTAAATATCACTCTAGTAAAATGGCAAATCCCCTTTACTCTAATTGGCGCATTCCTTGGTGCTTGGGCAGTTCTCGGTGTTAGCTCAGCTTTTCTAAGTAAGGCAGTTCTAGTCTTAATTTTACTAGTAGGTATCTATACCCTGCTACATAAAAACTTAGGAATGGAGAATAAATTCCAGGGTCTAAATTCTCACAATATCTTTGCAGGATGTCTTTTTGCCCTTGCGTTAGGATTTTACGACGGATTCTTTGGCCCGGGAACAGGATCTTTCCTCATTTTCTCATTTATAGCCCTCTTCGGGTTCGACTTTGTAGCTGCCTCTGCCAATTCAAAAGTTTTAAATTTCACAAGCAATTTTGCTGCTCTTCTTATCTTTGCCTGGAACGGAAAGATTTTCTTAGCTTATGGCATCCCCATGGCCGTATTTATGATTTTAGGTTCCTACTTCGGAACAAAGCTCGCCCTGCATCGTGGAGCAGCTCTTATTAAACCGATTTTCATCACGATGTCGTTATTGGTAGCAGTCAAACTACTTTATCAATATGTCTAGCTAAATCTCACTAAAGCATCCTGCAATTAAATCGACCTGTTTATTCACGCATCAAAAAAAAGCACCACTCTTTCTAAGAAGAAGTGGTGCTTTACAATAATAGTAAATTGGGATAAATTTCATATTTCAATAGTCTTAGACAAATTTTCTCTATTTCTCGTCATCCGTGGAATGGATTGGATAAGTTGGTAACTAGACGTTGCAATGACCGTAGCGCACCCCCCAATAAATACCATAACGATTATTACCGGAATCCAAGCCAACATGAATCGCACCCCTTTCAGTCATATCAATTACAATATAGAATATGTTGTGTTTATCTATGATTATACATTTAATATAAAAATAAAGAAAGTGATTACATTCACTTTCTTTATTTTTATAGTTATTACTTATTCCAATATTTGTCTACCCCCAAACACTCCCTAAGTCCTCATAATATACTTGTTTTTGAGTAAAATCATCGATCCACTTTTTGAATAACTCAGTTTCTTGTTCAGGAATATGGACAACAAGCTTAATAACGTCGCTAAATTCTTCTTTTTTTATATCCCATTTATGTTGTTCGAACTGATACTTAAGCAACTCAAACCACCCATAGGGTACACGCAATTCATAGATCTGATTAAGGGACATTTTTTTTAAGTCAGTCTCAAGTATAACTTGTCGAGCCGTTCCAGCATACGCTCTAGAAAGTCCTCCGGTCCCAAGAAGTACTCCTCCAAAATACCTCACAACAACCAACAAAACATTCCAGGCGTTCCGATGTTGTAAAAGATCGAGTACGGGGCGTCCACCGGTCCCCTGAGGTTCGCCATCATCGGAAGACTTTTCAATAGATCCGTCGTGCAATCGATAAGCATACACGTAATGACGAGCATTTGGATAATCTTCACGAATCTTTTGCATAGCCTGTTCTATTTCCTCTAACGTCGTTAGAGGAATTGCAATACCAATAAAGCGGGATTTATCAATCACTTGTTCCCAAGAAATTACTTGAGATAACGTATTAAAACCTTCCACTTTTACATCCCCTGTTTCCGTTTTATGCTCATATTATTCTACCATGAAACAGATAATAGCGTTGTGAAATTTCACAACGCTATTATCTGTTTCATGGTATTCAAGAAATATTACATTCTTGCAATCCAATATCCTATATAACCTATGACAACAATCCCTACGACATGAAGGACCCACCAGCCTGTACGAAACATTCCCCATGTGCCTAAGTCGATGCGCTCACGTATGTCAGCCATGCTAATTCATCCTTTCATCAATGATGAACACCTTGTGAAATGCTACTCAGAGCATCTCCAGCTTCATTGATATGAATTTTTTCTACAGCCATATCGCCCAGGGCTACAATTCCTATTAGGTTACCCCCATCTACGACCGGCAACCTACGGATTTGATTCTTTGCCATTATATCGGCAACTTCATGCACATCTTGATCAGCGCTTACGCTGATCACCTTTGTATTCATAATATCCTTAACTGAAGTGTTAGAAGTATTACCTCCGACTGCAACAGCTTTCAAAACGATATCTCTGTCTGTAATGATTCCAATTAATTTATTACCTTCACAAATCGGAACAGAACCAATATCGTCTTTCGTCATCAACTTTGCAACCTCTACTATTGAGGTATCAGGACTAACCCAATCTACTGAACTTGTCATGACTTCGCGAACTTTCATAATTATTTCAATCCTCCTTTTAAGTAATTTTGTACTCAGGTAGTTTTGGCATTTTATCAAGAAATAATACAAGTATTTCTATAAAAAATTAACACCAATAGATTAAATGAGAAAAGCCTTCCAGTGCATCAATTTTTAAAGTGCTACAAGAAGGCTTTTAAAATATATGGATGAATTAAGTTACCTACTAGAAAGTAATATTATTACTTTCTAGGTTTTGTCCCTGTTACGATAGCAACAACTCCACCTGCCAAATTATCATAATGGGTTTCGCTCAAACCGCATTCTGCAAATATACGGACCAATTCTTGCTGTGGCGGAAATTCTCGGGCGGAGTCATGTAAGTATTGATACGCGCTAGATTTTTTAGCCCAAATTTTGCCCATTAAGGGTACAAGTTTCTCAAAATATACCCAATAAGCTTGTTTAAACACTGGGAGAGATGGTTTAGCCATATCCAAGGATACGACCTTTCCTCCGGGTTTAACGACACGTGCCATCTCTCGGATTCCCTGCCGTAAATCCGGTAAATTTCGCAATCCCCACCCCACTGTTACCCCGTCAAACAAATTGTCTGAAAAGGGAAGCTCCATGGCATCCCCTTGAATAAATACGATACTATCTCGATTTGGTGACTGTATCAAGGATTGTTTAGCTACATCTAACATTTTTTGCGAGAAGTCTAATCCTGTTACATGTCCTTCACTACCTACTGCTTTTCCTAGTTCCATCGAGAGTTGTCCTGTCCCGCAGCAAACATCGAGCATCTGCATACCGGCCTTTGCTCCAACTCGTTGCACGGCAAAATTTCGCCAGTGTTTATCCATTCCTAGACTCATTAAGCTATTCATCAAATCATAATGAACAGCAATAGAATTAAAAGTATCTTTGACATATGTCGCTTTATCTTTACCACCAAAATCCATAATTTTTCTCCCTATCTCTTTTAGTTGTTCATGCTCGTAATAGTATTTGACATTTCCTACAATAGTACGCGAACATCGTCTCATTGTCCATATGTACAGTAATTACTTAATGCCACTTGATAGTCATACAGCATTCTTCTTCGGCTACTGCTTGACTGACAGGGAAAGCAGGGCTGATCCATCTAGAAATCTTATTGATAGCAACTATGCTCAGTCTAACCAGACTTGTATATAACTATTTCCTTACTTGTCCTACTATGCCCTATCCATTCCAGTTGGGACAGGAACAGCGGCTTCATCCTCAGGCTTCAACTATGATCCACTTGTTATTACACTGACCGGAAGCAGAGCATATAGCTACATGGATCTAAACTATACTGTATTACAATTCTTTAGAAGAAAAAGAAAAGGAAGGAATCGCAAAAGCGCTCCTTTCCTTTTCCTTTTACACAAATTGCGAATGTGAACCACACACCAGCTAAGAGGTGGGAAAACTCTTATAAATCTTTCACTTTAGCTTCGAATCTACAAATGCTTGTCCCCGCTCCGTGAGCACCCAAAATGTGAATGTTTCGGACGATGCAAAACCACAGCCTTCACAATGACCGCTTCCCCGATCCTTACCACAGCTTGAGCTACAGGCTTGACCGAATTGTTCATTTCTAATATATCCCATATGTTTCATTTGATCCAAGGAACTTTCAAGTTCTCTAACCGAACAGCCAACTTCATTGGCCAACTGTGTCATTGATAATGATTCCTTGCGTGCTAGTATTTCCAAGATGCTTGTTAGCATAACTGTTCACTCCCTGAGGATTATTCGGGGGTTATTGAAAGCCAAGTGCTAGTCCACCGTGAAAAACAATCCAACCCATAACAAAACTGAGGATAAGGTTATAAGCAACCCCAAAGCTTGTCCAACCTAAGCTTCCGGATTCCTTATACGTTGTAACGACCGATGCGAGACAGGGAATATAGAGCATATAAACTACTAGGAAGGTGTACGCCCTTAAAGGGGTCATCGCACCCGTCATGGCCTGAGCTATAGACTGCGAAGCATTTGCTGCGACACCGTACAAAATGCCTAGAGTCGATAATGTCGTTTCTTTAGCCGTAAACCCAAAAACGATCGCAACCATGATCCGCCAGTCAAACCCTAATGGCTCTCCAATAAATGATAACCAACCTCCCATTTTCGCAGCCCATGTTGCATTCATAGAAACCCCTTGCGGATAAGAACTCAGTACCCAGACCACAATAGAGGCCACTAAAATGAACGTCCAAGCCCTTCTGAGAAAAGAGTAGGTTTTCTGCCACGTTGGTAACAGGATATTGCGCAATGTGGGGATATGGTACAGAGGCAGTTCCATAACAAAGGCTGAACGTTCCGTTTGCTTAACAACTCTTCTGAAGAAGAGTGCCGAGAACATCACGAGAATCATGCTTAATAAGAGAAGACTTACCATAACAACGGATCCCCGAGAACCCGGGAAAAATGCTGCTACAACAGCACTCATGACTCCTAAACGTGGAACACAGGGGATCAACGGATTTATGAGCATCGTTATCAAACGATCTTTAGGATCTTCCAATGTTCGTGTAGCCATAATTCCTGGTACATTACATCCAAAACCAGAAACTAAGGAAAAAAACGATTTGCCATGCAATCCCATGAGTTGCATAAATCGATCCCCCAAAAAGGCTGCACGCGCTAAATAACCACTATCTTGCATAAAGGAAAAAAAGGCGAAGAAGATTGCTATTTGAGGGACAAAAGCTAAAACAGCCCCAACTCCCGCGAAGATCCCGTCTCGCACCAAGCTCTGAAGAAAATCAGGGGCGTGGCCCCATTGCAATATACTCACAATAACATCCGCTGCCCATGCCATTCCTTGGGAAACAGCGCCACCTATAGGCGCACTCGCTACAAACGAACCCCAAAACACTATGCCTAAAACCAAAAACATAATTGGATAACCCCAAATCGGTGAAAGGACCCACTTATCTAATAAATCCGTCCACGTGGGTTTAGAGGGGTTTTCGTGTGTCCTGAAACTTGGGAGAATCTGAGAAATATATTTATATTTGGCGTCTGCAAAGGCCATTTCAAATTGATCCTTGCCCCACCCTTCAGCCTCGTAAGTCTGTAGCAACTCATCCCCAGGAAGAGCCACTGTTTCTACTAGTTCGTAATTTACAGCATCTCCAGGATCACAACAGGCATCCTTATTCTTACTATTCCTAGACTTTGGAGTGCTTGACTTCCACTCTTGCCCGATTTCCGGATCTCGCTCTAAACGTTTAAGAGCCAACCACCGCAGCGGATACCTTGTTACCTCTGCATTATCCGCCAATTGACCTTCCATTGCTCGAATCCTTTGCTCAAGTTCTTCAGGATACGACACTTCACCCTGTAAAGGATCCAATTCCAGCATCCCTACCCGAATAGCCTCCGTTAAGAATTCCTCAATTCCTTTGCCTTTAGCCGCAACAATTTCAACAACGGGAACGTTCAAGGCCAATGCCAACTGAGTGGTATTAATTGTTATACCAGCAGACTGTGCCAAATCCATCATATTTAAGCCGATAACAACGCGGGGAGAAAGCTCCATAATCTGGAGAACTAAGTAGAGATTACGTTCAATATTTGAAGCATCAATCATTGCCATTACAACATCCGGTTTTTCACGAAGTATATATTCACGCGTAATGATCTCTTCTTGGGAGTATGCGGTCAAGCTATAGGTTCCAGGAAGATCAATCAGTTCTATTTGCTGATTAGCTCTTTTGATTAAACCTGATTTCCGCTCAACGGTTTTTCCAGCCCAGTTTCCAACCTGTTGATTGGAACCAGTCAAGGCATTAAAAACCGTACTTTTTCCCACGTTGGGGTTTCCTACAAGAGCTATTTTCATTGGCCGCTTCCCCCTTTTATGCTCCTTAAAGTGTCTTAAGCGGCAAAATTATAAATTCATATAGGTTATCAATATCAATGACTTAACGACTCGCTAGTGGATGTTGTATATATCCTGGATAAGTCTCATTAACTCGATATGTCTCACTAATCTTAATTTTGGCACATTCCCCTCTACGCATCGCTAAATAGTACCCTTTCAACCGAATCTGGAGTGGACCACCAAAGGGAGCACAACGGACAACTTCTAACTCAACTCCGGGAACGATACCCATATCCATCATCCGGCGACGCAAGGCTCCTCCGCCTTCAATACGTTCAATAATCGCCCGTTCCCCCGGTTTTAAATCTCCTAATAATCTTTCCATCGTCCATCCCCCCTGCTATCCGATAACCGTTCTCAATTGAACTTCTAAAAATAACTGAGAATTCATCTCATTTGTCTTTAGCATACTATTCTTTTCCAACCCTGTCAATGGAGATTAATATCTAATGGTCCAAGATTAGTCAAGAATTTCATAGTACTTTTCGCGAATACAAGCATGCATAGAATTAGTCCGAATAAATATGTCTCTAAACAAAAAAAGGCCAGGGTTATTCCCTGACCTTTTGTTAATTTCTAGTAACGACGCATAGATTGGAAACATTCGCGACAATACACTGGTTTGTCACCAGAAGGCTGGAAAGGCACTTCTGTTTGTACTCCGCAGTTTGCGCAGACTGCAGGAAACATTTCACGTTGTGGGCGACTACCACTACTACCGAAACTACCGCCGCCGTAATTATTGCGACCACCACCATTTTGTTGCTTGCGTGCTTGACGGCAAGCGGGGCAACGAGTTGGATCATTTTCGAATCCTTTTTCAGCATAGAAATCTTGTTCGCTCGCCGAGAATACAAACTCCTGGCTGCAATCGCGGCATGTTAATGTTTTGTCTTGGCCCATGATAACTCCTCCTTATTGGGTGCTCCTTTGCGTTGGATCCTTCACACATTTCATCCGTTCCACCCAAATAAGGTCCGAGTAATGGATTCCATTGTAGTTAGGCCCAAGTCTTAACAAGCACATGGTCAGTATAGCAGTCCATATGATTAGAAGCAAACAAAATTTTCTGCATTTTCTTGCTTCTAACCATCGAAATAACCTAGAGCCAACAAAACCTTTTAAACATACGAAAGCAAGAATATTCAATGCTTAAGTTAATAAATATTCACAGCCCCATTAGCGAGAATTGTTCTTAACTCTTTTTTATCCATGCCTTGACCTAAGGCAAGACTTAAGAACAAGCGCACTTTTTCTGTTGACAAATCTGTTGAAAACCAAGCCCCAACTCGTTCGAGGTCTGCCCCCCCACCCGGATACCCATAGACGGGAGCCGTACGCCCAAATAAACAACGCGACGTAATAACAACCGGAATGCCGCCTGCGACAATGTCAGAAATCTCCTGCATGAGTTGAGGAGGTAAGTTTCCGCGTCCGAAGGCTTCAATCACTAGTGCTTCTGTTTCGTATTGTACCATTGCCCGTATAATTTCTGAAGACATACCCGTAAAAGCCTTACAAATAGAGACCTTTGCTAACGTCTCGGGGACTCCAAGTTTAACGGTGTGTTCCGGTTTACGATGCCAAATGACCTCGCCGGTGTCAATACTTCCTAAAGCTCCCTTATCACCCGAATGGAAGGCCTCCAGATGACTGGTATGCAATTTACGCACATCACGTGCGGCATGAATTTCTTCATTAAGTGCAATTACTACTCCACGATTGATGGCCCGAGGATTTAAGGCGATGCGCATCGCATTGTGTAAATTACGTGGACCGTCTGAATCACTCTCGGAGGCATCTCTTTGGGAGGCGGTAAGAATCACAGGTCGAGGGTCTTTAATAGCAACATCCAGGAAGTAAGCAGTTTCTTCGAGTGTATCCGTACCATGAGTGATAATAATTCCTTTTAATAATGGATCAAGTAAAAATCGCCTTTCGACTTCCATCGCTAATAGTCTCATATGCTCGGGATCCATATTACAACTTGCAACATTACTAAATTCGCAGATTTCCCAATTAGCTTCTCGATAAAGATCTGGTAAACTCTGCAATAGTTCATTGCCGCTAACAGCCGGAACTACCTTTCCTGTCTCATCCTTACGCATAGCAATAGTACCACCAGTAGCAATTAGAAGCACCTTTTCCATCTTATCCTCCTTTAAGGGACTATTCTTATTTTTTAAGAAAATTTATGGATTACCATATTTTTATTTGAAAAGTAAAATTTATTGACTTCCTTCTCATATCTTATCCTAGGAGTATTACTACCAAAGGAGGTGGAAGTCTATTTGAACTCAAATTGGACGCCTACAGCACGACGCCTAATGGACAAACGATTGTGGATACTCGGTTATGTTTCCGAAGATTTCCCAGGTGATTTGCGCGCAATTGAGTCACTTCGCCAACAGGGCTCCCGCATAGACGTTTATGCTGATTTTGCCTTTCAACTTCAGCCTGATGGTCAGTTCACCGGTCAAGTTAATAATCTCGCCCTTCAAGAGGCTATCTTTGGCACCGCCTCCCTTATTCTCTTCCATAATTTTAACGGGAAAACGTTCGATCCGCTACCCTTGCGTTCTATTTTATCGTCACCTGCTTCCCAAAGAAATTGCATACGTCATATGATTGATCTAATTCCTCCTACTGCAGCTGGAGTACATGTTGACTTTGAAAGCGTAGAAGCCTCTTACCGGATCCCTTTTCTCACCTTTCTAGAATCCCTAAGAGCGACACTACATGACCGCGGCTTACTTTTAACCATTGCTATCCCTGCAAAACGTTCTGAGTGGGAAGCGCCAGGTTATGACTTTGTTGGCATTGGGCGGCTATGTGATTCAATTACCCTGATGACCTATGACGAACATTTTTCAGGTGGTTCCCCTGGTCCCATAGCAAGTTTACCATGGATGATCGAAGCGCTTGATTATGCAATCCGCTATATTCCACATGAAAAGCTCTTATTAGGCATTCCAGTCTATGGATACGATTGGTCCAACGAAGCAACAAATATGGTGCCGATGCGCAATATTCCTGAGTTAGTCCTCCCCACCAGCGCACGCACCCTCTGGTCTGACCCTGCCGTTGAACCCTATTTTTATTATTGGCGAGGACGTCAGAAACATACAGTATGGTATGAAAGTGAACTTTCCACAAAGATTCGTTTCGGACTTGTCAAAAGCTATCGATTGCGGGGCATCGCCATTTGGCGACTTGGTTATGAAACCAACCGCTTTTGGCAAGGCATAACGAGCAAACTTAAAAGATAGTTTTCCTTACCTTCCTTATTAAACGCTTAATAGAGCATCTTCAACAGAAGATGCTCTAAACTTATAATATACATTTACTTGTTCTTTAATCGATTAAGCTTTATTATTGAAATAGTGTTGCACCCTAACCCTCGCTGAGCTAACCCTGTACTGACTGACTATGCGGTTAGCTTGGATTTATAACAATAATGACAGCCAATACGGCGGCTATAAATACTGCTAGTACCCGGAAGGGAGTGTTGATGACTTGTTGGATGCGTACAGGAGTCAGTTTGATGATAGCCATACCCTCTCCACCTCGCTCCTTCTAGTGTATGAAATGAGGTGTATTTCGTGCTTAAACCCGAAGAACTTCTCCGCTTTGCTCTGTTTTCCTCTTTAACCCCTGACGATGTCGCTCCCCTACTTATTCATTTAAAAGAGCGTCGTTACCGTCGTGGGCAACTATTGTTTGTCGAAGGGGAGATTGGTTCGTGTGTTTATTTTGTCCTTTCTGGACAAGTTAAACTCAGTAAATCAACACTGGCAGGAGAAGAACAGATTCTCGATTGGTGTGGCCCTAATGATTGTTTCGCCGAGGTTTTACTTCTTGAAGACGGTCCTTATCCTGTGACAGCCGAAGTTCTCCAGGATACTACCCTTTTGGTCCTCCATAATGAATTAATGCCCCGCTTTTTGGAAGCTAACCCTGCACTTTCCGTTGCCCTCATTCGCACATTGAGTCGGCGATTAAGACTTTCCCAAGAGTTCATCCGAATTCTAACCAACCGATCTACCGCAGGAATTCTGGCTGCCCTTTTTCTTCGCCTTGCGCAACCAGCAACAAACCCTGGACAACCTATTTTTGTAGATGCATCACTTACCCACCGCGATTTGGCCAGTATGATTGGGACATCTAGAGAATGTGTCAACCGAGCTATTAACGGTTGGAAAAAATCCGGGATTTTAAAATTGGTGGATGATCGTTTAGAAATTATTAAACCTCATGAATTAGCGGCCTGGCCTTAATTAAAGACCATGGAATTGGGGTTTCCGGTACCTTCTAGTTGGCTCATGATGCGCCAACATTCTTCCCAGCTAATATTCGACTTACGACGCCAAAAAACCATGGTGGCGCGCGTCTTTTCACATTCCCGTTCGTTAAGCAAACTATGGTTAGGCATCTTCCCCTCCCATGCTTTAATCCATTCTAGATAACATTGAAGCAGTTCCTTAGATTGACTTTTCAGATATCGGATAGTATAAATACTTGCTAGCCAATGGATCCCTTCATCTTCCCCATCTCTAGCATATACTTGCCCATCTAAGTCGGCACCTGCAATTAATAAAAGCAAGAATAAAAAATGAACACGCACAGCCTGTCTTAATGGCTCAGGATTAATTTGAGCTATTTCTGCATATCTGCCTAACGGCTTTAGAAAGATTTTGACGGCGGGTTCCCTAAAAGTACAAATTCCAAAAGCCGCTAATGGGATCGGGTAAACATCCTCTAACCGACTCTCTTGTAATTGTCCCACCAGCTCTCTTTCAGCCTGAACCAAACGCTGTTCTCTTTTTAAAAATTGGTCTGCTGTTTCTTTTAAGAAGGATTCTGCTTCTTTAGGACGTTCTGGAAGGGAATCAGCCCATTCACGTAAGCGGGAGCGCCGTGGCATTAGAATATCAATCAGAGTTCCGGTTTCTTGATGCAATAGTTTAAAACCTTGACGTACGCTCTCAGGATCGCGATATAGCCCCCGCATTAAAGTTTCAGCTGCCGAGGGAATTTCCACCGATTCGTCAAATCGTACAATCACCTCTCCATTTCGCTCCGGGAACCTAAGTCCCATAGCCTTCTCAATCTCTAATCGCAATGAAGACACCACTGATCACCCCTTAGCCTTGTCTCTTGATTCATCCTATGGATTCTAATGATCATTCAGACCATACTCAACCTTAAATTTGACCATTATTCTTAGCTTTGTTAATATAAGTAAAATTACATCAGAAACGAGCTGACTAATATGTCTGATCGCACCTATCACGAATTTACTCTTGATCCTTTTCAAGAAGAAGCACTTGATGCAATCGACGCCGGAAAATCCGTCATTGTTGCGGCACCTACCGGCACTGGGAAAACTCTTGTAGCCGACTATTTAATTGAAAAAGCCATGACTGAAAATTTAAGAGTGATCTACACGGCACCTATCAAAGCGTTGAGCAACCAAAAATACAGAGACTTTAAGAAACAATTTGGCGAAGATGCAGTGGGTATTATGACTGGAGATATTGTACTGAACCCTACTGCGCCCCTTCTCATTATGACCACGGAAGTTTTCCGCAACCAAGTCATCACAGAAGACCCTAATCTTGAGAAGGTATCCCACATTGTTTTCGATGAAATACACTGGCTCAATGACGAGGAACGTGGCACCGTTTGGGAAGAATCAATTATTCTTGCGCCACCGAAAATGAAGATCCTAGGTTTAAGCGCTACGATCGCTAATGCTAAACATTTAGTGGATTGGATCAAATCCATTCGACATGAAGATGTTGCTCTAATCGAAGAAACCGAACGGGTTGTCCCTTTAGAATACTTTTATTATACCAAAGACACTGGGCTCGTCGATTATGATCAATTATGGCATTATTATCGCCAAAAGCTCAAAGATCGCATTAACGAGGAAAATCCCTTTGGCCCGACCACTCACTTAGACCTTATCCGCACCATCCAGCACGACCATCTTCCGGCACTGTTTTTCGTTTTTAGCCGCAAACAATGTGCCTTAAAAGCCATGGAATTAGCTACGATTGCCAATTATCTTAAATCTCCGGAACGCCGAACAGTCGAAGAAAAATTCCTTCTGCTCTTTGGTCCAGAAGCTGACTGGTCGTCTTCGACACGTCAACTCAAGCGTTTGTGTTCCAAAGGAATTGCTTATCATCATGCTGGTTTGCTCCCCTCCCAAAAAGTAGTTGTTGAAGAACTCTTCTTAGAACGGCTAATCAAGGTACTCTATTGCACAGAAACCTTTAGCGTTGGGATTAATTATCCCGTCAAAGCTGTTTGTTTTGACTCTCTCAATAAATACGATGGACGAAATTTTCGCCCGCTTGCAAATCACGAATTTTTTCAGATGTCCGGTCGTGCCGGGCGACGCGGTCTTGATAAAAAGGGATTTTCGTTTGCCCTCGTTGACTTAGCCTATATGGAAAAGAGCCCACCGCCAAAATTCCAGTTAAATCGCCTTGAACCACTTACCAGTCAGTTTAGGCTGACCTACAATACAGTTCTGAATCTCACGGCAACTCTATCTCAAGAGCAAATTGTAATTTATTTCCAAAAAAGCTTTGCTGCCTACAGCTACCACTTAAGCTCTGATCATCTTCACACCGAATTAGCTCAAATTCAGCAACAGCTTGAGGGGGCACAACATCATCTTTGTGAAGAGGTTGGAACGTTTAACTGCCCTTTAAAGCACCATCCTAAACGGAAAGATTTAGAAAAACTCCGAAAGACCTATAAAGCTTTAGGTCCCCGAAAGCAGACTCGCGTGTACGGACGAGAAATGGCCCGTAAAATTCGCGCATGGGAAAAGTTATTATCCCAACCTCCGAAGAGTTGCCTTTCTGGGCGGCAGGAGAACTGCAAGGATCAAAGCAAGACCTACTTAGTGATACAACAGCGTCATAAAGAGCTTATAAAGGCATTAGCGGACCTTCCAGAAGAAAATGCCTTTCTCCACGAATTTGAATACAAGAAGAATCACCTCCGCCAAATAGGGTATTTACG
>DHJG01000168.1:0-608 GCA_002404215.1 Desulfosporosinus sp. UBA4726
ATCAAGCCAAAAAAATGCCTAATCCTAACGGAGGAATTAAATGTCTAGTAAACACCTGTCATTATTATGGTTCAGGTGATCATTGTTTTGCTGACAAGATTGAAGTTCAAGCTCCTAACGCAAGTACCACTGAAATGACCGACTGCGTGACATTTCTTCCTGAGTAATTAATTACTCAAAATCTTAACTGAGTTTAAGGCTTATCCTAAGGGATAAGCCTTAAACTTTAATAGAACTTAAGTCAATAAATCTAGAAATATTAAGGAGAGAGCACAAATGATTGGACGTGTCGATAAGCTTCCTGTAGCTAACAATAGTATCAAATGCTCAGTAAATACTTGCGATTATCATGGTATAGGCGATCATTGCTTTGCTAAAGAGGTCGAAATTATTGCCAGAGTCCTAGCTAATACTACGGAAATGACAGATTGCGCTACTTTCCTCCCGATTATGAGTTAATGATTAAATAACTTTGAGCAAACTAGGCTTTAAGAATTGTTCGAACAAGCCTTAAAGCCTAATCATATTGATAATAAATAGTGTAACTATAAAGATTTCTTCGACAATAATCCAGCAGAAGCAATAAACTTCAAGGCTTCTTCGGAGGA
>DHJG01000168.1:956-4453 GCA_002404215.1 Desulfosporosinus sp. UBA4726
CCAAAGCCAGGAAAGTATAGTCCAGCACGCTCTAACAGTCCCTTAAATAATCCATCGGTAAATATAAACATTTTATACAGTATATAAAATGTAATTGCTATGGGCGTAAGAACGAATAGACCTTTCAGAAAGACTCCCAGAATTTTTTTCATAAACTCATCCCCCCTTTAATATAATAGATTTTCACATCTCACCTACTCTCCTGATTCAACCTAATTTTATAAAATCCTGCAAAAGCTAATATTTCATAACTAGCGCTAAAAAGAAAACTTGGCTAATACCAACTGTAAGGCTATCCTTATCTTCTTTGTTGCTTATACTTTCTAACTAAGTGAACAGTAAATTCCTGCAGTGAAACTGCAGGAATTTACTGTTCACTTAGCTTTATCCCAATTAAAACCAAATGACATCTTCTCGTTTTTCTGGTATAGGTCGATCTTTTCTTTATAGCGCTTGGCAAGTTCTTCAACGTTTTGCTCAGAACTTCCTTCCGTTACTACTTTAAAAAAGGCCTTTTCCAGGTCTGGAAGAATTAATGCCCAGGCGTTCTCTTCCGAGATCTTAATTCCGTCAATTAGCTCCAGTTCTTGCCCCTGCATATCCTGCATAAGTTGGCGCATCACCCGCCCTTTGGCCTCCACAGGGCAATCTACAAGCTCTGTGCGCATATATATTGGAGGTAGTTCTTCCATAACTTGCTGAAGGGTTTTCTTTTGTTTAACCAAGTAATGGAGTAATAGAGCTAGGAAGTAAAAAGCGTCATCATAGATCTGAAGAGGACAATCCTTCCCTACTTCTAATCGATCTCGGACCAAGGTTTTTGTGTGAATTACTTGGATTCCTGCATCACTCGTTAATTTTTCCAGCAAGGAAGGCGCGGTAACGGGAATAGCGACGGGAGACCGGACTTCTAGATTAACCAGCACCTGCAAAACCATCATTTCGGATTCTGATAAAAGCCTCCCTTTTTCTGTGAAGAGCTGTAACCGCTGGGCGCAAGAGTCGATCTTAACCCCGAAATTCACACCATTATCCCTAATAATCTCCTCCAGCGTTCGATGAACACCAAACGTCGTAATAATTTGACAACCAAGACCTCTCAACAACCTATTCATAAAAGAAATCACTTGTGGATTGTCACAGTGCAATAAAACATTGAACTGTGAGGTTTGTATTCTTTCTGGTTGAATCGAGGCAAGGACGGCTTCTAGATAGTGATCGGCTGAATAGGGTACCCGCTCAAGGCGTGCTAGTTTTAAAGTGTCCGGTCGAGAAAAGTCCTCCTGAAGGAAGGCATTTTCTACTTTGCGTTTCGTCTCATTATCCAACGGCAGTCCTTCCTTGTCGAAAAACTGCAGTAGTGTTTTTGGTTCTCCCAGTTCGCCAATTTTGAGGATATGAATCCCATCACTTTCAGCACTTCGACACGCCAAGCGAACGATTGGAGATAATGTTGTTCCGATGTCACGAACTCGAATCCCGATCGCGAGTAGACTTGCAGCCATCGCCAATTTAAGAATTTCACTGAAAGGATCGTCATCACAGCTTATAAAGACTCTTCCATTCCGCGGTAAGCATGAGCCAAATGCAGACGCAATTCGCCCTGCCAACTCGGGATGGAGTTCCAGATTGGGAATTCCCTGAATCCCGTCTGGGCCAAATAAGTTTTGAGAAACCGCATTACCCCAAATCAAGGATGATTGGACCATTGAACTCTCTCCAACAATTTTCTCCGGCCAAACTCTAACCTGAGGTTTAATAACAGCCAAGTCTCCAATCCGGCACTTATCTCCCACGATGACATGTTCGGAGAGGGTGACACCTCTTCCTATCTTAATTCCGTTACAAAGAGTAACCCCCATTAAATTCGAAGATTTACCGATAAAGTTACGACTCCAGACCACAGTCCGCTCGAGCAAAACTGAAGATTCCACATGGTTATAGCGTCCTAAGACCGCATACGGACCAATGCTTGCGCCATTTTCTAATACCGTTCCCTCTCCGATAAAGGCTGGCGTGCTAATCCGCACTCCCTGATGGATGGTCACATCATTTCCTACCCACAGACCCGGACGTACTTCGACGCCTTTAATGGGTACGTTAATTTTTCTATTTAATATATCAAATTGGGTTTGTCTATATTGTGCTAAATTCCCAATATCCGACCAGTACCCTTCTATCACAACCCCATATAAGGGGAGACTGTTATTTAAAAGGATTGGAAATAAATCTTTACTAAAATCAAATTTGGAGTCTTTGGGAAATAAGCTCAATACTTCCGGCTCCAAGACGTAGATTCCGGTATTTACCGTATCACTGAAGACTTCACTCCAAGTCGGTTTCTCAAGAAAGCGGACAACCAGGCCATCCTCCTCGGTCATAACAACTCCGTAATCTAGCGGGACATCCACATGGGTTAATACAATAGTTCCTAAGGCTTTCTTTTTATTATGAAAGTCTATGGCTTTGCTTAAGTCAAAATCCGTCAGGCCATCCCCACTAATTACTAAAAAAGTTTCATCAAGAAATTCTTCGGCATTTTTCACACTTCCAGCTGTGCCCAGTGGAACTGTTTCCTCAAAATAATACAAGTTTACCCCATACGCCGAGCCGTCCCCAAAGTGGTTCTTAATCAGTTTAGGAAGGTATTGAAGTGTCACCGCGATCTCTGTGATCCCATTGGCTTTCAGTAGTTCTATCATATACTCCATGCATGGACGGTCCAAGAGTGGAACCAGTGGTTTCGGAATCTGACAGGTCAGTGGATAAAGACGTGTCCCCTTTCCCCCAGCCATAATAATCGCTTTCATAGTAAAATCTCCCTTTCTGCTTTATCATTGTGACATGTCAATTTGCCGACTGATTAATTTCTATGCTTATAAACCGGATCTCATTCAGTCTTTTTTTCACATGTTCTTTTGACGTACAGTCAACAATTTATGCGGGAGATCACTTATTTAGTCCTTCCAAGTAGTTAATTCAGCTTAAAAATATTTATAGATTAGAAGGAAATAATCATATGGTTATAGAACATAATAACAATATGGCTTTAGAACGTTTGCAGCGATGCTTAATGACCAAAGACGGTATTATTTAAATAATGGAGGCTTTTTTGATGTTAAAATTCGTATATTTTATTTCTTCGGATAAGATCGGAAACCAGGATGCAGCACTCGGTCACATACTAATGCGAAACTTCTTCCGCAAACTTATTGAAGCTAGCGAAAAACCAACACATCTCTTATTTGTGGAGAGCGGCGTTAAACTCCTACTACCGGAATTTGAGGCAAATGAGGCCTTTAAACAACTCGAAGAAGAAGGGGTAAAGTTGTTAGTCTGCAAGACCTGCCTGGATTTTTACGGTATTGCTAAAAAAATTTCAGCAGGAGAAGAATCCGATATGCCTTCCATTATTAAGGTTATGCATGAAGCTGATAAGGTTATTTCCCTTTAGGGAAATGATGCATCCCCCCACGTAGACAGCGGGAACGGTTCTC
>DHJG01000168.1:4566-6986 GCA_002404215.1 Desulfosporosinus sp. UBA4726
TCCTGCAAGCGATTCGCTAAACTATGGTAATCTCTTGGTTTTCTCTGCTTGAGTTTTGAGCCAAAGTTTTATTTCATCCGTAACTAGCTTTTCATCCATCTTCCACTGCCAATTTCCATAGATTGTACCCGGCACATTCATTCTAGCTTCATCACCCAAGCCTAAAATATCTTGCATCGGTATGATAACCCACGCAGCCTGGCTCGAATATACTTCGTCGATTAGTTTACGACAATCTTCTTTGAGCTTAACTCTGTATTTAAGACTACAGTCGACTTGGTTTCCCGCTTTTGGTAAATAATTTTTTTCATAACAACCTAATAATGTGCTATTATCGTGGGTTCCAGTATAATATACAAAATTTGTTTCAGAATTCATTGATATCTCTTGTAAGGGTGTAAACTGTAGTACCTTTATCCCAGGAAAGCCAATAAGCTGTTTTAAAACATTGACCTCCGTAGTTATGACTCCTAAATCCTCAATAATAAATGGACATCTGCCAAACGTTTCAAACATGCTTTCAAAGAATCGTTTCCCTGGCCCTTTTATCCAGCGACCATTTTCTGCCGTCTCGTCTTGAGCATTGACCTCCCAATAGGCTTCAAACCCCCGGAAATGGTCCAGACGAATGTAGTCAAACAGTTCTAATCCGAACTGTATCCGGTTTTTCCACCAATCATATTGAGTAACTGCTAGAGCAGCCCAGTCATAGACCGGATTCCCCCATAACTGGCCTGTCTTACAAAAATAGTCAGGCGGTACTCCTGCCGTTTTAGCGGGTCTACCCTGCTCATCCAAGAGAAATAAGTTGCGATTCGTCCAGACATCACAGCTATCGGCAGCAACAAAATGGGGTAAATCCCCAATCACTTGAACACCTCTAGTCTTGGCGTAAGTTTTGAGTTTATCCCATTCATAGAAAAACGTATATTGTAAGAATTGTATAAAGCCCATCTCTTCTCGGAGAAGCCCAGAATACTCGGCTAACTTTTCGGTCTCACGTGAAGCAAGCTTAGATTCCCAATCATACCAGGCAACATCACCGAAATGCGTCTTTAAGGCACGGAAGAGCACATAATCACCAAGCCATACTTTATTTTTAGTCTGAAATGCTAAATAGTTTTTCTGCGATAGATATGTTGATTTGCCAGGAGCAAACGATCCAAATGGGTTCAATTCAAGTTGCGTCAGAAATCGCTGATAGGCTTCGTGGAGCAAATCACGTTTCAAATCTTTCAAAGTTTGATTCAATAAAATAGAACTCCTATGAGAGCTCAGCTCCTGTTCGAATCTTGCACGGGTCTCCTCTAAATCTAAAAGGCCCTCGCTGATCATATGATCAAGACTTATAAACACGGGGTTTCCAGCAAATGCTGAATCACTTTGATAAGGACAATCTCCTACTCCAGCGGGATTCAAGGGTAACACCTGCCACAAGGATTGGCCAGAGTCCACCAAAAAATCGACAAATTCATACGCTGCTTTCCCTAAATCCCCAACGCCCCAAGCAGAAGGCAAAGAACTGATATGTAATAACACCCCACACAAACGGTCAAGTTGCAAATCATGAGGTTGGTTTTTCTTTCTTATCAATGCTCTAACGCTTAGAGCATTGATAGGTAAGGCACTTAAAGTTTCTGGAGTAAGCCTTTCTCCATTTATTAAGTCTATCACAAAAGTGGAGGACTGCATCCTTGCTTGGAGATTCAATGTTTTTGTTTCCCCTGAATGACGATTGATAAGAACAATAATTTCTTCCTCGTCCCCTGCTCGCGAGAAACCATAAACATCCGGAGCGAAAAAAAACGACTGAAAATCACCCGTCTGCAACGTCTCAAATTCAGCGTGCATACGCAGGATTCGTCGATACCAAGCCATTATTTCGTTGTCTTCTTTACCCCATGGATATGTTCCCCGGTTATAAGGGTCAGCATACCCTTCCATACCCGCTTCATCGCCATAATAAATACAAGGAACTCCTGGAAACATCATTTGAACTAAGCTGAATAGTTTTAGCCTTTGTACAGCCAATTGTCGGGCATTGGGAGGAAGCCGAAAGGTCCTAACCTCTGTATCTGTCAGACTCTGCTCTGGTGGGGCATCTCCTAAAAGAGTCAAAACTCTTACTGTGTCATGACTCCCGATCAAGTTCATGGCCGCCTGAAAATTCTCGTGGGGGTAATTTTCATACAAACTCATTACTTCTTGATGAGCAACCTCAGCATCACTTTGTCCAAGAAAAAAGCGGAGGAAACAGGCACGGAAAGGATAGTTCATTGTCGCATCTAGTTCATCGCCATATAAATACTCGCGTTGTTTACCATAGCTTATTTTATTTGAAGCATCTTCCCACACTTCTCCGATCAGAACAGCATTTGGGCGGACGCTCTTAATCGCTTGCCTAAGTCTCTGAATAAACT
>DHJG01000056.1 GCA_002404215.1 Desulfosporosinus sp. UBA4726
CCCTTTTCACCTTGTAGGGCATATCCATCAGGAGATTGAAGCGTCCCATTAGCATCTAACTGAAAATGTCCATTTCGCGTGTAGCGCTCTCCCCCAGGCGTCTGGACTACAAAGTATCCTGGTGACGTTAAGGCCAAGTCTGTCTTAATGTTGGTCATCTGTAAAGCCCCCTGAACATTAGACAGGGTAGCACGATCGACACCAACTCCCATCCCCATCCCGCCGATTGGCGTGACTTCAGAAGCTTGGTTTCCTCCCATGCGTTGAATCAAATGAGAGGGGAAGGAAATATTACTAGCTACCTGTTCTTTATAGCCTGTAGTCTTCATATTTGCAACATTATCCCCGATAACTTCGCTCTGCCTTTGGGCGGCCAACATACCTGTAGCTGAAGTATATAATCCTCGAATCACTTTGTACCCCGCCTTTATTAATTATTCAAGGGTTTCGAGCCTGAACTTACTTTATAACCGACCGAAGCAAACCCAGCTGTGAAGAGATGGCACGAGTAAGGGAGCTGTAATAAAGGCCATTTTCAGCCACATTGGACATCTCGCGATCTACATCAACGTTATTACCGTCATTACGCAACGATGTCGATTGATCCGTTACAATCCCTGACCCACTGCCGTCTGCAAGCCCTGGGAGATGCTTTAGAGATGTCATCTTCATCGATAGCGCTCCACCATTTTCACCTAAGGCAGCTCCCAGCACCGCTTGGAAATCCACATCCGAACGTTTAAATTTTGGAGTATCTATATTGGCAACGTTATTAGACAACACTTGTTGCCTCATACTCGAAGCATCAAGACCCTTCTGCAAAACGTTTAGCACTGGTCCATCTAACCAACCAGACATTTAACCTTACCTCCTTATGGAATTGGCAATACCCCACATTTGATCTCCATCCTGAACTAACCTTGCATTCATTTGATAAGCTCGCTGGACCTGCATTAGATCTGTCATTGAGGTAGCTAAGTCCACATTTGATTGTTCAAGGGCCTGGCCTCGAATTGTTCCTAAAGCCTGATTTCCTATTGTGCTACCCGGTTGCCCGACCTGTGGTGCACCGGAATTAACTGTGGGCACAAAGAGGTTATCTCCAATTTTTAGTAATCCCTCAGGATTTTGAAATCCGGTAAGAGTGATCTGCCCAAATGTCTGCTCTGCTCCAGCGACAACCCCTCTTATTTCGCCATTCGAAGCAACAATTAAGTTTGTCGCATCGGGGGGAATTGAAATACTAGGTTCCAGCACATTTCCTTGCATATCCACAAGTTGAGCAGAGCCATCTACTTGAAAAGCCCCCACACGAGTATAACTTGTCTTTCCGTCCGGCGTCTTGACTTGAAAGAACCCCGATCCGTCAATTCCTAAATCCAAAGGGCGATCAGTGTGAGTTAGATTACCTTGTTGAAAATCCGTTCCGCTGGCATTATATACTACGCCAGCTCCAACGTCAGGGTTAAGCGCTGTATTTCCTTCAGTTTTTGTATTTCCAGAACGCATCTCTGTCGATAAAGCCTCAGCGAAAGCTATCCGATTCGCCTTAAATCCCAGCGTGTTTACATTAGCCATGTTGTTTCCTAGAGTATCTATCGCTACCTGCTGCGCACGGAGTCCCGACGCAGCAGTCCCTATTAGGCGCATGAGGCAGCCCTCCGTCTTTTTTAGATGAGTTTAGAGCTCATATTAATTAGCGTTTGAGATTAATGAGTTCCTCTAAGAGAGTATCTGACACTGTGATCACCCTCGAATTGGCCTGGAAGCCACGCTGAGCCACAATCATATCCGTAAATTCCGTAGAAAGATCAACATTAGACATTTCAACAGCGTTAGAGACTAGCTTTGTTCCAGTGGGATAAGGATTAGTGGCACCAACACCATAAATAACCTCCGGTCCAGAGTTATTTGATACTGCAAAGAAATTCCCACCCAAGCTGGTTAGGCCAGCATCGTTTGCAAACTTTGCGATCCCAATATTTCCAATCGGCTCCAATGTGGAATTATCAATTCTAATCCCAGTAATAGTTCCTTGCGCATCAATGCTATAACTACTGTATGTGTCTGGAGTAATTTTTATAGGTGCACCAGCAGTGTCTAATACCTGGGCCCCAGATGCCGGTTCAATTAAAGTCCCATCGGAATCTAAAGAAAAAGCACCTGCGCGAGAATAAACTCTATCTGTCCCGTTCGTAGTTAGAGTAAAGAAACCTGACCCTTGTATCATCATATCCAAAGGACTTCCCGTCGACTGGGAACTTCCCTGGGTCATAATTTGATCAATAGAACTAAGAGAAGCCCCTAAACCAACCTGAATAGCATTGGTACCTCCTACTGTTCCTGCTATCGGTGCAGATGCCCCTTTTAGGGTTTGGCTTAGCATTGTCGAAAAGGTCACCCGACTCCTCTTGAAACCTGTCGTATTGACATTGGCAATGTTGTTTCCTATAACATCCATTTTCACTTGATGATTTTTCAAACCAGAAATGGCGGAATATAATGAACGCATCATAAGACGTATTTCCTCCTCTATAGCTCAATAGTCTGCTAATCTATGCAGATACTCATAATCTCTTAATCTTGACGTTACACTGTTGTTTCTGCTTGCGGAATACTTTCATCGTCAGTTATGCCGGAGGCTTCACTAGTACCTACACGGGGGCCGCCGTAACAGTAGGCGTTGTGTCAGTGGGCGTTGTA